>URTS01000069.1 GCA_900550685.1 uncultured Oscillibacter sp. | reverse complement strand
CATCGACACCGGCATGGGCCTGGAGCGTCTGGCCGTGGTGTGCCAGGACGTGGACTCCCTGTTCGATGTGGACACCGTAATGAATATCACCAACAAGGTCACGGAGATCACCGGCGCCAGCTACGGCCAGAGCTATGAGAAGGACGTGTCCCTCCGTGTCATCACCGACCATATCCGCTCCGCCAGCTTTATGATCTGCGACGGCGTGCTGCCTTCCAACGAGGGCCGGGGCTATGTGCTGCGCCGCCTGCTGCGCCGGGCCGCCCGCCACGGAAAGCTGCTGGGTGTGAACCGTCCCTTCCTGTATGAGGTGGTGGACACCGTGGTCCACGAGAACGAGGGCCACTATCCCGAGCTGCGGGAGCGGCAGGCCTATATCACCAAGGTCATCCGGGTGGAGGAGGAGAACTTCGCCAAGACCATCGATGGCGGCATGAAGATCTTCGACCAGCTGCTTGCCGAGCACAAGGAGAAGGGGGAGACCACCTTCTCCGGCGCGGATGCCTTCAAGCTGTATGATACCTATGGATTCCCCATCGACCTGACCATTGAGATGGTGGAGGACGCAGGCATGACTCTGGACCGGGCTGCCTTCGATCAGGAGATGCAGGAGCAGAAGACCCGTGCCCGGGAGGCCCGGAAGGCTCTGGGCGACCTGGGCTGGGCCGGTGTGGAGTTCGGCAAGGATATTCCCTCCACGGAGTTCGTGGGCTATGACCACGACGCCATTGATGACGCCAAGGTGGTGGCCCTGGTGGTGGAGGACGAGCTGGCTGAGGAGCTGATGAGCGGCGTGGAGGGCATTGTGGTCCTGGATCAGACCCCCTTCTACGCGGAGATGGGCGGCCAGGTGGCCGACTACGGCGTCATCACCTGCGGCGAGGCCAAATTCGAGGTCAACAACGTCCAGAAGAACAAGGGCGGCAAGTTCATGCACTACGGCAAGGTGGTTTCCGGCTCCTTTAAGGTAGGGGACACCGTGTCCGCTGCCATTGATGCGGAGCGCCGCAAGGCCATCCGCCGGGCTCACAGCGCCACCCATCTGCTGGATGCGGCGCTGAAGAAGGTGCTGGGAGACCATGTGCACCAGGCGGGCTCCCTGGTGGAGCCTGACCGCCTGCGGTTTGACTTCACCCACTTTGAGGCCATCACCCCTGAGCAGCTTACCCAGGTGGATAAGATCGTCAACGACATCATTCTGGAAGGTGTGCCCGTGGTGACGGAGGTCCTGCCCATCGAGGAGGCCAAGAAGAAGGGCGCTGTGGCCATGTTCGGCGAGAAGTACGGCGACGTGGTCCGGGTCGTGGAAATGGGCGATGTGTCCATGGAGTTCTGCGGCGGCACCCACGTGGATAACACCGCCAAGGTTGGTCCCTTCCGCATCAAGAGCGAAGCCTCCGTTGCTTCCGGTGTCCGCCGGATCGAGGCCACCGTGGGCCAGCTGACCCTGGATACCATCAACCGCAACCAGCAGGTCCTCTTCCACATCGCCCAGATGTTCAAGACCAATCCCGGCGAACTGGAGAACCGTCTGGAGCAGCAGATGAATGAGATGAAGGAACTGCGCCACGCACTGGACAAGTTCAAGGAGCAGGCATCCCTGGGCGAGGCCCGCAGCTTCCTGATGGCCGCAAAGGACATAGGCGGCCTGAAGGTCATCACCGCCCAGCGGGACGGTATGGACGCCGCCGCCATGCGCAAGCAGGGCGACTTCCTCCGGGACAAGGAGCCCGGTGTGGTGGGCGTTCTGGCCTCCGTCAACGACGGCAAGGTGACGCTGCTGGCGGTCTGCGGCAAGGACGCCGTGGCCAAGGGCGTCAAGGCCGGCGATATCATCAAGGCCATTGCTCCCATCTGCGGCGGCAAGGGCGGCGGCAAGCCCGACAGCGCCATGGGCGGCGGCACCGAGGTCAGCAAGGTGGACGATGCCCTGGCTGCTGTGGACGATTTTGTGGCCAGCAAACTGTAAGGAGGAAAAATCATGCAGATCAATTTTGACAACTTAGAGGCGCAGGTCGTCAACGGCATGAAGGGCGGCCAGGGGGAAGCGCGGCTGAAGAGCTTCTCTGACGGGGAAAATAAGATCATGAAGCTGGAACTGGCTCCCGGCGCATATTTGGGTGAGCACACCCACGTGGGCAACAGCGAGACGATCTATGTGCTCTCCGGCACCGGCACCATGCTCTGCGACGGTGTGGAGGAGGCTTTGACGCCCGGTGTGTGCCACTACTGCGCCCAGGGCCATAGCCACAAGCTGATGAATACCGGCACGGAACCGCTGGTCACGTTCGCGATCGTGCCGGAGCACAAAAAATAAAATGCCGGATGCCCGCGAAGGTCCGACCTTGGCCGGACCTTCGCGGTGAACGCACAGAAACGGAAAGGAGGAACATCTATGAGTGATTGCCTTTTCTGCAAGATCATCGGCGGGGAGATCCCCATCAATAAGGTCTATGAGGACGAGCTCTGCTACGCCTTTTATGACATCGCGCCCCAGGCGCCCACCCATTTCCTGGTGGTGCCCAAGGCCCACATCCAGTCTGTCACGGCCATTACGCCGGAGAACAGCGCCGTGGTGGCCCACATTTTCGAGGTCATCGCCAAGCTGGCCCAGGAACTGGGCTTTGCCGAGGCGGGCTACCGGGTGGTGTCCAACATCGGCGAGGCGGGCCAGCAGTCTGTGCCCCACCTGCACTTCCACGTGCTGGCAGGCCGGGATATGACCTGGCCTCCGGGCTGATGCCAAAAGAGAACAGGAAAAAGCGGAGGGCGCATGCCCTCCGCTTTTGGTTTACCGTATGAAGAAAGTTGCGAAAATCAGCCCATGTCAATCTCCACGAAGTCGGAGAAGTCGGGGAAGGTGATCTTCACGGCGGAGCCGGTGGCCTTTACGGTGACTGTGGTATCGTAGGCGCAGTTCATCGTCATGGCCTGGGCGGGGCTGTCAGCCGTGGCCGGGATGCTGATATCCACCGCGGCGCTGTATACGGTGTGCAGCCCCTTCAAGGCACCCTGGCTGCCAACGGTGTAGTGGATGGTCATGTCACTGAACTGGGTGGAAAACTTTACATCGTCCATAGAGCCGAAGCTTCCCAGCATACCGGTCATGATGCTGTCCATCAGGCCGTTGAGGGTATTCTTGTCAACGACCAGGGTATACACAGTATCGGCGCCGGATTTCCGGGAGGAGATGGACTTCACTGTGGCAAGGCCGCTGACGTTCAGGTCCGGCAGCTGCACCAGGTCCTCCAGTTCCGCAAAATCGTCGCCCACGGAGAGCTTGATCTTGGCGGTGCCGTCCTCAGCGGCGGTGGCGGTGTACAGCCAGCCGTCCTTGATCCAGCTGCTGCTTTCCACTGCGGTGCCGTCGGCGGTGGTCTTGGAGGTAACGGCCATGCGGATATCGCTGCCGTTGATGATGGACTGGGTGCTGCTGGATGTGGTCATTTTGCTGGAGGTCGTTTTCCCGTCGGCCTTGATGGTCATATCGGTGACGGAGACGGTGTCCAGGTCCATGGAATGGGACTCCATGCCGCTGGTGGAGGTCACCAGGGCCAGGTAGGCGTCGATCTTGTCCGTGAGGGGCTTGGCGGCAGTCTTGTCGATAGCGCCGCTGGCGATCAGGCTGGCGAGCAGGGAGGTGTCCGTGCCCTTCACGTTGGCTGCCAGGGCCTGGTAGGTCAGGGCTGCCAGGTCATCCCGGAGGAAGGTGCCGTCAAAAAGCAGGGGGGTATAGAAGCCGCAGGTTTGGGCCAGGTTCGTGGCTTGGGCATACTGGAAATCGGTGCCGTCCTTATACCCCAGGGCCCGCAGCAGGAACACCACGTAATTCTGCAGGGTGCAGGCTCGGCCGGAGCCGAAGGTTGTGGCGCTGGTGCCGTTGGTGATGCCGTTGGTATACAGCCAGGCCACATAGGGAGAGGTGTAGGCGCTGACGTCGGTGAAGGGGTGCGTGATCTCCCCGGCGTCGTAGGCGGCCTTGGCCTTGTCCTCCGCGCCGTAGAGCCGCACCAGCATGATGGCGGCCTCACTGCGGGTGGGGGCGCGGTCCAGGTCAAAGCCGTTGCCGGTGCCCCGGAACATGCCGATGGCGGACAGGTCCTGAGCCACGCTGTCGTACTGAGAGGCGGAAGCGCTGACGCACAGGGCTGCCGTCAGCAGCAGGGCGGTGAACAGCAGAGTGAAAAAGCGTTTCATAGAGGGAACTCCTTTCTGTTATTCGGATATCTGAACCCATCATAATTCCTGCCGGAGGAGAAGTCAAGGCGGGGCGCGGCTTTTTAACGGGATCGTTAGGGATATGTTTACAATTGCAAAAAGAGGGTGGAAATTTGAGGGAATCTGCGCTATAATAAATTGGCATTTTTACCGGGAGGTACATCATTATGGAGATTCAGCGCCTGCGGGATTTGCGGGAAGACCATGACAAGGCCCAGTGGGAAGTCGCCGCATACCTGAATATGCACCGGAGTGTTTACCGGCGGTATGAAAACGGCAGCCGGGAGACCCCGGCCTGGGTGCTGGATAAGCTGGCGGATTATTATAAGGTGAGCACGGATTACCTGCTGGGGCGGACGGATATCCCCACCCAGCCGAAGCGGAGCCGGCGGCTTCAGTTGACATAAATATGGAAACAGCAGCGGTGTGAATGTTGGAACCGGACGGTTTATCTGAAAAACCAAACCGTTCGGTTCAATTCTTAAATAAAAAGCAAACCAAATGGTAACCTCTGTTTGAGGTGATCCGGTTTGTATCTGAAACGTGTCTATGACCTGCGTGAGGACAGTGACCTGACGCAGAAGGAGATCGCGGAATATCTGGGGATTCATCCCAATGTGTACCGCCGCTACGAAAAGGGCGTGCGGGAGTTTCCTCTGGAGCTGATCGTAAAGCTGGCGGATTATTACCACGTCAGCACCGACTATCTCCTGGGGCGGACGGACCGGCCGGAGCCGTACCCTGCCAAATGAGACGGCTGGCCCTTTTCTGCGGCGGCTTTGCCGCCGGGATCTTTCTGGCCCAATATCTCCTGCCGGACGGCTGGCTGCTGCCGGTTGGTCTGGTGTGTCTGGGGGCGGGGATTCTGGCCCTGTTTCTGCCGGAGCAGTGGCGGAAGCGGGCGGTGCTGTGCCTGGTGGGCACGGCGCTGGCCCTGGGATGGGACTGGCTGTACCTCCGGCAGGTCAGCGCGCCCATGGAGGCCCTGGCGGACAGCCAGCAGACCCTGACCATGACCTTGACGGAGTACCCAACGGCCACTGCTTTTGGAGCCAAGGCGGCGGTGGAGGCGGAGGGCCTGCCGGGAAGGTTGACCTATTACGGTGACACAGCCCTTTTGCAGCTGTGCCCGGGCCAGCGGATCACGGATGACGTGTATCTGCAAAGCGCCTCCCGCATCCGGGATGACGATGTAACGGTGTTCAACTCCAAGGGCGTGTTCCTGCTGGCTTACAGCCGGGGAACGCCTGCCTTCGGCAAGGGAGATCCGGACGCCGTCCGGTGGTGGCCCGCCCGGCTGGGCCGCGCCATGCAGGAGAGAATCCGAACCTTCTTTGACGGGGACGACGCAGGCTTTCTGCTGGCCCTGTTGACGGGGCGGAAGGGGGAGCTGTCCGTTCAGGCGGACGTGGACCTTTCGGAAGCGGGCGTCTACCATATTCTGGCGGTCAGCGGCATGCACTGCGCCTATCTGCTGGCGCTGGTGGGCTTTCTCACGGGAAAGCACCGGCGGCGGCTGACTGCGGCAGCGGCCATTCCGGTGCTGATTTTCTACGCGGCCCTCACCGGGGCGTCTCCTTCGGTGGTGCGGGCCTGCGTGATGCTCAGCTTTCTGACGGCGGCGCCCTTGTTCCACCGGGAGAGCGACCCGCCTACAGCAATGCTGACGGCGCTGTTTCTGATTTTGGTGAACAATCCATTTGCGGTCAAATCTGTCAGCCTGCAGCTGTCCTTCGGGGCGGTGGCGGGGCTTTTGTGGCTGTCACCCCGGGTCTACCGGGCTCTGGCAGGGGAGAAAAAACATGGCAGGCTGTTCTCCTTTACAGCGGCCAGTATTTCGGCCACGGTGGGCTGCCTGGCCCTGACGGCACCCGTCAGTGCCTACTATTTCGGCAGCTTCGCGGTGGTGTCCTTCCTCAGCAATCTGCTGTGCCTCTGGGCGGTGGGTATCGTGTTCACCGGCGCTCTGGCGGCAGTGCTTTTGAGCTTTTTGTGGCTGCCCCTGGGGACGGTCATCGGCCTGGTGCCCCGGCTGTTCATCCGGTATATTCTGGCGGTGTGC
This sequence comes from uncultured Oscillibacter sp., assembly GCA_900550685.1. GTDB lineage: Bacteria > Bacillota > Clostridia > Oscillospirales > Oscillospiraceae > Oscillibacter. The sequence goes on along the minus strand of URTS01000069.1, from coordinate 4,044 downwards.
CACGGCTTGGCGGCCCTGCCGTATCACGGCGTCTATTTCTGCAGCCCCTATCTGAAATGGTGGATGGGATTTGTATACCTCCTGTTTGCCGCCGCGTGGCTGTTGAAAACCGGAGGACGGCGGAAGTATGCGCTGGCAGCGGCGCTGAGTATCCTGACGCTGGCTGTCACCGTCCGGACCGGAGAAGCCCGGTTCTGCCACCGGCTGGATGCCGCGGCGGTGGATGTGGGCCAGGGGCAGAGTGTGATCCTGAAGTCCGGTACGGAGTTTTCCCTGGTGGACTGCGGCAGCGGCAGCAGCTGGCGGGACGCCGGATGCGACGCGGCGGACCAGCTGCTGACCATGGGCTGCCGGTCTTTGGACAGGGTGATCCTGACCCATTTCGACGATGACCACATCAACGGCGTGGAGCATCTGCTGGCCCGGATGGATGTAAAAACGCTGACGGTCCCGGAAACGGACGGCCCGGCCCGGGATGCGGTCCTGGACCTGGCGGCGGTATACGGCGTTGCCGTGGAAACGGTGACGGAGGAAACGGCCCTGCCCTTCGGGGACGCGGAACTGACCATCTTTCCGCCTCTGGGCACCGGCGGCAGCAACGAACTGGGGCTGACCGTTCTGGCCACGGCGGGGGAGAACGACTTCCTCGTTACCGGCGACATGGAGCGGGCCACGGAGAAAAAACTGATCGAAACCTATAACTTGCCGGATATTGAGGTCCTGATGGCGGGGCATCACGGCTCCAAGGGGTCCACCTCGGAGGAACTGCTGGAAGCGGTGACACCGGAGACGGTCATCATCAGCGTGGGCAGCAACTCCTATGGACACCCGGCGGAGGACACCCTGCGGCGGCTGGCCCGGGCGGGCTGCGCCGTTTACCGGACGGACCATCACGGTACGGTTTATCTATCTTTTAAGTAGGAGCGCGGTATGGCATACGCAAAAAAGTCGGCGAAAAACGAAGCCTATCAAAAACTGAAAACGGACCTGAAGGAGGGCAATCCCCTGGGCAATGCCTACCTCTTTTACGGGGAGGAGACCTACCTGCGAGAATACTACCTGGGGGAGCTGCGGAAGAAGCTGGTCCCGGCGGGCTTTGAGGAGTTCAACTACCACGTGCTGGAGGGGAAGGACCTGACGGCCCAGAGCCTGACGGAGATGGCGGAGGCCATGCCCATGATGGCGGAGCGGACGCTGATCGTGGTAACGGACTGGGACATCTACAAGCTGAACGAGGACCAGCGGGAGCGGCTCATCGCCCTGCTGGAGGATCTGCCGGAGTACTGCTGCATCGTGTTCGTGTACGATACGGTGGCCTACAAGCAGAACAAGACCCTGAAAAAGCTGTGCAAAGCCATGGACGCCCATGTGACGCCCATTGAGTTCAAAGCCCAGGATACCTCGGACCTGACGGCCTGGATCGCCCGGCGGTTCAAGGCCCTGGGCAAGCAGATCGACCGGCAGACGGCGGAGTATCTCATCTTCCTCTGCGGCGGGCTGATGACCGGCCTTTCCCAGGAAATCGCCAAGATCGGCGCCTACGCCAAGGGGGATACCATCACCCAGAAGGACATTGACGCGGTGGCGGACCCGGTGCTGTCGGCGGAGATCTTCAAAATGACGGACGCAGTGTCCCAGAGCGACTACAACAAGGCCGCCGCCATTCTGGGGGACCTGCTGAAAATGCAGGAGGAACCCATTGTGATCCTGGCGGCCCTGGGAAGCCAGCTGCGGCGGCTCTACACCGCCCGGATGGCCATTGACAGCGGCAAGGACAAGTACTGGCTCATGGAGCTGTGGGAGATGCGGTCGGACTATCCCGCCAAGCTCCTTTTGCAGTCGGCCAAGCGGGTCAGCGCCCAGTGGTGCGGCGACGCGGTGAAGATGTGCCAGGTGGTGGACCTGAGAATGAAGAGCCAGCGGGGGGCGGACCCTGTGGAGGAGCTGAAGCTGCTGCTGGCGAGGTTGGGAGCGGCCCGGAAATGAGAAAGATCAAGGAAGTTATCGTAGTGGAGGGCCGCTACGACAAGAATACTCTGGCCCAGGTGGTGGACGCCACGGTGGTGCCCCTGGGGGGCTTCGCCGTGTTCAACGACAAGGAGAAGGTGGCCTTTCTCCGGCGGCTGGCGGAGGAGCGGGGGCTCATCGTCCTGACAGACAGCGACGGCGCTGGCTTTGTGATCCGCAACTACCTGAAGGGGGCGCTGCCCAAGGAGCAGGTGAAGCAGGCGTATATCCCGGACATCCACGGCAAGGAAAAGCGGAAACGCGCCCCCGGCAAGGAGGGCAAGCTGGGCGTGGAGGGCATGAAGCCGGAGGTCATTCTGGAAGCCCTCCGCCGTGCGGGGGCCACGTTCCTGGACGAGGAGACGGCCCCGGCACCGGAAAGGGAGCCAATTACCAAGGCGGACCTGATGGCATGGGGCCTGGCCGGGGGAGAGGGCAGCAGCCAGCGGCGGCAGGCCCTGCTGCGGCAGCTGGATCTGCCGGAGCATCTGACGGCCAACGGTATGCTGGAGGCCCTGAACCTGCTGGTAAGCCGGGAGGAGCTGGAAAGCCTGCTGAAAGACCAATAAGAAAACACAACTTCCCACCGGAGTTCCGGTGGGGAGTTGTGCATCAAAGGGAATATCTGAATCAAAAGCAGCCTGTGACGAAAGTCACAGGCTGCTTTTTGAATCGGATGAAGTTATGCGTGCTCGGCCTCGTATTTTTTCAGGAACTCCACTAGAGCCTCCACGCCCTCCTTGGGCATGGCGTTGTAGATGGAGGCCCGGAGACCGCCCACGCTCTTGTGGCCCTTCAGGTTGTCGAACCCGGCGGCCTTGGTGGCGGCCACTACCTCGGCGTCCTGCTCCTTGGAGGGGGAGACGAAGGGCACGTTCATGTAGGAGCGGTCCTCCTTCCGGACGGCGCCAGTGAAGAACTTGCTCTGGTCCAGGAAATCGTAGAGGATGGCGGCCTTTTCCGCGTTGCGCTGTGCCATGGCCTCCAGACCGCCGTTGTCCAGCAGATACTTGAACACCTTGCCGCAGCAGTAGATGGCCCAGCAGTTGGGGGTGTTGTACAGGGAATCGGCGTCGGCATGGGTCTTGTAGCGGAGGTAGGTGGGCACGAACTCCGGTACATCCTCCCGGATCAGGTCCTCCCGGATGATGACGATGGCCATGCCGGCGGGACCCACATTCTTCTGGACGCCGGCCCAGATGAGGCCGTACTTGCTGACGTCGCAGGGGCGGGAGAGGAACATGGAGGACTGGTCCGCCACCAGGATCTTGCCCTTGGTATTGGGCAGATTGTGCCAGGTGGTGCCGTGGATGGTCTCATTTTCGCAGATGTAGACGTAGTCGGCGTTGTCCGGAATGTCCAGGTCGGAGCAGTTGGGAATGTAGGAGAAGTTCTTGTCGGCGGAGGAGGCCACGATCTTCACCTCGCCGTACCGCTTGGCCTCGGCAATGGCCTTCTTGCTCCAGGCGCCGGTCTCCACATAGCAGGCCACGCCTTTTTTCATCAGGTTCATGGGCACCATAGCGAACTGCACCGTGCCGCCGCCCTGGACAAAAAGCACCTTATAATTTTCGGGAATGTGCATCAGTTCCCGCAGATCGGCCTCCGCCTGGGCCAGGATGTCCTGGAACACCTTGGAGCGGTGGCTCATCTCCATGACGCTCATGCCGCTGCCGCGGTAGTTCAGCACCTCGGCGGCGATCTCCTCCAGCACAGGCTCCGGCATCATGGCAGGACCGGCGGAAAAATTGTAAACGCGATCGTATTTCACAGGAAAGACTCCTTTCAAACGCAAAATTGCGCAATATACTTTTCCATTATACGGCGGTTTTCGCCGGGAATCAACGGCCAAAGCGGAAAAAATAGGCGGAGAAAGGGCCCCGCCTCCGGCAAATACGCCGAGAGGGGGGAGCAAATGGCGGATCCTGAAATTTTTTGTGAAAAGGGATTGACGGCCGGCTGGAAGCATGTTACAATATTCATTACCTGTGAAAAAGGGCTTTTTTTGTGCGCCTTTTTCAGCCCCGGGCGGTAATT
>URTS01000068.1 GCA_900550685.1 uncultured Oscillibacter sp. | reverse complement strand
GCAGCCCAGAGCCTGCAGAATGCGGATGGACGCCTCCACGTCCCGCAGACGGGGACAACGGCGCAGCTCCACCTCACCGCCGGTGAGGATCGTGGCTGCCAGCACCGGCAGCACGCTGTTTTTGGCCCCCTGAATGGTCACTTCCCCCGCCAGGCGGTTCCCGCCTTGGATCAAAAGTCGGCTCATGTCCGTCCCTCCTGATAGAAATGAAATCTCGCACCATCCTATGGGCATACGGGAACTTCGGTTCCATTTCTGTCAGAAAGCAGGGTCAGTATATCACACCTGCGGGGAAAGGTAAATGTCGAAATTGTAACGAAAACGGGTTATTTTTCGCCGTTCATGACCGCCTGGACAGTCTCGTAGATCCGCTCCGCCGCGTCCCGGACCCCCAGCTCCGCCATAGCCCGCTCCATGGCGGAACGTCTGGCGTCATCATGGAGGATCCCCGCCGCTGCCTGAAACAGGGCCTGGCCGGAGGAGTCCTTTTCCAGCAGGACCTCCACGCCGCCGTGCTCTTCCAGCGCCCGGGCATTTTTCTCCTGGTGGTTATTGGTGACATAGGGGGAGGGCACCATAATGGCGGGAACACCCAGGGCCGTCAGTTCGCTGACGGTGGAGGCCCCTGCCCGGCAGATCACCAGGTCCGCCGCCCGCATTACCGGGGCCATGTCGTAGATGTACTCCCGGACCTGAAGGGCGGGATGGGCTTCCAGCGCCACACCCTTTTCCTGCAGCAGCTTCATCACCATGGGATATCCGCTCTTTCCCGCGCCGTGAATGTGGTGGAAAGGCTCCTTCCCTGCTTCCAGGGCCAGCATATCCGCCATTTGGGCGTTCATCCCGGCGGCCCCCAAGGACCCCCAGAAGGAGACGATGAGGGGCCGCCCGTCATTGATGCCCAGCTTTTCCTTGGCTGCCTCCTTGGTCAGGGCAAAGAAGTCCTCCCGCACCGGCGTGCCGGTGACGGCCACCTTGTCCGGGTGCTTGTAATGCTTCCGGCAGGATTCAAACCCCACCATGATCCGCCCGGCGAAGGGCTCCAGCAGCTCCGTGGTCAGCCCCGGCACGGCATTGGACTCGTGGACAGCCGTGGGGATGCCCAATTTGGCGGCAGCCTTCACGGTGGGGTAGCTGGCGTAGCCGCCGGTACCGATGACCACGTCCGGCCGGAACTCCCGCAGAATGGCCTTGGCCTCCGCCGGGGAGCGGACCATATTGAACAGGGACACCAGGTTATGCCTGATCTCGGCAGGCTTGAAGGACCGGTGAAAGCTGGAAATGTGAACGGTGCGGAAGTCGTATCCCGCCTTGGGGATCAGGTCCTTTTCCAGGCCCCGCTCCGCCCCCACAAACAGGATTTTCACGTCCGGGTTCTTCTCCGCCAGCAGCTGGGCCACGGCGATGGCCGGATTCACATGGCCCGCCGTGCCGCCGCAGGTAAAGATCACCCGGTCAATGCGCTTTTCCATCATACAGGCTCCTTTCGGAAGGAAGTTCTCATAAACAGGCCAAAAAGGCGGGGCGCTTCTACCCCGCCTTGATTGGCTTCATTTGCCTGGATACACTGAGGATGACCCCCATCTCCGCCAACTGAACGCACAGGGCCGTGCCGCCGTAACTGAAAAACGGAAGAGGGATACCGGTGGTGGGCAGAACGCCGGACACCACGGCAATGTTCAAAAATACCTGGACGGCGATCAGGGTGGTAAAGCCCACCACCAGCAGTGCGCCGAACCGGTCCCGGCAGTGGAGAGCGATCCAGTAGCCCCGGAGCACCAGCGCCGCGAACAGCAGCATCACTACCCCGGCGCCCACCAGCCCCAGCTCCTCGCAGACCACGGAGAAGATGAAGTCGTTGTGTTCCTCCGGCAGGAACAGGAATTTCTGGCGGCTCTTGCCCAGGCCCAGGCCCCACAATCCGCCGGAGCCGATGGTAATAAGGCTTTGACGCAGCTGGTAGCCCTTGTCCATGGGGTCCTCCGCCCAGGGGTTCAGCCAGTAGGTGACCCGGGAGGTATTGTAGCCGATGACGAACAATGCCACATACACCATGCCCACTGCCGCGCCCATCGCCGCAATGACCCAGGCCCAGTTGATGCCGCCCACCAGCATGACCGCCGCACCGGCACACAAAATCAGGATGGCGCCGGAAAGATGGGGCTCCTTGGCCACCAGGCCTGCCACCAGCACCAGCAGAATGGCATAGGGCAGAACGCCATACCGGAAGGTCCGCATCTGGTCCTTTTTCCGGGAGATGCTGTTGGCAAAATAGACCACGATGGCCGCCTTGGCGATCTCGGAGGGCTGGAAGGTCAGCGGGCCCATGCCGATCCAGCGGCGGGCACCGTTCCGGATCTCGCCGATGCCGGGGATCAGTACCAACAGCAGCAGCACAACGGAAATGTACAGCAGTATCTTGCCCACGCCACGGAGCCGCTGATAGTTGAACTTGCTGACCAGCAGCATCACTGCCGTGCCCAGCACGGCAAAAATAGCCTGCCGCTCAAAATAGTACAGGGGATTATGCTTGGAGGGGCTTGCCTCATAATAGGCGGATGGAAAGCTGGCGGAGAGGAGCATGACCAGGCCGATAGCCGTCAGCAGCAGCACCAGCAGGCAGAAGGTCACATCGATGGGTCCCTTGGCCAGTTCCCGGCTCTCCTCCATTTTTTCCATGCGGTGCTGCTTCCGCTCCTGAAGCGCCAGCTGCTCCTGACGGCTTAAAGGACGGCGGCGGGTCCGCTGTTCCATGGCCATGGACGTTCCCTCCCTTCCCTTTGATCAAAATTTCTTTTCAGAACCGCCCCTGGATGCCCAGATAGGCCAGCACGCAGAACACGGCGGTGATGGTGCAGAACACGGTGACGATCTTATTCTCGCTCCAGCCGCACCGCTCCAGGTGGTGGTGCAGGGGTGCCATTTTGAAAAACCGCTTGCCGTGGGTAGCTTTGAAGTATCCAACCTGTATAATATCGGACAGAGTTTCCAGAATGTAGATGATGCCCACCAGGATCAGCACCAAGGGCATGTCAAAGGCGAAGGCCAGAGCCGCCACCGCACCGCCCAGAAACAGGCTGCCGGTGTCGCCCATGAAGCACTTGGCGGGGTGGTGGTTATACAGGGCAAAGAAGCCCACCAGGCTGCCGAAGAGGGCGCCGGAGAAAATGCCCAGGGCGGTCTTCTGCCACAGGATGGCCGCCAGCAGGAAGAAGAACATCACCACGGAGGTCACGCTGGAGGCCAGACCGTCGATACCGTCGGTGAGGTTCACGGCGTTGACGCAGCCCACGATGACAAAAGCGGCGAAGATCAGGTACACGATCCAGTTCACCGTCACCGTCACGTTGACGAAGGGGATGTACAGGTCGTTGGTCAGCAGGCCCTCATACCGCATCAGGCACAGGAAGGCCACGGCAGCCAACAGCTGCAAAATGAACTTCTGCTTGGCGGTGAGGCCCTCGTTCTGGTGCTGGCGGACCTTGCGGTAGTCATCCACAAAGCCGATGAGGCCGAAGATCAGGGCAAACAGGTACACATACAGATGGGCAAAGTCGCCGCTCAGCATCCGCTGCCAGCCGCAGGCAAAAGCGGCGATGCCGCTGCCCAGAATGAAGGCGATGCCGCCCATGGTGGGGGTGCCCGCCTTGGAATTGTGCCAGGTGGGGCCGTCCTGCCGGATCTCCTGTCCGGCCTTCAGCTTCCGCAGCTCCGCCAGCACGAATTTTCCCAGGATCATGGTCAGCATACAGCCAACCACGGATGCGATTACATAGATACTCATGTTTTCTCCTCTTCATGCCTCCGGCCGACACAGCCGGGGCCTTTTCTCCCGCCGCCGTTTCCGGCGGTATTCTCTGTAAAACACTTCTGCCGTGTCTCAGGCGATTAATGGCCCGCTTTCAGATAGTCCGCCACGATCTCCCGCTCATCCATGTGGTGCTTCACGTGGTTGACCTCCTGATAAGTCTCGTGGCCCTTGCCGCACAGGACGATGACATCGTCCTTTTCCGCGTGGTCCATGGCCCAGTGAATGGCCTCGACCCGATCCACCACCACTTTATAGGGGGTCTTGCTGCCTGCAAAGCCAGGCAAAATGTCCTCGATGATGGCCGCTGGGTCCTCGGTCCGGGGATTGTCGGTAGTGACCACCGCAAAGTCGGACCAGTCCGCCGCCGCCTTGCCCATGGGGGGCCGCTTGGTCTTATCCCGGTCGCCGCCGCAACCGAACACCGCCACGGTGCGGCCCTTGGCGAACTCCTTCACCGTCTGCAGCACGTTCACCATGCTGTCCGGGGTGTGGGCGTAATCAATAAGAATGGTATAATCCTTGCCGGGGGTGGGGACCACCTCCACCCGGCCCTGCACATGGGGCACCTTGGCCAGCACCGCGGCGCTCTCCCCCAGGGAAATGCCCAGGGCCTGGGCCGCTGCCAGCACATCCAGGGTGTTGTAGACCATAAAGCCCCCGGGGATGTGCACCTGGATGGGCACCCGCTCCACTGCCGTCACGGCGTCAAAGGCGATGCCATCGGCAGAGAGCACGATGTTCTCCGCCCGCAGGTCCGCCGCCGTCTTTTCGCCGTAGGTCCGCACCTGGCAGGACGCATTCTTCAGCAGCCGGGGCGTCCAGGGATCGTCGGCATTCACCACGCCGGTGCCGCAGTTCTGGAACAAAATGGCCTTAGCGTCGCAGTAATTCTCCATGGTCTTATGGAAATCCAGGTGATCCTGGGTCAGGTTGGTGAAGATGCCCACGTCGTAGTGCACGCCGTAGACCCGGTCCAGATACAGCGCGTGGGAGGAGGTCTCCATCACCACATGGGTGCAGCCCCCGTCCGCCATTTCCCGGAACAGCTTCTGGACCTCGAAGGACTCCGGGGTGGTGCGCTCCGTGGGGATGATCTCCTGGCCGATCATATTCTGGTTGGTGCCGATAAGGCCCACCTTGGCCCCTTTGGCCTGCTCCAGAATGGCCTTCAGCAGATAGGTGGTGGTGGTCTTGCCGCAGGTGCCGGTAACGGCGATCATGGTCATTTCCTTCGCCGGATGGCCGAACCAGTTGGCGCCGATCACCGCCAGGGCCCGGCGGGAATCCGCCGTCTGGATATAAGCGCAGTCCGCCGCCGGAAGCTGCTGGCACAGCACCGCCGCCGCGCCCTTTTCCAGGGCTGTTCCAATATACTTGTGGCCGTCGGTGGCAAAGCCGGTCATGGCCACGAACAGGTCGCCGGGCTTGGTGGCCCGGGAGTCATAGCTGACGCCGGTGATCTCCGTTTCCAGGTCCGCCGTGCTGGACTGAATCGGGATGCCGGTCAGCAGTTCTCGCAGTTTCATAATCAATTCCTCCCATGTTCGATATCAGTTTTCCTCCTGTATTTTAGCAGGTTTTGCAGGAAAACATACCGGAAATGGTGTTGTAAAACTGGCAAAAGGTGCGGTAACACTTTGGGGGTCAGTCTGTGGTCGTTGCGCCGAACCGCACCGTCACCACGCTGCCCGCCGCCAGCTCTGTCCCCGGCTCCGCGCTCTGGGAAATGGCGGTGACGCTGCCGGTGCTGCCGCCGGTGTTGGTGGCGCCGGTGACCTTCATGATCAGGCCTGCGTTGGTGAGGACCTTGTTGGCCTCCGAGGGCGACCGCCCCACCACATTGGGCACGGTACAGGGTTTATCCGGCTTCTCCGCCCCCAGATAGAGGATGATGGAGGCGTTGTTGGGCACGATAGCGCCGCCTGCCGGGGTCTGGTCCGTGACAGTGTCGCCGCTGCCCACGGTGGTGCAGGCAAAGCCTGCCGCCGTCAGGGCCGCCTTGGCGTCCGCCGCGCTCTTGCCCACCACATAGGGGACCGCCGCGTCGGCGCCTGCCAGTTCATCGGCGCTGTAATCCGGCTCAATGCCCAGGGCAGGCAGGATCTCCGCCATGATCTGGCTGGCCGCCGGAGCCACCATGGTGCCGCCGTACACGGCGGTGCCGGTATCGCGGCGGGGGGTGTCCATGGTCAGCAGCATGATGTATTGGGGATCGTCCGCCGGAGCGAAGCACATGAAGGACACCACCACATCGCCCTTGGGATTGTCGGCGGTCTTGGTGCCGGTCTTGTCGGCGGTGCCGGTCTTGCCGCCGATGCGGTAGCCCGCCACCTGGCCGTTCTTGCCGCTGCCGGAGGACACCACGTATTCCAGGGCCTCCCGGACAATGGCGGAGGTCTCCTCGCTGATGACCTGGCGGATGGGGGTGGAATCGTGCTGGGAGAGAACATTGCCGTCGTCATCCAGCACCTGGTCCACGATGTAGGGCTCATAGAGGTAGCCGCCGTTGACGCAGGCTGCCTGGGCCCGGATCAGCTCGATGGGAGTCACGTTGAAGGTCTGGCCGAAGGAGTAGGAGGCCAGGGACACCACCTGGGAGTTGAAGGTCTTTTCATCCTGGAAAATGCCCTTCACCTCACCGATCATGTCGATGCCGGTCTTATCCATCAGGCCGAAGGACTGCAAATACTTGTAATAGGTCTCGGTGCCCACGGACAGGCCCATGCTGATAAAGGCGGGGTTGCAGGAATGGCCCACCGCCTCAATGAGGGTCTGCTGGCCGTGGCCGCTGTGCTTGGAGCACCAGATGGCCTTGTTCCAGCCCTGCACACGGGTGGAGCCGGAGCAGTAGAAGGTGGAGTTTTTCGTCACCTTGCCCTCCTCCAGCGCCGCCGCCAGCGTAATGGGCTTGAAAGTGGAGCCGGGCTCATAGGTGGAGTCGATGCACTTGTTGCGCCACTGGGTCTGGACGGCGTTGTTGATGGCCTCGGACCGGGCCTCGGCGTACTTCTCCTCCGATTCATAGGAGGAGCGGTTGGCGTCGATCTTGGCCAGCGCCGTTTCCAGCTTGGCCTTCAGGGCATCGTCAAAGAGGACGCCGGGCTCGTTGAGGTCGTAGTTGGGATAGGAGGCCATGGCCACGATGGCCCCGGTGTTCACATCCATGACGATGCCGGTGCCGCCGTTTTTGGCCCCGTATTTTTTCAGCATGCTCTCCAGGCCGTTTTCCAGGCTCAGCTGCACGTTGGTGTTCAGGGTCAGCACCAGATTATGGCCGTTTTCCGCGTCGTAATACTGTTCATAGGGATACAGCAGAGCCGTACCGGCGGCGTTTCGGGCGCTGACGGTATAGCCTGCGGTGCCGGTGAGGGTATCGTCATACTTGGCTTCCAGGCCCACGCTGCCCTCGTTCTGGTCATTTACAAAGCCCAGCACGCCGGAGGCCAGGGCGCTGTAGAGGTAGTACCGCTTGGAGGAGGGCTGGAGCCAGACCCCCTGGAGCTTCACCTGATCCTCTTTCGGCACCTCATTGCCGTCAGGGTCGATCTCGCCGTTGATGAAGCGACGGACCTCGTCGGCAATGTTCTGCTCCGCCTGCTTTTTGACGTTCCAGTAGTCATAGTTGGTCTTGGTCATCCGGGCTTCCAGGGTTTCCTGTTCCACGCCCAGGATGCGGCTGAGGCCCTTGGCAATGTAGGTCTGGTCCCGGAGGACGGGAGCCGTGTAAGTCTCCCCCCTGTCCGCCGCTTTCTGGGCGGCCTTTTCCTGCTTTTCCTTCTGGCTTTCCACGAACTCCGCGATCCGCATGGGGGAGATGTTTACGTCCTCCGCCGTGGCGGAGATGGCCAGGGTGTTCAGGCTGCTGTCATAGATGGTGCCCCGGGAGGCGGTCACCACCGCGCTGCGGGTCTGCTGCTCCACGGCACGGCCCTGAAGCTCATCGTGCCGGAGGATCTGTAAATCATAGAGCCGCCAGAAAAGGATCGCAAAAGTCACCACGCCCAAAACCAGCATGATCAGCGCCGTCCGGCTGCGGACCACCTGGTTGGCCCTGCGGGCCGCGTCACTTTTTCTGCGAAGATTCTGAGGCATGGGATGGTCTCCTTTCAGGGGTAATTCAGCAATTCAGAAAACAAGGGGAGCAAGAAGACGCCGGCTTCTCACTCCCCGCTGTGTCACAACATATTATGGCTGGGTCAGTCGAAATATTCCACCACGGCGTAGACCCCATGGTGCAGAGAGCTCAGGAGCCGGCTGAGAAGGCTGGGGCTGTCGCTTTCCGTCTGGAAGACGGTGGCGCTGTCTTCGCTGGCCAGGTCCAGATAGGTGATCTGGCTGCTGGTGGGCTTGCCCATGCCCGCGGCGGCCGCCACCTCTTTCACGGTGGCCATGTCGAACATCTGCTCATGCTGGGCCGTCAGAGTCACGTTCTCCGCCTGAAGGGCCGACAGCTCCGAGCGGAGGCTCACCGTGTCGGCAGCCAGGGTGGTAAGCTGCACATAACTCAAAAGCAGCATCACCGCAAGGCCGATGACCGCCGCCGCGCCTACCACTGTCAGCACCGGCACCTGCTGGCGCTCCCGCACCAATGCCTGCTCCCGGCGGTGGACCTTGGGCCGGGCCTGTTCCTCATGGCGGGGGGCGGCGCCGGCATGCTCCAGTTCCCGCTCCCGGACTGCCCAGTCCAGGTCCCGGGCCAGACTGCCGTCTATGCTCACATCCCGGTGGTTATATCGATATTCTCTGACTGCGGATGCCATATCTGGCCGCTCCTTTCCGTATCGTGCAAAGAATTAAGCGCCAAGCGCTCAAAGATCAAAGGGGTCGCATTTTTCAACCACCCGCAGCTTGGCGCTGCGGGCCCGGCTGTTCTCCTTCAGCTCTGCGGCGCCGGAGACGATGGGTTTCCGGGTCACCAGCCGCACCCGGGGCTTTTTTCCGCACACGCACACCGGAAATTCCGGCGGGCAGGTGCAGCCCTTGGCGGCGTTCTGGAAGGCCCGCTTGACGATGCGGTCCTCCAGGGAATGGAAGGTGATGACTGCCAGTCGTCCGGCAGGGTTCAGGTGGTCGATGGCCCCGCTGAGCATGGGCGGCAGGGCGTCCAGCTCGCCGTTGACGGCGATGCGGATGGCCTGAAAGCTCCGCTTGGCGGGGTGCTGCTTTTCCCGCAGCGCCCGCTCGGGCATGGCGGATTTGATGATATCCACCAGCTCCAGCGTCGTCTCGATCGGCCGGTCCGAGCGCACGCGCTCAATCGCCGCCGCGATCTGAGGGGCGTACCGCTCCTCGCCGTATTCGTACAAGATTCGCCGGAGCTCGTCCTTGGGATAGTTGTTGACGATCTCATAGGCCGTCAGACTGCTGCCTCTATCCATGCGCATATCCAAAGGCGCGTCCGTCATATACGAAAAGCCGCGCGCGCCGTCGTCCAGCTGCGGAGACGAAACGCCCAAGTCAAAGAGCATGCCGTCGATCTTATCGAGATTCAGCGCGTCCAGGATCAGCGCAATATTTTCAAAATTATCATGCACCAGCGTCACCTTGCGCGCGTGACGGCTGAGCCGCTTTTTTGCCGCTTCCAGCGCGACCTCGTCGCGGTCGACACCGATGAGCCTGCCGTTTGTCAGTCTGCGGCAGATCTCCAGTGAGTGCCCGCCGCCGCCGAGCGTCCCGTCGAGATAGATCCCGTTCGGACGGATGTTGAGCGCGTCGATGCACTCCCAAAGCAATACCGATTTATGCGAAAACTCCATCAGAAGCCCAATTCCTCCATCACCTGCGCCAGATTCTCCGGCGTGAGCGTCTCCTGCTCCAGCTTGTCGTAGGCCTCGCTGTCCCAGATCTCCGCATGGCCGCCCTGCCCGATGAACGTAACCTCCTGCCGGATGCCGGCATACTGGCGAAGCTCGGTCGGAATGAGGAAGCGCCCCTGCTTGTCGGGCTCGCATTTGGCGGCGTTGGCAAAAAGAAAGCGCATCTTGCGCGCCTGCGAGATGGGAAGCGCGTTATATTTATCCAGGATCGCCTGCCAGCCGTTCTCCGTATAGACGGACAGGCAGTGATCGAGGCCTAGTGTCACATAGAAAGCCTCGCCGAGCTCGTCGCGCAGCTTCGAGGGAACGAACAGACGGCCCTTCGGATCGACCGTGTGCTTGTATTTTCCGTACATTCCCTCTCACCTCGCTCCATTTTCATCTTTTCCGCTCCACTTAGCTCCACTTCACTTATATAATAAGGGGCGTTAACATAAAATGCAACCCTTTTTTTCAAAATCGTCCGGAGAAAATATTTACAAAATTTAACCCCTTTTCGGCAATTTCGCAATTTTTGAACAGATGTTCTATTCTCCTGTTTCCGCTCTGTCACCATCCGTCACCGATACGACAATTTCCCCCGCGCGCGCCAAAATCTGAAGCGCTTTCGGAGGCGTCCTGGAGAGCAGCGCGTCGGAGAGCGGCGTCTGCACCAGCGTCTGGAGCAAATGCCGGATATTGCGCGCTCCGCCCGGTCGTTCAAGCGCCTGCCGGGCGATTTCCTCCG
>URTS01000067.1 GCA_900550685.1 uncultured Oscillibacter sp. | reverse complement strand
AGCCGGCTTCTTTTCCGTCCGGGGCTTATCTGCCTTGGGCTTTTCGGCCTTCGGCTTGTCCTCCCGGACCTTTTCCATAACCTTGGGCTGCTCCGGGGCGGGCGCATCGTCCTCACCGTAGCTGACGCGAACCTTTGCAGGGCAGCTGCCCAGACCCAGGAAGCCGGCCTTTGCCCGCTCCAGGATCTCAACAGACACATCGTCCCGGTCCAGCTTCAGCTGCTCCAACGCGCGGCTGATCGCCTCGTCCTCGGTCTTACCCGTTACATCGATAAACTGTCTCATAACGGCTCCTTATTTTGTTTCGTCATAGCGGTCCGCCTTGTAGGCGCGGCCGCGGGCATAGGGGCGGTCCCCCACCCGGCCTGCCTCGGTGGTGCTGGTGGCAGCCTTAGCGGCCTTGGCGGCTTTGGCCGCCTGGGCGGCCTGCTGCTTTTCACGCAGGGTCTTTTTCTTCTGCTCTTCCTGCTTTCTCTGCTGTTCCAGAACGCGGGCTTCCTCCATGCGCTTCTGCCGGTCAGCCTGGCGGGCCTGGAAACGGGTCTCCTCCTCGGCTTCCAGCTTGGCGTTAAGTGTCTTGTTGAGCACGACCTCCTGGATCAGGGAGAACACGCTCTGGGCGATCCAGTACACGCCCAGTGCCGCAGGCATGACGAAGGCGATGTAGACGCTCATCAGAGGCATCATGTACATCATGGACTTCATGGAAGCGGCAGTGGCATCAGCCTGGGGCTGGGACTTCATGGTGATCTTGCTGAGGATGAACTGGGACAGACCCGCCAAAATGGGGATCAGCACCACGCCGATGACCGCCCAGGTAAAGGAGAAGTCCTTGATGTACTCCCAGGGGGTGGCGGTGAGGTCCAGGCCGATGAACTTGTAGTTCACGTTGAACCAGCCGTCCGGCGTGGCCAGGCCCAGCTCCTGCACGGCCTTCACCAGGTTGATCTGGCCGTAGGAGGCCAGCTGGGTGAAGCCGTCCTTGCCGACGGCGGCAACGCCGTCTTTCATCATCACGATGTTGCTCATGTTGACGCCGGCAGTGGTGGCGGTCTGGATCAGGCCTTCCAGCGCGTCCTTGGAGAGCATCATGAAGTGGGTGATGGGCTGGCGGATGATGGAGTACAGGGCAATGAGGATGGGCAGGGGAATAAAGCTCCAGAGACAGCCGCTCATGGGGTTGATCCCCTCCTCGGCATAGAGCTTCTGCATCTCCTCATTCATTTTCATCTGGTTGTTGGCATAGCGCTTCTGGATGTCCTTCATCTGTCCGCTGAGGCGGTTCATCCGCAGCATGCTCTTCTTGGATTTCATTTGGAAGGGCAGCAGGATCAGCTTGATGACCAGAGTGAACAGAATCAGGGCCACGCCATAGGAGCCCGTCAGGTTGTAGAACAGACGGACCAGCCAGGCAAAGGGTACGCAAATGTAGTAACCAATGGTGGACATTCTTGTCTTTCCTCCGATATTCTTTTGAATCAGGGAACGGGGTCGTAGCCGCCTTTGTGGAAGGGATTGCAGCGCAGGATGCGGCGGAAGGCCAGCCAGCCGCCCTTCAGGGCGCCGTACTTTTCAATGGCCTCCAGGGCATATTGGGAACAGGTGGGGGTAAACCGGCAGCAGGGCGGCCGGAAGGGAGAGATGGCAGCGCGGTAAAACCGCACCAGCGCCAGCAGAAGCCGCTTCATTTCGGCTCCTCCAGCAGTTCCAGCTTCCGGCAGAGCTTTACAAACTGCTTCTGCAGCTCCGGCCACGGGGCATAGGCCGTCCGGGTTCGGGCCACCAGAATGATGTCATACCCCTGCTTCAGCTCCGGCGTGTGGAGGCGGTAAACCTCCCGCAGACGGCGGCGGCAGCGGTTGCGCACCACGGCGTGGCCCAGCTTGGTGGAGGACACCAGCCCCAGGCGGTTGCGTCCCAGCCGGTTTTTCCGGCAGTAGAGCACCATGGCGGGACTCACTGCGGAGGCCCCCTTCTGATACAGCCGCCGGAACTCATAATTCTCTTTCAGCGTCACCGCTGCTTTCATAGTCCTTCCCTGTCCTTTCCGCCTGAAACACGGTCCTTTTTGGACTCCGGGAATCTATCCACGGATACAATTCCAGGGACGGAGGACGCTTCCAGTCCCACCGTCCCTAAAGGACATTGTTCAGGTGTCTCCCGCACATGGGCCCTTCTTAGTAGCTCAGGCGGGCACGGCCCTTGGCGCGGCGGCGAGCCAGGACCTTGCGGCCGTTGGCGGTAGCCATTCTCTTACGGAAGCCGTGGACCTTCTGGCCATGGAGCTTCTTGGGCTGATAGGTACGTTTCGTTGCCATGTTGAGACACCTCCTGTCAGATTTCCGTCCGCCTTGCGGCGGCATTTACTCGACACCGCCGCAGAAGCGGCGGAGCAGTAAGCTGTTCAGCGCGTCCTTATGACGCACCGCTTAGTATACATACTTTTTTAATTTCTGTCAAGAAAAAGTTGCCCTTTTTTCAAAAAACATCACCATTTACGCCCTCTTCCCCCGGATTTTTACAGATGTGGTGTGTTTTCTGTATAGGATTCCCATATTTTGTTGCGCGCAGCCTGCAAAAAATTGATCTTTATAATTAGAATAAGTGTTGCCTGCCCCGTGGTTTTTTGGTATAATACATCCGTGCGATTTTGACCTTTAATCAACAAGAGAGGTGTTTCATTTGAATTCTGTCGCTGATGTATGGACCAACGTCCTTCAGCAGCTGAAGAAGGATCTCTCGGAAACCACCATCACCACCTGGTTCGACGAGCTGACGGCGGTGGACATCCGGGACAATACCTTCTACCTACACTGCCCCAACGACTTTAAGAAACGATATATCGAATCCCTGTTTGTAAAGAACATCAAGGCCGTACTGCTGGACATCTTCTCCGTAGAGTTCGACGTCCGGATCCTGGATTCCGACGAACTGGCGGAGTTTCAGGGGGGCGGCGCCCAGACCCACCAGAACGAGCGGTTCACCTCCGCGGAGTTCACCTTCGATACCTTCGTGGTGGGCCCCAGCAACAAGCTGGCCTATGCCGCCTCCATGGCGGTGGCGGAGCATCCCGCCCAGAACTACAACCCCCTGCTGATCTACGGTGACTCCGGCCTGGGCAAGACCCACCTGCTGTACGCCATTGCCAACGTCATCCGCAAAAACGACCGCAACGCCAAGATCGTCTATATCAAGGGCGACGACTTCATCAACGAGTTCATCGAGCTGATCCGGGCCGGCCGGGGCAGCGAATTCCGGGCCAAATACCGGGAAGCCGATCTGCTGCTGGTGGACGACGTGCAGTTCGTAGCTGGCAAGGAGCAGGTCCAGAACGAGTTCTTCCATACCTTCAATAACCTTTACGAGTCCGGCAAGCAGATCGTGCTGACCTCGGACCGTCCGCCCTCTGAGATGACCCTGCTGGACGACCGGCTCCGCACCCGGTTCGAGTGGGGCCTGCTGGCGGACGTAACGCCCCCGGACTTTGAGACCCGGTTGGCCATCGTGAAGAACAAGGCGGTGGCCCTGGGCATGGACCTGCCGGATAAGATCGCCAGCTACATCGCGGAAAACGTCACCGCCAACGTCCGGCAGTTGGAGGGCACCGTCAACAAGATCCTGGCCTACAAGGACCTGCTGGGCAACGAGGCCGACGAGGCCACCGTCACCCGGGCCATGCAGGACATTCTGAAAAAGAGTAATGAGTACATCCCCACGCCGGACAATATCCTGGACTACATCAGCAAGTACTACGGCATTGAAAAAGAGATCATCTGCGGCCAGCAGCGTGTAAAGGACGCCGTGGCCGCCCGCCAGATCGCCATGTACCTGATCCGCAGCATGACCAACCTGCCGGTGGTAGAGATTGGCAAGGTCTTTGACAACCGGGACCACTCCACGGTGCTCTACTCCTTGAAGCAGGTCGAAAAGCAGATGAAAAAGGACCCCGCCTTTGCCGAAACGGTAAAGGAGATCAAGACCAATATCAATAACCGCCACTGAAGGAAAAGTGCCCCCTTTTCCTATACAAAGTGTATACCGTTTTTTCCACATTTCCAGAGGAAAAGGAAAACTTCCCCTGTGGAAAAACATGGCTGTGGGAAAACTTCATTTTTCCACACATTTTTCTCCACAATCCCCGTGGACGCGTTTTTCCTGACACCGCAAGGACTTTTTCCGCTTTTCCACATTTTTTTGCACTACGGTTACTTACTGCTAAAAACATTTTATTTTTTCTTTTTTGAAAAGAAATTTCTGCACATCTAAAAACCGGCGAGGCTGTAGCCCCTGTCTTTCCCTGGCGGACAGTCTCCCGGCACACCTCCATAAAATAAGAAAGGAAGCGGCTCTATGATCAAATTTTCCTGTGAAAAGGTTTTTCTGCAAAACGCCATCGCTGTCACCAGCCGCGCCGTGGCCCAGAAAAGCTCCATCCCCGCTCTGGAGGGCCTGCTGCTCCACGCGGACCAGCAGCTGACCATCTCCGGCTACAATATGCAGACCGGCATCCGCACCAACGTGTTTGCCAACGTGGTGGAAGGCGGCGACATCGTTCTGAACGCACGGCTCTTCGGCGACATCATCCGCCGGATGCCCGACGACATGATCACCTTCACCGCCGATGAAAAAATGATGGTCCATGTCTCCTGCGGCGACGCGGATTTCGATATTCTGGGCCTGTCTGCGGCAGATTATCCGGATCTTCCCGAGGTGGAGGACGAATACGCCGTCTCCATGCAGCAGAAGGTGCTGCGGAGCATGATCGAGGAGGTGGCCTTTGCCGTCTCCACCAATGAGAGCCGCCCGGTCCACACCGGCGCCCTCTTTGAGATCTCCGACATGTGCCTGAACATGGTGGCGGTGGACGGCTTCCGCCTGGCCTTCCGCCGGGAGAAGCTGGAAAAGCTGGAAGGCGGCGCCTTCTCCTTCGTCACCCCCGGTTCCGCCCTGACCGAGGTCAAGAGCATCTGCGCCGACACCGAGGACCTGGTGACCATCACCCTGGGCAAGCGCCATATCCTCTTTGAGATCGGTGACACCCAGCTGATCTGCCGCCGTCTGGAGGGCGAATTCCTGGATTACAAGAATGCCATCCCCCGGAAGAATCCCATCCAGATCGTGGTGGAGACCAAGGCCCTCATCGAGAGCATCGACCGCGTATCCGTGGTGATCTCCGACAAGCTGAAAAGCCCGGTGCGGTGCCTCTTTGACCATGACAAGGTGATGCTCTCCGCCAAAACCGGCAACGGCGAGGCCAAGGACGTCTGCCGGGTCATCGGCGACGGCAACAAGCTGGAGATCGGCTTCAATAACCGCTACCTTATGGAGGCCCTGCGGTATGCCCCGGCGGACAAGGTGAAGATCGAGCTGAACACCGGCGTCTCCCCCGCCATCATCGTTCCCGTGGAGGGGGACGAGAACTTCCTTTATATGGTGCTGCCGGTGCGGCTGAAAAGCGCAGAGTAAGGAGGTTCAGAAATGAAAAGAATCATCTATTACGTATGGACGATTCTTGTACTTTTTTCTGTTGCTCTTGGTATTGTTGGCTGGGTCATGCAAAAGAATTACAATCCGGCAGGCGATACCATAGCGATCATCTCTGATGTGCTTACTTATGCTGCAGTTATTTTCTATATAGCATGGAAAATCATGGGAAAGAAGAAACCGTCATGAAAACAATGACCATTACAACGGAATACATCAAGCTTCAGGACCTTCTGAAGCTGGCCAACGCCGTGGAGACCGGGGGCGAAGCCAAGGAGTGCATCCAGGGCGGCGAGGTGCAGGTCAACGGCGAGGTGTGCACCATGCGGGGCAAGAAGATCCGCCCCGGCGACGTGGTGGCCTTCCGGGGGCAGGAATACGCGGCAGCTTATGCGGATTGACGCATTAAGCCTGGATTTTTTCCGGAATTATGTCCATCTGGACGCCGCTTTTGACCCCAATATCAATGTGATCTACGGCGACAACGCCCAGGGCAAGACCAACCTGCTGGAAGCGGTGGCCTACCTCTCCGGCGTCAGTCACCGGGCAAGGTACGATAAGGAGCTGATCCGGTTCGGCGTAGACCACGCCTTTCTGAAAAGCAGTGTGTTTTCGCGGGAACGGACCTTTCTGCTGGAAGCGGAACTGCACAGGGGCGCCCGGCGGGTGCTGCGCTCCAACGGCGTGAAGCTGAAAAACGGCGGCGAGCTCAGCGGCATTTTTCAGAGTGTGCTGTTCTGCCCCGAGGACCTCTATCTGATCCGGGAAGGGGCGGCGGCCCGGCGGGGCTTTCTGGATGACTGCATCTGCCAGCTGCGGCCACGGTATGCCCTGGCCCTGGCGGAATACAAACGGCTCCACGAGCACAAGATCCGGATTCTGCGGGACAGCGAGGAAAAACCTTCCCTGCTGGACGCCCTGGATGAATTCTCCCTGGGCATGGCCAAGGCCGGCGCCCTGCTGATCCATTACCGGGCCCATTTCATCAAGCGGCTGTGCCAGACGGCCCCGGCCATTCACGGTGATTTTTCTGGCGGCCGGGAGCAGCTGACCCTGCGGTATGAAACGGTGTCCACCGTCACGGACCCGGAAGCGGGCCCCCAGGTGATCTTCCGGCAGCTTTTGCAGCACCAGGAGGCCCACCGGGCGGCGGAGATCGCCAGCCGCCAGTGTCTTTCAGGTCCTCATAAGGATGATCTGCTGGTGGAGATCGACGGCCGGGCGGCCAAAAGCTTTGCCTCCCAGGGCCAGACCCGGACGGCGGCCCTTTCCCTGAAGCTGGCGGCCCGGGAGATCTTCCAGCAGGATACCGGCGAATATCCGGTGTTGCTGCTGGACGATGTGCTCTCCGAGCTGGACCCCCGGCGGCAGGAATTCGTGCTGAACCGCATCCGGGGCGGGCAGGTGTTTATCACCTGCTGCGAGGATGACCGACTGCCCCAGCTGCTGGGCGGAAAGATTTTTCATGTCAAAGATGGGACTATATCATAAATTGCCGTTACACCGCGTTATTGAGATAATTCCTCGCTGCTCCCGCAGGAGGTAGTTGCCACTACAGGGCAAGGGGAAGGAATTTCTGGCGCAAAGATCCCTCCCCCTTAGACCCCCACCAGAAACATGGTGGACGCCGCCGTCCACCATACCCCCTCTAGGCACAAAGGGGCGAAACTGCGGTTTGAACACCGTCGCACCAACCGGTTCCCAGCCGCTTTGCGTCTGCCAACCGGGGTGCTTCCTCGAAAGCGGCTCGCTTACTCCGCCCCCGGCGGCGCTTCGCCGCTTTCCTCGTTGGAAACCCCTCTTAGGAGAAAGGGATGGGCCTCGGCCCCCGCCTTTGGAAACCACCCCCCAAAGGATAGAGAGCGGCAGCGGAAAAAGAAGCAGATGGTGTCTTCTTTGCAGCCAGATAAACGCCATACCCGCAGATGCGAGGATGCAGTTATTCAAGGAACATCTGTCAGCACAGCTGGCAGGAGACTTCTGGATTTTGTCGGCAGTGCGTACCGGCCGCTCCTTCGTATGGGTGAGTTGACCGCCTGCGGCCAACTCATCCCTAACATTTTTTCTTTTCCACCGTACACGGCGCATTTTCTTTTTGATGTCTTAAAAAGAAAATGGGGGGGTATTCCGACAGGCAAAGCCGTGATTCTGTGCTGAACCAACAATAAGGAGATTCTAATGAAAAAACAACTCAATGGCATTGCCCTGCTCCTGCTGGGAATTTTATTTACACTGGCAGGCGGCCAGCTGGATATCCTCGGAATCACCGGACTTGGCGTCATTGCGGGGATCTTCGGCGCACTGGTTGTGTACTGGAACAGCGGAGAAACCTGAATCTACAGATTTTTTCATGGAAAGGGGATAATTTTATGGAACCCATCCAATACCTTTGGAAAGACCGGAAGCGCCATTTAGGGCTGCCATTGTCCTTTACCCGGTACAGCCTCAGTGAAGACCGCCTGTTCTGCGAAAAGGGCTTTCTGAATCTGAAATGCGACGAAGTGCTGCTCTACCGGGTCCGGGATCTGCAGCTGAATATGTCCCTGGGCCAGCGGATCCTGGGGGTGGGCACCGTGTGCGTCATCTCCTCGGATAAGAGCGTGCCCCATCTGGACCTGGTAAATGTAAAGCATCCCCGGGAGGTCAAGGAGCTGATCCACAAAAACGTGGAGGCGGCCAAGGACAAGCGGCGGATGCGCACCACGGAGATCATGGGTGGCCCGGAGGACGATGAATTTGCCCATGATTTTGACGACGAAACGGATTGCGGCAGCCATTAAATGCCGCAGGAGGCAATGATGTTTCATGTTTTACTGGCCCTTCCGGCCATTGCCGTGTTCGGCACGGTGGCCGGAACGGTTTTGACGGTCCTGGGCGGACTGCTGGGACTGGCTTTTATCATCCAACTGCTGTTCGGCTTTGTATTCCGGACGATGAAGTGGCTTTTGTGGCTGCCCTGTGCCCTGGGCATGGTGGTCCTGGCGGTTCTGGGCGCCGGATTGGGCACCATTCCCATTGTGCTGATGCTGGCCTTCGGCTGTGTGTATGGCGTGGTGCTGCTGGCGGGCAGGCTGGTGATCCACCTGCTGCGGTGGCTGTTTTCCCTGCTTTGACGAGGGAAGACGGATGTATTTACATTTGGGACAAAACGAGATCGTGCCGGATCACCGGATCATCGGCATTTTTGATCTGGATAAATGCAGCTATGAAAAGCGCACCCGGGAGTATCTGGCGGGCGCGGAAAAGGAAGGCGTGGTGCTGGATGTCTCCGGCGACCTGCCCAAGTCCTTTGTGGTGTGCGACCATCCCTATCATCCCCAGATCGTGTATCTGAGCCAGCTGAACACCTCCACCCTGAAAAACCGGGCGGAGAGCGGCAAGCTGGTGCTGTAAACAACAAGAGCGGACCGGAAACGGCCTGCTGTTCCATAAAAACGCAAACATTTTCTTCGGGGCAAGGAGAAACGGGCCGGAAAGGCTTCCGGCCCGGCTCTTCCTGTCCCGCGACGAAAGGAGAACCTACATGGCAGACAACGAGATCCTGCAATCCACGGCGGTGGACGCCGCCAACGAGTATGACGCATCGGAGATCCAGGTGCTGGAAGGCCTGGAAGCCGTCCGGAAGCGTCCCGGTATGTATATCGGCTCCACTTCCACCTCCGGTCTCCACCATCTGGTATACGAGATCGTAGACAACGCCATCGACGAGGCTCTGGCAGGCTACTGCACGGAGATCTCCGTCACCATCAACGAGGGAGACACCATCACCGTGGTTGACAACGGCCGCGGCATCCCCGTGGACATCCAGGCCCAGACCGGCAAGCCCGCTCTGGAAGTGGTGTACACCGTGCTCCACGCCGGCGGCAAGTTCGGCGGCGGGGGCTATAAAGTCTCCGGCGGCCTTCACGGCGTGGGCGCCTCCGTGGTGAACGCCCTGTCCGAATGGCTGACGGTCCAGGTCCACCGGGACGGCAAAATCCACGAGATGAAGTTCGCCCGGGGCCATGTGACGGAGCCTATGACCGTGGTAGGCACCACGGACCACACCGGCACCACCGTCACCTTCAAGCCGGACCCGGAGATGTTTGAGGACCTGATCTACAATTACGACACCCTCCATACCCGCATGCGGGAGGAGGCCTTCCTGAACGCCGGCCTGCGGATCACCATTGCCGACGAGCGGAAAGCCTCTGCCGACAAGCCGGAGGAGGAGCGCTACCACTCCATGTGCTATGAGGGCGGCATCCGGGAATTTGTCACCTACCTCAACCGCACCAAGACCCCCCTCCATGACCAGGTCATCTACGTGGCGGGCCAGAAGGGGGACTCCATGGCGGAGATCGCCCTGCAGTATAACGACGGCTATAACGAGACCACCTTCTCCTTTGCCAACAACGTCCACACCCCGGAGGGCGGTATGCATGAAGAGGGCTTCCGCCGTGCCTTGACTACCGTGCTGAATAACTACGGCCACAAGATCAAGATGCTGAAGGATGACGAGAAGGTCTCCGGCGAGGACTGCCGGGAGGGCCTCACCTGCGTCATCTCCGTAAAGCTGACGGATGCCCAGTTTGAGGGCCAGACCAAGGCCAAGCTGGGCAACAGCGAGATCCGCACCCTGGTGAACAACATCGTCTCCGACAAGCTGGATACCTTCCTGGAGGAGAATCCCCAGGTGGGCCGCATGATCCTGGACAAGGCCCTGACGGCCAACCGGGCCCGGGAAGCTGCCAAAAAGGCCAGGGAATCCATCCGCCGCAAGACCGCCCTGGGCGGCGCGGCCATGCCGGATAAGCTGCGGGACTGCAACGAGAACAATCCGGAGCTCACAGAGCTCTACATCGTGGAGGGCGACTCCGCAGGCGGCTCCGCAATTCAGGGACGCAACCCGATC
>URTS01000066.1 GCA_900550685.1 uncultured Oscillibacter sp. | reverse complement strand
CTTCAAGCGGCCGGTGGGAGCGTTTGCGGCTGCCCTCATCGACCAGTGCGGCCTGAAGGGGCTGACGGTGGGGGGCGCCCAGGTGTCGGAAAAGCACGCGGGCTTTCTCATCAACCGGGGCGGCGCCACCTTTGCCGATATGACGGAGCTGATCCGCCAGGTGCAGCAGCGGGTGCTGGATGCCACCGGCGTTCAGCTGGAGCCTGAGGTCAAAATCGTTAGATAAGCGGGTGTTTGCATGGAAATTCTCATTATTTCCGGCCTTTCCGGCGCGGGAAAAAGCCGGGCGGCCTCCTTTTTGGAGGACATGGGCTTTTATATCGTGGACAATATGCCAGCGGCCATGATCCTGAAATTCGCGGAGTTCTGCGCCGGCGGCAGCCAGCGCTATAACAAGGTGGCCCTGGTGTACGATGTCCGCACCGCCAACAGCCCCACGGAGCTGTTCGACGTGCTGGACGCCCTGAAGCACAGCGGCGGCGAGTGCAGCCTGCTGTTTCTGGAGGCGGAGCCGGAGACCATCATCAAGCGCTACAAGGAGACCCGCCGCCGCCATCCCCTGATGAAGCAGGCGGATTCCCTGGAAAAGGCGGTCTTGGAGGAGCGGGACATGATGGCTCCCCTGCGGCAGCGGGCGGACTATATCATCGACACCACCCATCTTTCCACCGCCCAGCTCCGGGGGGAGCTGCTGCGGAATTTCGGCAGCGGAACGGCGGAAAAGGAGGGGATGAGCGTCAGCGTCACCTCCTTTGGCTTCAAGCACGGTCTGCCCATGGAGGCGGACCTGGTGTTTGACGTCCGGTTCATGCCCAACCCCTATTACATACAGGAGCTGCGGGAAAAAACAGGCCTGGACCGGGAGGTCTCGGACTATGTGTTCTCCTTCCAGCAGACCCACGACTATATGGCCAAGCTCCGGGACCTGCTGGCCTTTACCCTGCCGCTGTACGCGGAGGAGGGGAAAACGGAGTTGGTCATCGCCGTCGGCTGCACCGGCGGACACCACCGCTCTGTGGCCGTGACCCACGCGCTGGCGAGGGACATCCGTGACCTGGGCTACCGGGTCCGGGAGAACCACCGGGACATGAACCGGTGACCGCCTGAGAAAGGAGGACCTATGTCCTTTTCCTACGATACAAAAAACGAACTGTGCCGCCTGCCGGTGCAGAAGCTGTGCTGCGCCCGGGCGGAGGCCTACGGCATCCTGCTCTACTGCAACACCTTCAGCGCCACCGAGGTGCGGATCATCACGGAAAATCCCAATTTCGCCGCCCGGCTGCCCAAGCTGTTCCGTCGGGCCTTCAACCTGTCTTTTGACCGCCAGCCGGAAAAGGACCAGGAGGAGGGAAAGCGGATCTTCCAGATTACAGACCGGAAGAAGCTGGACCACATTATCAATCTGCTGGGCTTTGACCCTAAACAGAACCTGGTGCTCCACATCAACTTCGGCCTGGTGGAGGACCCCTGTGACCGGGCGGCCTTTCTGCGGGGAGCCTTTTTTGCCGGGGGCAGCATCACGGACCCCCAAAAGCGCTATCATCTGGAACTGACCACCTCCCATTTGCAGGTGAGCCGCGAACTGGAGTCCCTGCTGGTGGAGTGCGGCTATCCGCCCAAAAGCGTGACCCGCAGCGGCAGCTTCATTACATATTTCAAGCAGAGCGACCAGATTGAGGATTTTCTGACCCTCACCGGGGCCCCGGTGGCGGCCATGAACATCATGTCCGCCAAGCTGGAAAAGGATCTGCGCAACAGCGTGAACCGCCGCCTGAACTGCGACAGCGCCAACCTGGATAAATCCGTGGTGGCGGCCCAGGAGCAGATGGAGGCCATCCGCCGTTTGCAGGAGGCGGAGCTTTTGGAGCAGCTGCCGGACAAGCTGCAGGAGACGGCGGCTTTGCGTCTGGAATATCCGGAGCTGAGCCTTTCCGAGCTGGCGGCGGAATTTGACCCGCCGGTGAGCAAATCCTGCCTGAACCACAGGCTCCGGAAGCTGCTGGAGCTGGCAAAGGATCTCTCCGACTGAGTCCGGAAACAAACTAGAAAAAGAGAGGGTATTTGAAATGAATCGGTGTGAACAGGCTGTTGGCTATCATAAGAAGGGCTTTAACTGCTGCCAGAGCGTTCTGGCGGCCTATCAGGACCTGATCGGCCTGACGGAGACGCAATGCCTGACCCTGGGCGGCGGCTTCGGCGCCGGAGCCGGGACCGGGGAGCTGTGCGGCGCCGTTACCGGGGCGGTGATGGTGCTGGACCTGCTGACCCCCGCCGACCCCGGCGATGTGATGGGGTCCAAGAAACGGTCTGTGGCCCAGGCCAAGGAGCTGCAGAAGCGGTTCGCGGCGCGGTTTGAAAATCTGCGGTGCGCCGATCTGCTGCAAAAGAAGTTCGTCCCGGACGACACCACCCCTGCCGCCAAGGCCCTGGGGCTTACCGGCCACTGTGACATTATGATCGCCACGGCGGTCGAGATCGTGGAGCAGATGATCGCGGAGCGGCAATCACTGTAAAATAAATCCACTTTATAGAACTGAGGGATAGACATGCAAAAGAAAGAACCTATGGGACCGCATAAGCTTTTAAAAGTGTGCAATGGTTTCTTTTTCGGTGGGCTTGGCCTGACGGCTGTGATTTATCTGATCGACGAATCCTACCAGTGGCGGGGAAACGATGTGTCGGTATTCCTTTGGATCGCGGCAGGTGTTGGAATCCTGATCATGGCCGGAAGCCTTCTGACCGCCTTTTCGAAGCTACGCTGTCCCTACTGCGGGGCCTCCCTGATGGCCGGCGGCCGGGTGCCCACCAGCCTGCCCCATTTCTGTCCGGACTGCGGCAAAGATCTGGACAACTGCGGTTGAGTTTGCCGTATCAACCAATGAAGCGAATCAAAGAGAAAGAATAGGAGAATCCCCATGGCCTTCACCCATTTACATGTGCATACGGAGTTCAGCCTGCTGGACGGCTTCTGCAAGATCAAGGAGCTGCCGGGGGTGGTGAAGGCCATGGGCCAGACCGCATGCGCCATCACGGACCACGGTGTTATGTACGGCGTCATCGACTTTTACCGGGCCTGCAAGGCGGAGGGCATCAAGCCCATCATCGGCTGCGAGGTCTATGTGGCCCCCCAGGGCCGCACCCGGTTCGACAAGGTCCACGAGTTCGACAGCGAAAGCCGCCATCTGGTGCTGCTGTGCGAAAATGAGGAGGGCTACCGCAACCTCTCCTACATGGTGTCCCTGGCGTGGACGGAGGGCTTTTACGTAAAGCCCCGCATTGACCAGGAGCTGCTGCGGAAGCACTCCAAGGGCCTGATCGCCCTGTCCGCCTGTCTGGCGGGAGAGATCCCCCGCCGCCTGCGGAACGGCGAGTACGACAACGCCAAGACTTATGCCCTGGAAATGGCAGCGCTGTTCGGCCCGGACCGGTTCTATCTGGAATTGCAGGACCATGGCATCCGGGACCAGAAGCTGGTGAACCAGTCCATCCTGAAAATTCATCAGGAGACCGGCATCCCCATGGTCTGCACCAACGACTCCCACTACCTCCGTAAGGAGGACGCCGAGGCTCACGACATTCTGCTGTGCATCCAGACCGGCAAAACAGTGGACGATGAGAACCGGATGCGCTACGAGCCCCAGAACTTCTACCTCCGCAGCGAGGAGGAGATGGCGGCGCTGTTTGCGGGCTACGAGGGCGCTCTGGAAAATACCCAAAAGATCACGGAGATGTGCAATCTTGAATTCACCTTCGGCAAGTATCACCTGCCGGAATTCAAGCTGCCGGAGGGCTATGACAGTTTCTCCTATCTGAAAAAGCTGTGTGACGAGGGCTACAAGGCCCGGTACGGCGAGGACGACAAGTACCGGGACCAGCTGAAATACGAGCAGGACATGATCGAGAAAATGGGCTTTACCGACTATTTTCTCATCGTGTCCGACTTTGTCCGCTATGCAAAAAGCGTGGGCATCCCCGTGGGACCGGGCCGCGGCAGCGCGGCGGGGTCCATGGTCAGCTACTGCCTCAGCATCACGGACATCGATCCCATGAAGTACAGCCTGTACTTCGAGCGTTTCCTGAACCCGGAACGGGTGAGCATGCCGGATATCGACATGGACTTCGGCGACACCCGCCGGGGCGAGGTGGTGGACTACGTCCGCCGGAAGTACGGCGACGACCATGTGGCCCAGATCGTCACCTTCGGCACCATGGCCGCCCGGGGCGTCATCCGGGATGTGGGCCGGGTGCTGAATATGCCCTACGCCGATGTGGACGTCATCGCCAAGCTGGTGCCCAACACCCTGCACATCACCCTGGACGATGCCCTGAAGCTCTCCAAAGAGCTGCGGGAGCGCTATGAGACGGACGGCCAGGTGAAGCGGCTCATCGATACCGCCCGTGCCCTGGAGGGCATGCCCCGCCACGCCTCCACCCACGCCGCCGGTGTGGTCATCACCCGGAAGCCGGTGTACGAATACGTGCCCCTGGCGAAAAACGACGAATCCGTGGTCTGCCAGTATATCATGACCACCCTGGAAGAGCTGGGCCTGCTGAAAATGGACTTCCTGGGCCTGCGGAACCTGACGGTACTGGACGACGCTGTGAAAATGGTCCAGACCCGGCAGCCGGACTTTACCCTGGCGGATATCCCGGAGGGGGACCCGGAGACCTATAAAATGCTCTCCGACGGCAAGACAAACGGCGTGTTCCAGATGGAGTCCACCGGCATGACCGGGGTGTGCGTGGGCCTGAAGCCCCAGAGCATTGAGGACATCACGGCTATCATTGCCCTGTACCGTCCCGGCCCCATGGATTCCATCCCCAAGTTCATCGCCTGCAAGCACGACCCCAGCAAGGTCAGCTATATCATCCCTCAGCTGGAGCCGATCCTGTCCATCACCTACGGCTGCATCGTCTATCAGGAGCAGGTCATCCAGATCTTCCAGCAGCTGGCGGGGTACACCCTGGGCCAGGCGGATATGCTCCGCCGGGCCATGAGCAAGAAGAAGGCCAAGGACGTGGCTAAGGAGCGGGAGGCGTTTCTCCACGGCGACCCATCCCGGAATATCAAGGGCTGCGTAGCCAACGGCATCGACCCTGCCGCCGCCGAAAAGATCTACGACGAGATTTTTGCCTTTGCCAACTATGCCTTCAACAAGGCTCATGCCGTGTCCTACGCGGTGGTGGCCTACCAGACGGCTTATTTCAAGTGCCACTTCACCCGGGAGTATATGGCGGCGCTGCTGACCAGCGTACTGGATAACTCCGACAAGGTGTCCGGCTACATCGGGGAGTGCCGGGAGTGCGGCATCGCCCTGTTGCCGCCGGATATCAACCGCTCCGCCGACCGGTTCACCGTGGAGGAAGGGGGCATCCGGTTCGGCCTGGTGGCCATCAAGAACATCGGCCGGGGCTTTATCCAGGCGGTGATGCGGGAACGGGAGACCGGGGGGCCGTTTACCTCCCTTTACGATTTTTGCAGCCGCATGAACGGCAGCGAAATGAACAAGAGGGCGGTGGAAAACCTGATCCGCTCCGGAGCCTTCGACTCCATGGGGGCCCGGCGGTCCCAGCTCATCAAAGTCTATGAGACGGTGATGGACTCCGTGGCGGCCCAGCAGCGGGATAACGTGGAAGGCCAGATGGATTTCTTTTCCATGGCCGCCGGTTTCGCTGACAAGCCGGAACCTGTGAAGGAAATTCCCTTGCCAGATATTCCGGAGTATACGCCGGAGGAACTGATGACCATGGAGAAGGCCACCACCGGATTGTACCTCTCCGGCCACCCCATGGATCACTACCGGGACGCCGTGCAGAAGCTGAGAGCCCCCACCATCGTCTCCATCCTTGAGGACTTTGCCCGGGAGGGCGGCCCGGAGCGCTTTGCCGACGGCCAGCGGGTCACCATCGCCGGGGTCATCACCTCCAGCAAAACGAAAACCACCAAGAACAACAGCCTCATGGCCTATGTCATGGTGGAGGACGATACCGCCTCCATGGAGCTGCTGTGCTTCAGCCGGGTGCTGGAGACCTGCGGCGCCTATATGAAGGAGAACCAGGCGGTGGTGGTGAAGGGGCGGCTGTCCGTCCGGGACGAAAAGGCTCCCCAGATCATGTGCGACTCCATTTACCCCTTGTCCACGGTGGAGGGCGGCATCCCGGAGCCACAGCCAAGGCAGGAGGCACCGGGGGAGACGCTGTTTTTGAAATTCCCCAGCCTCAGTGACCCGGCCATCCGGCATATGAAGCTGGTGTTCCAAATGTTTCCCGGGAAAAGCACCGTGAAAATGGTGATGGCGGATACCAGGAAGGTCTATGCCGCACGGGTGCTGCTGCACCCGGCATTGGTGGCGGAAGCCAAAGAGACCCTAGGCAGCGAAAATGTTGTGGTGAAATGAAAAAAGAACCGCCCCATCCAGCTGGATGGGGCGGTTCTTTCAGCGTTTCAGGTAAGCGTCGATGTCGAAGGGCTGTAGGGCTGTGGTGGCTTTCAGGTACAGGGGATGGTGGGGGTGTCCGGCTTTCAGGAGCGGTCCGGCGGTGAACCACCGTGCGCCTGCGGCCTGGCTGTCGGCGGCGAAGTCCCGCATACAGTCCATGAGATAGTCCCGCTTTTCAATGATGTTGCCCCAGGCGGCCCAGACGGCGGGGTGCTCTGAAAGGGACAGCAGGTAGCGGAAGGCTTTCCGGTTTTCGGCGTGGAGGGCGGCGTTGCAGGCAGGCTCCATATCGTCAGGCCGGGTAGCCCGCTGGGCGTAGACATTGAACATCAGGAAACTGTCGTAGCCGTTGTTTAGGGCGATGCGCTGGGCAGACTGCAAAGTGGGGTCCAAGGCGTCCGGGGCCGCGGTGGAGGGGTTGATCCCCACGCAGATCAAGGGACGCCTGCCCCGGGTGCCCAGGATGTAACGGTATTCGGAATAGGTGTTGGGGACGTAGAGCCAGCGGTCCACATCGTAATCCGGAGAGGGACGCAGGGCGGCTTCCAGGGCGGGTTCAAACAGCTCCAGGGCCACGGTGTCCGTGGTGCCCTTGGGAATATGAGGCATGGGATTTTCCTCCTTTGTTTTGCATGGAGACCATTGTAGCACGGCGGCGAAAAAAAGGCAATCAGGTCTATTTTTGGCGGCAGGATTGTGGTAAGATGAGAAAAACAGAAATTTGCGGGAGGAAACTATGCTGACGATCTTGATCGGCCGGGCCAAAACGGGAAAATCGGACAAAGTGCTGCGGCGGATGGCAGAGCTGGGGGAAACCAGCCGCCAGATCCTGCTGGTGCCGGAGCACGCTTCCCACCAGGCGGAGGTGGATGTGTGCCGGGCCTGCGGCGACACCGCCAGCCGCCACGCGGAGGTACTGAGCTTCCGCCGCTTGGGAGAGCGGGTGCTGAGCATCACCGGCGGCATTGCGGATGTGACGCTAGACAACGGCGGCAAGCTGCTGACCCTTCAGAGGGCCCTGCTGGAAACGGCCCCCCAGCTGACGCTGTACCGGAAACCCTCCCAAAAGGTGGGCTTTCTGGAACAGATGCTGGCCCTCTTTGACGAACTGCGGTGCTATGAGGTGACGCCGGAAATTCTCTACCAGCAGGCCCAGGACATTGGCGGCGCTACCCACGATAAACTGACGGACCTCAGCCTGCTTTACGCCGCCTATGAGGCCAGGCTCTGCCGTCCCGGCCTGGATGCCCGGGACCGGATGACCAAGCTCTGCGACCATCTGGAGGAGTCCGGCTATGTGCGGGATAAGGACATTTTCATCGACGGCTTCACCTATTTCAACGTCCAGGAGCGGCGGGTCCTGGCGGCGTTTCTGCGGCAGGCCCGGTCCGTCACCGTGACGCTGCTGGGGGAGGTGAACAGCCGTGAGGAGATCTTTGCCCCTACCCTGAAAACCATGGAAATGCTGGAGCGGCTGGCAAAAGCAGAAAATAGCGCTGTAAAGATAGAAGCCTTGATAAGCACTGGCACATCAGCACTTGAACATCTGGAACGGCACTTTTTCGGGGAGAACATCCCCTATGAGGGCGACAGCGGTGCTGTGCACCTCCGGGAGGCCTCCACGGTCTATGCGGAGGTGGAGCAGACCGCCGCGGACATCCGGCGGCTGCTGGCGGCGGGGAAGTGCCGCTGCCGGGATATCACCGTGGCGGCCCGGAACATGGGGGACTACATGGGCACCATTGAAACGGTGTTCGAGCGGTACGGCATTCCGGCCTACATCAGCCGCCGCAGCGACATTCTGGAAAAGCCGGTGCTGAGCCTGCTGACCGGTGTGCTGGCCTCCATTTCCAACGGCTATGAGTATGAGGACATGTTCCGCTGGCTGAAAACCGGCTTGGCGGGCTTGACGCCGGAGGAATGTGACGTCCTGGAAAACTACGTCCTGAAATGGGAGATCCGGGGCCAGGCATGGCTGCAGGAGGCGGACTGGACGGAAAATCCGGACGGCTACGGTGCTCCCTGGAACGATCTGCGGCAGGCACGGCTGGAGCAGGTGAACGAGCTGCGCCGCCGGGTGGGCGGCCCCTTGGGCCGTCTGGCGGCGGGAATGAAGGAGGGCAGGACCGCCCGGGACTATGTGGAAGCACTCTATGACTTCATGGAGACTCTGAATCTGGAAGCGGCCCTGACGGAGCAGATGCACCGCCAGGCGGAGGGCGGCCGGATGCAGGAGGCGGAGGAGACCGCTCAGCTTTGGGAGATCCTCTGCGGCGTGTTGGACCAGTTTGTGGAGATCCTGGGGGAGGAGCGGCTCACCGGAGACGAGTTCGAGCGGCTGTTCCGGCTGGTGCTGACCCAGTACAGCGTAGGTACCATCCCGGTGTCTCTGGACCAGGTGTCCGTCACCGAGATCACCCGGAATGACCGCCACACCACCCAATACCTATTCCTGCTGGGGGCCAACGACCATGTGCTGCCGGACCCCGGACAGAGCGGCGGATTACTGAACGAGGACGACCGCCAGGAGCTGGCCCTCCGGGGCATCGAACTGGCGCCCAGCGGCATGGAGCGGATGAGCGTGGAGCTGCAAAATCTGTATGCGGCCCTGACCCAGCCCACGGAGGGACTGACGGTAAGCTACCCGGTGACGGATGTCTCCGGCAGTGAGCTGCGGCCCGCCTTCGTGGTGGAACGGCTGCAAAATCTCTTCCCGGATCTGCGGCTGGAACGGGAACCGGCTGACAAGGCATACCGCCTGACAGCGGTTGGCCCCGCTATGGAAACCGCCGGACGAGAACCTGGCGGCGTTTTGTGGCAGTATTTTCAGCAGACGGCGGACAGCGCCCGCCGTCTGGATGCCATGGCCCGGGCGGCGGACGCCCGGCGGGGCAGGCTATCGCCTGAGGCCGTGAAGGCGATTTATGGAGAACGCATCTCCATGACCGCCTCCCGGCTGGAACGGCTGCGGTCCTGCCACTTTGCCTATTTCATGGAATACGGTCTTCGGGCCAAGCCCCGGGAACCGGCGGCCTTTGACGCGCCCCAGATCGGCACCTTCCTCCATTACCTGCTGGAAAACGTGACCCGGGATGTGCTGGCTCAGGGGGGCTTTGCCGCCGTGGACAACGACCGGCTGCACCAGCTGGTGCGGCAGTATATCGACCAGTACGTAGCCGGGGAACTGCACAACTTCCAGAACCGGAGTGCCCGGTTCCGGTATCTTTTCCGGCGGCTGCGGACCACGGCCTATGCCGTCATTGACCAGGTGGCGGAGGAACTGCGGCACTCCGACTTCGTTCCCATGGCCTTTGAGCTGACCTTCGGCGGGAAGGACGGGGCGCTGCCTGCGGTGACCATCTCCCAGCCCGGCGGCCAGCTGCGGGTAGGGGGCAAGGTGGACCGGGTGGACGGCTGGATCAAGGATAACAAGCTGTACATCCGGGTGGTGGATTATAAATCCGGCAAAAAGAAATTTGACCTGGCCAATGTCCGCATGGGCCTGGACATTCAGATGCTGCTGTACCTCTTTGCCCTGCAGAAAGAGGGGAAGCAGTACTTCGGCCGGGATATTGAACCCGCCGGGGTGCTGTATCTCCCGGCCCGGGACGAGATTCTGAGCCTGGACCGGAACGTGACGCCGGAGGACCTGGAAAAGGAGCGGGAAAAGACGCTGAAGCGCTCCGGCCTGCTGCTTGGAGAACCGCAGGTGCTTCAGGCCATGGAACATGAGGCCCTGACAGAGCCGCACTATCTGCCCCTGCGGGTGAACAAAAGCGGCGATCTTTCCGGCAGCATCGCCTCTGCCGCCCAGCTGGGCAGGCTGGGCAATTATGTGGACAGGCTGCTGTGTCAGATCTCCGCGGAGCTGCACAGCGGCAACATCGATGCCGATCCCTGTTGCCACAGCGAGGAGGACAGCCAGTGCCGCTTCTGCGACTGGGCGCCGGCGTGCCATTTCCGGGACGGGCAGGACCGGGATCATCTGCGGTATATTCTGCCGGTGAAGCCGGAGGAATTCTGGCAGGAGCTTGAGGAAGGAGGCGGCGAGCCATGGCAAAACTGAACCTGACGGAGCAGCAGCAGGCGGCAGTGGAAAACCGCGG
>URTS01000065.1 GCA_900550685.1 uncultured Oscillibacter sp. | reverse complement strand
AGTCTGCTGGTGTCTGCCGCCGCCGGTTCCGGCAAAACCAAGGTGCTGGTGGAGCGACTGTTCCGATATGTGACGGAGGATCACTGCCACATTGACGATTTCCTCATCATCACCTATACCAAAGCCGCTGCGGCCGAGCTGCGGAGCAAGATCGCCGCAGAACTGTCCAAGCGGTTAGCGGAAGCGCCCGGCGACCGGCACCTCCGCAGTCAGCTGCTGCGGGTCTATCAGGCGGACATCAAAACAGTGGACGCATTCTGCACAGCGCTGCTGCGGGAAAATACCCACCTGCTGGCTCATGAGGGAGAGCGTTACACTCTGACGCCGGACTTCCGGGTACTGGATGAAAATGACGCAGGGCTTCTGCGGCGGCGGGTGCTGGATCGAGTGCTGAGCCGGTTTTATGAGGAACTGGACGAAGGCGGCGCCCTGCTGGCAGATACGCTGGGAGCCGGACGGGACGACAGCGCCCTGGCGGCCCTGGTGTTGGAGACCTATGAAAAGCTCCAGAGCCACGCCTATCCGGCGGCGTGGCTGGAGCGGAACCGGGCTGTCTGGGAGCACTGCGGCGGGGACTTCAACGACACGCCCTACGCCGCCGAGCTGCTGACGGTGGTCCGCCGGAAGGCCTTTCACCACATGACGGCCCTGCGGAAGGCGGCGCTGTCCACCGAGGGCGGCGACCTCTATAAGGGCTACGGAGAAAAATTCCTGACGGCCAGCCGCTCCCTGGCCCCTCTGGCGGCGTCCCAAAACTGGGAAGCCGCCCGGAATTCCCTGGAACACCTGGAATTTCTACGGCTCACCACCCCCAAGGGCATGAAGGACGATCCGGAGGTCCTGCGGCTGAAAAAGCTGTGGGAGGGAGCCAAGGAGTGCGTGAAGAAGCTGGAAAGTTTCCTGTCCGTCAGCGGGGAGGAGGCCATGGAGGACCTGGGGACCATGGCCCCGGCCATGACGGCCCTCCTGAAGCTGACAGCGGACTTTGCTGAGACCTACCGGGTGGAAAAGCTGCGGAAGAACTGCGCCGACTTCTCCGACCAGGAGCATCTGGCCCTGGAACTGCTGGTGGCCGGGGACGGCAGTCCCACGGAGCTGGGCCGTCAGGTGGCGGGCCGTTACCGGGAGATTTTGGTGGACGAATACCAGGACACCAACGAGGTCCAGAACGCCATTTTCCGGGCAGTGTCTCGGGAGGGGCAGAACCTCTTCACCGTAGGAGACGTAAAGCAGAGTATCTACCGCTTCCGGCTGGCGGACCCCACCATTTTCCTGAACAAGTACCAGCGGTTCCAACCGGCGGAAACGGCGGCGGACGGGGAGGAGCGGAAGATCCTGCTCTCCAAAAACTTCCGCTCCCGGCAGGAGATTTTGGACGCCGCCAACTTCATCTTCTCCAACATTTTGTCTGTAGATATGGGGGAGATGGCATACGGCGAGGACGAATCCCTCCATTTCGGCGCGGCGTACTATCCGCCCCGGACGGACTGCGATACGGAATTTCACCTGATCTCCGCCCGGCAGAAGTCGGCGGAGGAGGAACGCCCGGTGAAAAAGCTGACGGCAGAGGCCCGGTTCACGGCCCGCCGCATCCGGCAGATGCTGGACGAGGGCTATCCCGTCACCGGGGAGGACGGCGTTCTGCGGCCCTGCCGCCCGGAGGACATTGTGATTTTGATGCGCTCCCCCGGCAGCCGGTCCGCCGCTTTTGCCCAGGCCATGGCGGAGCAGGGGGTGCCCTGTTCCTTTGAGGAGAGCAGCAGCTTTTTTGAGAGTGTGGAGATCGCGGTGACGCTGTCCCTTTTGGAGGTCATCGACAATCCCCGGCAGGATGTGCCCCTGATTTCTGTGCTGCGCTCACCGGTGTTTGGCTTTGCGCCGGACCGTCTGGCGGTGATCCGCAGCCATGACCGGGACGGCGATTTCTACGACGCCCTGCTGGCAGACGGCGGAGAGGATGTGCAGGCCTTCCTGACCACCTTGTCCGCCCTGCGGGAGACGGCGGCGGATATGAGCGTGTGCCGTCTGCTGTGGCACATTTACAACACGCTGGACCTGCTGGGCATTTTCGGCGCCATGGACGGCGGCTCCGTCCGGCAGGAGAATCTGATCGCCCTGACCCGCCACGCCGAACGCTTTGAGGGCAGCGGCTACCGGGGCCTGTTTGCCTTCATCACCCAGCTGCGGCGGCTGATGGAGGCCGGGGAGGCCCCGGAGGTGAAGATCGCCGGCGG
Source organism: uncultured Oscillibacter sp. (assembly GCA_900550685.1). Taxonomy (GTDB): domain Bacteria; phylum Bacillota; class Clostridia; order Oscillospirales; family Oscillospiraceae; genus Oscillibacter. The sequence goes on along the minus strand of URTS01000065.1, from coordinate 8,375 downwards.
GACCGGCGGCGTGCAGCTGATGAGCATTCACAAGTCCAAGGGCCTGGAATTTCCCATCGTGTTCCTCTGCGATTTGGACCACGCCTTTTCCCGGCAGGATTTCGACACGCCGGTGCTGGTGCACCCGGCTTTGGGCCTGGGGCCCCGGTGCATCGACCTGAACCGGAAGATCCGCTACCCCACCATGGCAAGGCTGGCGCTGGAGGAAAAGCTTCGTCGGGAGAACCTGGCAGAGGAGCAGCGGGTCCTGTATGTGGCCATGACCCGGCCCAAGGAGAAGCTGATCCTGGTGGATGCCATGTACCACGCGGAGACCCGGCTGAAAAAGCTGGCGGCTGCCGCGGCCTGTCCCGCCGCGCCGGAAGCGGTGGCGGAGGGGAAATGCTTCGGCGACTGGGTCCTGCTGCCGCTGCTGTGCCGCCCGGAGGCCGCATCCCTGCGAAACCTGGCGGGGCTGGATGCAGATGGGCTGTATACGGGAGATACCAAGCCCTGGCAAGTATATATCCATGACAGCAGCGACTATGCTTCTATCCCCAAGCGAGTTGTTTCCGGGGACCGGGAAGCGGCGGACACTGCCGCTTTTGATCCGGAAGTGCTGCTGTTCCGATATCCCTATCAGCGGGAGACGGTGCTGCCTGCCAAGCTTACCGCCACCCAGCTGAAGGGCCGGGCCCTGGATGAGGAAATTGCGGAAAACGCCTACCACACCCCCTATATCCGCCCCCTGGTCCAGCCGAAATTCCGACGGGAGCAGAAGGGCCTCACCCCGGCGGAGCGGGGCACCGCCACCCATCTGGTGCTGCAGTATCTGGACCTGCGGGACCGGGACGTGCCGGGACAGGTGGAGAAGATGAAGCTGGCGGCCAAGCTGACGCCGGAGCAGGCGGCGGCTGTGGACATTCCGGCGCTGGAGAGGTTTCTGGCATCGCCACTGGCGGAGGAGATGCGGCAGGCGGCCGTGGTGGAGCGGGAATACCGCTTCACGGTGCTGATGGACGCCCGGGACTATGACCCCGGCGCGGCAGGGGAGGACACCATTCTCTTGCAGGGCGTGGTGGACTGCTGGTTTGAGACGCCCCGGGGCATTGCAGTGGTGGATTTCAAGACCGACCACGTGCGCGCGGAGGAGGAAGTGGCCCAGCACGCGGAGCTGTACCGTGGCCAGCTGGCGGCCTATTCTCTGGCTTTGGGCCGGGTGCTGGAAAAGCCGGTGGTGCGGAAGGCATTGTACTTCCTGAACGCGGGAAAAACCGTGGAGATGCCCTGATTTTTCAAAAACTTCGGCGTTTTGCGAAAAAATGCTTGCAATCTCTTTGGCAATATGATATGCTGATTTAGCTTTTGTGGGGTGAAAGCTCCTCAAAGGTAGTTTTGTACCAGAAAGAGGTGAACGAGAGCAATGAAGGAAGGAATCCATCCCAATTATCAGCAGACTACGATTACTTGCGCCTGCGGTAATGTGATTGAGACAGGTTCTACCAAGAGTGATATCAAGGTGGAAGTCTGCTCGAAGTGTCACCCCTTCTTCACTGGCAAGCAGAAGCTGGTCGATACCGGCGGACGCGTGGCCAAGTTCAACAAGAAGTTCGGTCTGGACAAGTAAGTCCTTACACTTCGTCACGATCAGCGGCAGTCTGCGAAAGCGGACTGCCGCTTTTTTGTTGCATTTTTCCGGGAATCGGCTATACTGGACACATCAATGCTGTCCGGACCGGCAGGCCGGTCCGGATCACAAGGAGAGACGCATTTGTTACCGAGAGAAGAAATTCGAGACAACGTGGTGCTGGTGGGGCTGAATTCCCCGGTCCTCAAGGAGGACAGCGCCACGGAAGAGAGCATGGAGGAGCTGGCCGACCTGGTGGAAACTGCCGGGGGTGAGGCCGTGGGCATCGTTTTGCAGAACCGGCCATCGCCGGACCCCCGCACCTTCATCGGTGAGGGCAAGGTGGCGGAGGTCCAGCTCTACTGCGAAAATACCGGGGCGGACATGGTGATTTTCGATAATGACCTGTCCCCCTCCCAGCAGCGAGTGCTGACAGAGCTGCTGGGAGTCCAGGTGCTGGACCGCTGCGGCCTGATCCTGGACATTTTCGCCCAGCGGGCCAAGACCAAGGAAGGCCGCCTGCAGGTGGAACTTGCCCAGTATCGCTACCTGCTGCCCCGGCTGATCGGCATGTGGAGCCACCTGGAGCGCCAGGGCGGCACCAGCGGCAAGGGCCCCATTGGTTCCAAAGGCCCCGGCGAGACCCAGCTGGAAACGGACCGCCGCCTCATCAATAAGAAGATCGACAAGATCCGGGCGGACCTGGAAGAGGTGCGCCGGGTCCGGGCCACCCAGCGCCAGCAGCGGCAGAAGAACGAGATCCCGGTGGTGGCCATCGTGGGCTATACCAACGCGGGCAAATCCACCCTGCTGAACCAGCTCACCGGCGCCAACATCCCCGCCAACAACCGCCTGTTCGACACCCTGGACACCACCAGCCGCCTGCTGACGGTCAGCGACACTTTGGATGTGGTGATCTCCGACACCGTGGGCTTCATCCGCAAGCTGCCCCACCAGCTGGTGGAGGCTTTCAAGGCCACGCTGGAGGAACTGGAATACGCAGACCTGCTGCTCCACGTCATCGACGTGTCCAATCCGGAGTGGCAGCACCAGTCGGAGGTGGTGGAGAACCTTATTGTGGAACTGGGAGCCAGCGAGATTCCACGGATCGACGTATTCAATAAGTGCGACTGCGTGGAGGCCGGGGACCTGCGGCCCCACGGCGTGGACATCTGCTCCATCTCCGCCCGGACCGGCGAGGGGATCGATCGTCTGCTGGAGATGATCGACCAGCGGCTGGACAAGGGCAGCCGCCGGGTCCATATCCATCTGCCCTATGACAAGGGCGGGCTGCTGGACATGCTGTACCGGGAGGCCAAGGTGGAAGCCGTGGAATACAGCGAGACCATCGACATCACAGCGGTATGCCCGCCCCGGGTGCTGGGCCAGATCGCGGCCTATACCCCGGACTGGACGCCGCCGAAAGAGGACTGGGAATAAGCTGCCGCGCCCGGTGCGGAAGGAGTATGTATGACAGAGTATAACGTCCCCTATCAGGACGCCGAAAGCGAGTTTACGGAAAAGCGTTCCCACTTCATCACCCACTTATATAAGGTGGAAACGGAGGGGGAGGCCCGGGCCCGCATCGAGGAGATGAAAAAGAAATACTACGATGCCCGGCACAACTGTTGGTGCTACCTTCTGAAAGAGGGGGGCGTGGTCCGCTATTCCGACGACGGCGAGCCCCAGGGCACAGCGGGCCAGCCCATGCTGAACGTGTTCCAGCGGCAGGAGGTGTGGAACGTCTGCTGCATCGTGACCCGGTACTTCGGCGGCGTGCTGCTGGGGGCGGGAGGGCTGACCCGTGCTTACACCAAGGGAGCCTCCGATGCTCTGGCAGCCTCTGGAATCGCCCGGATGGGCCTCTGGACTCTGTGGGACGTGCCCTGCACCTACCCACTGTTTGAGCGGATGAAGCTGGACGTGGCCGCCGCCGGCGGCGTGGTCCGGGACGCGAAATACGGCGCGGACATCACCCTTCACGCGGCGTTCCCTGCCGGCGGAGCGGAGCGGTTCCAGGCGAAGCTGACGGAGCTTTCTGCCGGAAGCCTGTCCATGACGGCGGCAGGAGAGGAGTTCCTGCCTGGTCCCCGGGAGGAGGCCCGGTAACAGCGCCTGCATTTCCGGCGTTTCGACTGAAAACGGCGGATTTTCCTTGCATTTCCCACAAAACTTCTGTATAATGCAAATTTATGATAGATTTTTTCAGGAAGGACTGACAGCAATGGCTGACGAGATCAAAACCACGGCGGCGGAGGCCCCCGAAAGCCGCAACTTCATCCATGCTTTTATTGAGGAGGACATCGCCCAGGGCGGGCAGTTTGAGGGCATGACCGTGCATACCCGGTTCCCGCCGGAGCCCAACGGCTACCTCCATATCGGCCACTGCAAGGCTCTGACCATCGACTTCGGCACCGCGGAAAAGTTCGGCGGACTGTGCAACCTGCGGATGGACGACACCAACCCCACCAAGGAAGACGAGGAGTTCGTGGAGGCCATCAAGGAGGACATCCACTGGCTGGGCTTCGACTGGGGCGACCGCTTCTTCTACGGCTCCGATTATTTTGAGGAGGATTACAAGCAGGCTGTGGGCCTCATCAAGAAGGGCCTGGCCTATGTGTGCCAGCTGTCTCCCGAGGAGTTCAAGGCCCACCGGGGCGACATCGGCATCCCCGCCACGTCTCCCTACCGGGACCGTCCCATTGAGGAGAGCCTGGACCTCTTTGCCCGGATGCGGGCAGGGGAGTTCCCCAACGGCGCCATGACCCTCCGGGCTAAGATCGACTTGGAATCCGGCAACTTCAACATGCGGGACCCCGTCATCTACCGCATCAACCACATGCACCATCACCGCCAGGGGGACAAGTGGTGCATCTATCCCATGTATGACTTTGCCCATCCCATCCAGGACGCTTTGGAGGGCATTACCCACAGTCTGTGCTCCCTGGAATTTGAGGCCCACCGGCCCCTGTACAACTGGGTCATCGAGCACTGCGACCTGCCTGCCCATCCCCGGCAGATCGAGTTCGCCCGGCTGGGCATCGACCACACCGTCATGAGCAAGCGGAAGCTCCGCAAGCTGGTGGAAGAGGGCCGGGTCTCCGGCTGGGACGATCCCCGGATGCCCACCCTGTGCGGCCTGCGCCGCCGGGGCTACACCGCTAAGTCCATCCGCAATTTCTGCGACCGCATCGGCGTGGCCAAGTCCGCCAACGTGGTGGAGTACGGCTTCCTGGAGCACTGCCTGCGGGAGGACCTGAATGAAACGGCCCAGCGGGTCATGGCGGTGCTGCGGCCCATCAAGCTGACCATCACCAACTATCCCGCCGGAAAGACGGAGACCGTCACCGTGGAGAACAATCCTCTGGACCCCTCTGCCGGTACCCGGGAAGTGCCCTTCTCCGGCAGCCTGTGGATCGAGGCCGACGACTTCATGGAGGAGCCGCCGAAGAAGTATAACCGCCTCTACCCCGGCAACGAGGTGCGCATCAAGGGCGCGTACATCGTCCGCTGCACCGGCTGCGTCAAGGACGCGGACGGCAACGTGACGGAAGTCCTGTGCGAATACGATCCCGAGACCCGCGGCGGCAACACGCCCGACGGCCGCAAGGTGCGCGGCACGATCCACTGGGTCGATGCCCACAACTGCGCCGACGCCGAGGTGCGCCTGTATGATAACCTCTTCGCCGACGCCGACCCCGAGGTCGACGGTAAGGACTATCTGGAGTGCCTGAACCCGGACTCGCTGTCCGTGCTCACCGGCTGCAAGGTCGAGCGGATGCTCGCCGGCGCCGAGGCTCCGGCCGCGTTCCAGTTCCTGCGCCTCGGCTACTTCGCCGTGGACAATAAGGACTCGGCCCCGGAGCACCTGGTCTTTAACCGCGCCGTCGCGCTCAAGGACAGCTTCAAGAAAGCCTGACCACAAGATCATGTACCCTGTCCCTCCCGCCGAAAACGGGAGGGACAAATTTTTGTGACGAAAATGTGAATTTCTTATTGACAATTGTCGCCCGTGGTGGTATTTTACGCTGGATGATATTTTTAAGTCGGTACGAGATACCGGCAAGGTGTCACGGTCAATGGAATCTTTGCGGGGCCTCCCTGCGCGTTGCCGCCTTGTCTGTATCCGGACAGGGTGTTTTTTTATGCCCGGAGGAGGGATCGCTGTGGAGCTGAAATTCAAGGCAAAGATCATGGACGAGGCCGCCATCGACCGCACGCTCGTGCGCATCGCACATGAGATCCTCGAGAAAAACGACGGTACGGACGACCTGTGCCTGATCGGCATCCACACGCGCGGCGTGCCGCTTGCCCGCCGTCTGGCGAAAAACATCGGGAAGATCGACGGTGTGCAGCTGCCGGTCGGCGAGCTGGACATCACGCTCTACCGCGACGATCTGTCCACAGTCGCGGACGCGCCGGTGCTCAACCGGACCGACATTCCCTTCCCCATCGCGGGCAAGACCGTTGTGCTGGTCGACGACGTCATCTACACCTGCCGCACCGCGCGCGCAGCGCTCGACGCCGTGATGCAGCTCGGCCGTCCGGCGCGCATCCAGCTCTTCGCCCTGATCGACCGCGGCCACTCGGAGCTGCCGATCAAGGCCACCTACGTGGGCAAAAACATCCCGACCGCCAAGAGCGAGGTCGTGGCCGTCCGCCTGCAGGAGACGGACGGAGAAAACAGTGTCTGTATCCTCGAACGAGGAGATAGAATAGATTAAATTTTCACGGGAGGAAAAAATCTATGAGCAACAAATCCATCGGCAACGAGCCGGTGTACGACGCACGTACACTCGGCGCGCCCAGAATGTTCGTTCTGGGTCTCCAGCATATGTTCGCCATGTTCGGCGCGACCGTCCTCGTCCCGGCGCTGACCGGCCTCGACGTCGCAACGACGCTGCTGTTCGCCGGTCTCGGCACGCTGCTGTTCCACCTGCTGGCCAAGGGCAAGGTCCCGGCCTTCCTCGGCAGCTCGTTCGCCTTCATCGGCGGCTACAACGCCGTGCGCACCATCGGCACGAATCCGGACGGTTCTGCGATCTATAACAACGACCTACTGGCCTACGCCTGCTTCGGCGTCGCCATTGCGGGCCTGATGTACGTGATCCTGTCGACCCTGTTCAAGGTCTTCGGCGTCAAGAAAGTCATGCGCTACTTCCCGCCGATCGTCACCGGCCCGATCATCATTGCCATCGGCCTGACGCTGTCCTCTTCCGCCATCACCAACTGCCGTGCCAACTGGCTCATCGCCATCGTCGCGATCCTGATCGTCATCGGCTTCAACATGTGGGGCAAGGGCATGGCCAAGATCATCCCGATCCTGCTCGGCGTGCTCGGTTCTTACATCTTTGCCATCATCATCGACCCCGCAGAGCGCGCCTCCGTCGCCGCCGCCGTCAGCAGCGCCAAGTGGTTCGGCCTGCCGATCTTCTGGAAAAACAGCGTGTTCCACCTCTTCGCCGGCCCGGTCGACAGCGGCATCCTCTGGTCCTCCGTGCTGACGATCGTGCCGCTGTCTCTGGCCACCATGGTCGAGCACATCGGCGACATCTGCGCCATCTCCTCCACCTGCGGCAAGAACTTCATGGTCGACCCCGGCTTCCACCGCACCCTGCTGGGCGACGGTCTGGCCACCACCATGGCCGGCCTGCTGGGCGGCCCGGCCAACACCACCTACGGCGAGAACACCGGTGTGCTGGCTCTGAGCAAGATCTACGATCCGCTGGTCATCCGCATTGCGGCTGTCCTGGCCATCATCCTGAGCTTCAGCCCCAAGTTTGAGGCTGTCATCAACACCATCCCCACCGGCATCATCGGCGGCATCAGCTTTGTGCTGTATGGCATGATCTCCGCCATCGGTGTGCGCAACGTGGTGGAGAACCGCGTGGACTTTACCAACAGCCGCAACCTGATCGTGGCCGCTGTCATTCTGGTGTGCGCACTGGGCTTCAACTCTGTGGGCGGTGTCAGCTTTGCCGTTGCAGGTGTCACCATCAACCTGTCCGGTCTGGCTGTGGCCGCGATCGCAGGCATCCTGCTGAACGCTATCCTGCCCGGCAACGACTACGAGTTTGATGCTGCCGACGGCTCCGAAGCCGCTACCAGCAGCAACCTGCAGGTCTGATCTCCCATAGAAGAAGGAAGAACAAGGCAGAAGCCGTCCTGTGTGTGCAGGGCGGCTTTGCTGTTTTTAAGGTGCACAGGGCAAAGCACACAGTTTTTGATGATGGTTTTTAGTGACCTTGCCGGAATTTATCTGTAAGGCAAAATAAATAGGAATTATTCTTAAAATTATCCTTGACTAACTAGGAATTATTCGCTATAATAGAGCCATGACAAGGGCCGGTGAGTACCAACACCGCCCAGCCTGTTTTCTAACTGATATAAAAAGAATGATGGAGGTCTATTCTTATGAAGAAGTACGTTTGCACCGTTTGTGGTTATATTGCTGAAGGCGAGATCCCGGCACAGTGCCCCGTCTGCAAGGCTCCTGCTTCCGCTTTTGTGGAGAAGACCGGCAACACCTATGTCACCGAGCATGTTGTGGGCATCGGCAAGGCCGAGGGCGTGCCGCAGGAGATCGTGGACGGCCTGCGCGCAAACTTTGAGGGTGAGTGCAGCGAGGTCGGCATGTATCTGGCAATGGCTCGTGTGGCTGAGCGCGAGGGCTACCCCGAGATCGCTGAGGCTTACAAGCGCTATGCCTACGAGGAGGCTGACCACGCATCTCGTTTTGCCGAGCTGCTGGGCGAGGTCGTGACCGACA
>URTS01000064.1 GCA_900550685.1 uncultured Oscillibacter sp. | reverse complement strand
AAATTAAATATGGGGGAATTCCAGAGCGGCCAAATGGGGCAGACTGTAAATCTGTTGTCACTGACTTCGGTGGTTCGAATCCACCTTCCCCCACCAATCGAACGCGGACATTTGTCTGCGTTCGATTTTTTATTGTCCGAATGCAAGTGCCTTTTGTCTGCCGGACAGATGGCCGCTGGAAAGTGCCGGCGGAAGGTAAGAATGTCGAATCTGCGGATTTTTTGCATAAGGAACAAATAAGATCCACAAAACCCCTCCTTTTTACGGTTTATGCGCCGCTTATATGGTATATTGAATTGACAGGAAAAACATTATCACAAGAAACCTGCTAAGTCAAGAATAAAATTACAGCAAACTTGTTAAAATAGATTGACAGTCACAGGGAAATTCAGTATGATTAGGTCGAAGTGAGTCGAAATAGCAAACAGGAGGCATTTTCTGCATGAGTTTTGGCGAACGATTAAAGGCACGCAGAGGGGAATTAAAGCTGTCGCGGGGGGAGTTAGCGGAGCGTTTGGGGGTTTCCGCCTCGGCTGTCAGCAACTATGAAAACGGCCTGAGCTTTCCCAAGGAGGAGGTGATGCTCCGGCTGTTCGACAGCCTGGAGACAGAGCCCAACACCCTGTTTCAGGACAGCTTCCGCAGCAGCGGCGGGGCCATGAGCGGTCCGGAGCAGATGCTGCTGCGGCAGTACCGCAGCCTGTCCCCCTTGGGGCGGGAAACGGTGCACTCCGTGGTGGAGGCCCTGTGCGCCTACCGCCGGAACGAGACAGGGGAGGATGCCGGGAAAAAGTCCAAACGGATGATCCCACTGTACCGGACGCCTGCGGCGGCAGGCTATGCCGCGCCGGTGTTCGGCGAGGACTTCGACTATATCCCGGTGACGGAGGAGGTGCCCCAGGCGGCGGAATTTGCTCTCCGCATCAGCGGGGACTCCATGATGCCCTATATTGCCGACGGCTCCGTGGTCTACGTGAACCGGGAGCCGCTGCGGACCGGGGATGTGGGGATCTTCTGCGTGGACGGCGGCATGTTCTGCAAGCAGTATGATCAGGACGACGGCGGCATCGTTCACCTGTATTCCCTGAACCGGAGCCGGGCGGATGCCGACGTGGTGCTGACGCCCTCCAGCAGCCGGACCCTGGTGTGTTTTGGCCGGGTCATCATGGCCCCTCTGCCGCTGCCCCATAAGGGCTGAATGAAAAGAAAAGTCCCTGCCCCGGAGCTCCGGGGCAGGGACTTCTTTGGTTTTGATAAAGAGCGAGGGGTCAGAACTTCCGGCTGCTGCCGGAAAAGCCCCGGCTGTTGACGGTGGTGCCGCCCCGGAAGCCGCTTCCGCCGCCGGAGCGGGGGCCGTTATCCTGCTTAAGAGGCGTCCGGAGGACGGTGGAGTGGGTGTAGCGGTCCGTGCGGACCTTCAGGTCCACGCTGCCGCTGACATAGGCCTCTGCGCCGCTGCCCTTCCGGGCGGTTTTCATCTTCTTTTTCATGGCGCCGCAGATCACGAAGGCGATGATGGCGGCAGGCAGGAAGCACATGGCTGCCGCACTGCCCAGGGCCTTCGGCAGATTGAAGGGCTCCTGATAAGAACCGGGCACATCCACCGGCGTGCCGCTCTGGGCCTGGGACAGCAGGTTTTCGCAAAAGGCAAGATAGTTAATAAAGCCGTTAAAGCGGTCGTTATCCCGGAAATAGGGTAGAATCGTATCCCACAGAGTGTCTTTCCCATAGTCTGTGAAAGCGGCATTTCCGAAATCGCCATAGGAAATGAGACAGATGTCCCGGGTGTCCTCACTGAAAGCCAGCAGAACGCCGTCCCGGTCCTCCCCATACCCCAGATCGTTTTCCAGGTAGAAATCCTCGGCAAAGGTCTGGATATCATCCATTCCGTAGCCGTAAGAGGTAAAATCCCGGACGGCCAGAATATACACGCCGCAGGCATAATCGGCGGTGATATGGGCGGCCTGTTCATCAAGCTGGGGATCGTAGGTGTCAATGATCACATTATCTGGATCGAATACATAATTGGAACCTTCCGGAATCGAGGGCAGCTCCGCCGCCAGAGCGGCGCCTGCCAGACAGAAAGCGCATACCAGCGCCGCTATCAGGGCACAGAATCGTTTTTTCATCCCGGCACCCCCTTACAGCCAGTTGGCGAACACGGTGATGACCGCCAGGGCCGCCGTGATCCCGGCGGTGAGGCCGCCCCACCAGGCCCAATACCGTTTTTTGGACACCGGCAGGTCGCTGACCATTTTTCCGGTCTGGCCATTCATAGCGAAGAGAAAATTCTGTCCCTCCCACTGGGTGCTCAGGAGCCACACCGGCAGCAGGGCGCAGCGCACCTTACCCCGGCGGAGCTGGGCATCCTTCCGGGTGGGGATGCAGGTCTCGTAGCCGGAGACCTGACGGCTCATGGATTCCACGGCGGTGTCCGTGGCCCGGAGCTCCGCCCGGAGGCTGCATTCCTCAATGGAAACATCCGGAATGTCCGCGAAAAAGCCGGGGAGGTAGGCGGTGGAAAAGGGCACCATGGCGTCATACCGGAAGGGCTCCAGGGAGTCCATGTAGTCATCCGGCATTTTCTTGGAGGCGTCCACGGGGATCTTCTCGAAACTGACCGTGCCCGCCCGGCGGACGTCGAAGTGCCGGGTGGTGGTGATCCGCTCCCGGCCCGTGACCATCACGGTGCTGCGGGTGGCGGCAAAGCTGACGTCCGCCTCCGCCTGGCCGTCAAAGAGCCAGAAGGGGACGTAGATACCCTTGATCTCCTGGATGTGGTTTTCGTCGGAAAAGCTTTTGGGCAGGAAGGGCTTGCCCTTGTAGTGGGCCTTCAGGGCCTTCACCGCCTCGTCCTTTCCAATTTGGAAGGGGATCACCAGTTCCGGCTTCAGGGCCCCCCGGAACTGGCCGGGGATGATGGCGTTGTTGCCGCAGTAGGGGCAGGAGGTGGCGGCGGTGGCCTCGTCACAGATCAGTTCCGCGCCGCAGCTGGGGCAGCTGTAGGTTTTCAGGTGGGCCCCCGCCTCGCCCCAGCTGTCCTGAGCGTCGGGACCGTCCCAGTCCTTGGCGTCGGCCTTGGCCTCTGCGGCGGCTTTTTCAAAGGCCTCTGCGGCCTGCTGTTCCTTTTCGGCGCTGCGGGATTCCATCTCCTCCACGGAAAAGCTGCTGCCGCAGTAGTCGCACTCCAGCCGCCCCGTCTCCTCGCTGAAGTGCAGGGGAGCGGTGCAGGCAGGACATTTGAATTCAGTTACTTGGGTAGGCATGGGTGCCTCCTCTCGGAAAAATTGCGTGGTCCGGGGCTTATTTCAGATCCATCTCGTTGAAGGGATCGCCGCACTCCGGGCAGAATTTTGGGGGATGGGCGGGATCGGCGGGCTTCCAGCCGCATTTATTGCACTGATACACACCCAGGGGCTTCTGGGCGCCGCATTCGGAGCAGAACTTGCCCTTGTTCTCCGTGCCGCACTGGGGGCATTTCCAGGCTGCTTCCGGCCGGGGCTTGCCGCATTCTACGCAGAATTTGCCGGAGTTTTCCGCGCCGCAGGCGCACTTCCAGCTGCCGGCGGCGGAAGTCGCGGCCTGGGGCTGGGCAGGGGCCTGGGCCGCCTGCTGCTGGCCCATCTGGAACAGGTTCTGCACGTTGGCACCCCCTGCCTGACCCGCCATGTTCATGCCCATAAAGGCCATGGCCGGACCGGCGTTCTGGTTGGCGGCCGCCATCTTCATGGCATCGCCCTGGGAGGTCACCAGGTGGGCCGCCGCCCGGGTGGGGTCCATGAAGGCCGCCGTCCGCTGAAGCTCCTTGATGGTCTTTTCGTCCTCTTCGTTGGCGGTGACGCTGGACACGCCGCAGGAGACGACTTCAATGCCCCGCAGGTCCCGCCACTTGGCGGTGAGGATCTGGTTCAGGGCGTCCGCCAGTTCCATGGCGTGGCCGGGGAGGGCGGAATACCGGATGCCCAGTTCGCTGATCTTGGCAAAGGCAGGCTGGAGGGCCGTCAGCAGTTCGGCTTTCAGCTGGCTGTCCAGCTGGGAGCGCTTGTAGTCCTCACTGACGTTGCCGCAGACGTTGGTATAGAACAGCAGGGGGTTGGTGATCTTATAGCTGTAGGTGCCGAAGCACTTGATGCCCACGTCCATGTCGATGCCGGCCCGCTGGTCCACCACCCGGAAGGGCACGGGGCTGGCGGTGCCGTACTTGTTATCCAGAATTTCCTTGGTGTTGAAATAGTACACCCGCTGGTCCTTGGGGGCTTCGCCGCCGAAGGTGAACCGCCTGCCGATGTTGCGGAAGACCCGGCCGATGCTCTCGCCCAGGCTGCCTGCAAAAATGCTGGGCTCCGTGGAGGCGTCGTAGACGAACTCGCCAGGCTCGGCACAGACTTCCGCCACCTTGCCCTGGTCCACGATGAGCATGCACTGGCCGTCCGCCACGGCGATGACGGAGCCGGTGGTGATGATGTTCTCGTCGCCCTTGGTGTTGCTGGACCGCTTGGTGACCTTCTTCCGGCCCTTTACCGCCAGGGTGTCCGCCGGGAGGGCTTCACAGTAAAAATAGTCCTTCCATTGGTCGGCCAGTACGCCGCCGGCCGCACCGGATGCCGCTTTGATAAGTCCCATGTGTCAGATCTCCTTTCGGATGTGCAAGTATGTTGTGGTCATTATACCGTATCCCGGCCTAGGATGCCAGAGGAGAATACGAAAAAAGGAGCGCCGCGGCGCTCCTTTTTGGGATGGCTCCTTATTTCCGGTGGAACAGGCCCGCCAGGCCGCCCTTTTTCTCGCAGGGCTGGGACTGGATGTCCAACAGGGTGTAGCCGGTGGCGTCAATGGTGTCCCGGAGCTTGGCTTCGTCCAACGGCTCCTCGGAGAGAATGACGCAGGTGCCCTTGCTGTGGGACGCGGTCACCTTTTTGACGGGAAAGTCCTTGCGCACGGCGTCGTTGATGTGGGACTCGCACATGCCGCACATCATGCCGTCGATTTTCAAAGTGGTTTGGATCATAACTTGCCTCCTGATACGGGCCTGCGGCCCGGAATGAACAGATTGCGGTAAGAGAACTCTAACCGATCGAGGAAAGAAAAGGCCGTCCCGCGGCTCTTTTCGATTTGCATTGTAGCACGGTGGGTTTTTCCGCGCAAGGGGAAAATGAAATTTCTGCGGAAAAAGGTCCCCCGGCGAAGCCGGGGGACCTGAGAAAGCAGGGAAGAACTTAGTCGACGGGGATCACGGCGCCGTTGTAGGTCTCGGTGATGTAGTTCTTGATGGTGTCGGAGTGCAGAGCCTCAGCCAGAGCCTGGATGGCCTCGTTGTTCTCGTTGCCTTCCTTGCAGACCAGAACGTTCACATAGGGAGAGTCGGAATCCTCCAAAGCCAGAGCGTCCTCAACGGGGTTGAAGCCGGCGCCCATAGCGTAGTTGGAGTTGATGACGGCGATGTCCACCTCAGTGACGATGGTGGGAACGGTAGCGGCTTCCACCTCGGTGAAGGTCAGGTTCTTGGGATTCTCTACGATGTCCTTGGGGGTAGAGGAGAGGTTGGAGTCGTCAGCCAGCTTGATCAGACCCTGCTTTTCCAGCAGCAGCAGAGCGCGGCCCTCGTTGGTGGCGTCGTTGGGGACAGCCACGGTAGCGCCGTCGGGCAGATCCTCCAGGGAAGCGGTCTTGCCGGCATAGATGCCCATGGGCTCGATATGCACGCCGGTGACGCTCACCAGGTGGGTGCCGTTCTCTTCATTGAAGTTGTCCAGATAAGGAACGTGCTGGAAGTAGTTGGCGTCATTCTCGCCGTCTTCAACAGCGGTGTTGGGGATGACATAGTCGCCGTACTCGGTGATCTGCAGGTCGATGCCCTGCTCAGCCAGGATGGGCACGCACTGCTTCAGGATCTCAGCGTGGGGCGTGGGAGAAGCGCCGACCTTCAGGGTGACGGTCTCCTGATTTTCAGCGGGCTGCTCGGTCTGGGCATCGTTGTTGGTGTCCTCGGCGGGAGCTTCGTTCTTGCTGCCGCAGGCGGCCAGAGACAGCGCCAGGGTCAGGGCCAGCAGAGTGGCCAGAATCTTGTTCTTCATGTTTCTTTTCCTCCAATTAAAATATAATTTCATATTATCTTTCAAACGCTTGCCGGATGTACCCTTGTGCACAGAGGATCAGGGACAGGCGATGAAAACAAAGAAATGAAGTGGGGATGAACTTACTTGGTGTGGGCCAGACGGGACAGGAGATCAAAGGTCCCCGTTTTTTTCGTACCGGCGTCCAACCGCTTGTCGATCCTCTTGGAGAACCATCCGAAGAGGGACTGGACGACCTGCACCAGAATAATCAGGATCACCACCGTGACCCACATCACCGAGGTGATGAACCGCTGGTGGCCGTACCGCACGGCGATGTCGCCCAGGCCGCCGGCGCCCACAGTGCCGGCAATGGCGGTGTAGCCCAGGATGGTGACGATGGAAATGGCGCCGCCCAGCACCAGGGAGGGCTTTGCCTCCGGCAGGTAGACCTTCCAGATGATCTGGAAGGTGGACGCGCCCATGGACTGGGCGGCCTCCACCACGCCGGCGTCCACCTCAGCCAGGGAGGTCTCCACCATGCGGGCGATGAAGGGGGCCGCGGAGACCACCAGGGGTACCACGGCGCCTCGGACGCCGATCTTGGTGCCAACAACCAGCTTGGTGAAGGGCATGATGGCCACCATCAGGATGATGAAGGGAATGGACCGGCCAATGTTGACGATCCAGCCCAGGATCTGGTTAACGGCCTTGTTGGGGCGGATGCCGTGGGGCTGGGTGACGGTGAGGGCCACGCCCAGAGGCAGACCCAGGAGATAGGCAAACAGGGTGGAGACAAGGACCATCACCAGGGTGTCCCGGGTGCCGGTCAGCAGGATGTCGCCGTAGTCGGCAAAGAACTCGGAAATGGTGTTAAGCATGATACTCGACCTCCTCAGCGGTGACATTGTGCTGGGAACGGATGTAGCTCAGGGCCTTGGCGGCCTCGTTGGGATCGTCCGGCAGGCCCAGCAGCATGGTGCCGAAGGCCTTGCCGTCGATGTTCCGGGTGTCGGCGCCCAGAATGTTCACCTTCACGCCGCAGTCGATGGCCAGGGTGGCGATGAGGGGCTCATAGGCGGTACCGCCGTTGAAGGCCACCCGGACGGCCCGGGTACCGGCGGGATACTGCTTCACGCTGACACCGCCGGGATACACCAGGCGGCGGGCCGCATCGGTGGTGGGGTGGGCGAAGATGTCCTCCACGCTGCCCTCCTCGGCCACGGCGCCGCTGTCCAGAATGGCCACCCGGGTGCAGATTTCTTCAATCACGCTCATCTGGTGGGTGATGATGACCACCGTGACCCCCAGCTTCTGATTCAGCTCTTTTAATAAGGAGAGGATAGAGGCGGTGGTGGTGGGGTCCAGAGCGGAGGTGGCCTCGTCGCAGAGGAGCACCTTGGGGTCAGTGGCCAGGGCCCGGGCGATGGCCACCCGCTGCTTCTGACCGCCGGAGAGCTGGGAGGGATAGGCGTTGGCCTTTTCTTTCAGTCCCACCAGGTCCAGCAGCTCCAACGCCCGCTTTTCGGCCTGGGCCTTGGGGACGCCGGAGAGCTCCATGGGGAAGCACACGTTTTTCAGGCAGGTCCTCTGCATCAGCAGGTTGAAGCTCTGGAAGATCATGCTGATCTTCTTCCGGGCCTGCCGCAGCTCCTTTTCGGAAAGAGCGGTCAACTCCTGGCCGTCCACCGTGACGGTGCCGCTGGTGGGCCGCTCCAGCAGGTTGATGCAGCGCACCAGCGTGGATTTGCCTGCGCCGGAGAAGCCGATGATGCCGAAGATCTCGCCCTGTTCAATGTGGAGGGTGACGTCCCGCACAGCGTGAACGCCGCCTTTTTCTTCGCCGAAGGTCTTGCATACATGTTCCAGACGAATCATTTGGAAGTCCTTCTTTCCTGTTTTTCGTTTCGCTCCCGGCAGCAGACGGTCAAACAAAAGAGGAGCGGGAAGCGTCGCCGCTTTCCGCTCCTCGGTACAGCCCTTGATGTGCCGTTAAATTCCGGAGAGGTTTTCTGCGGAGGCGCGCTGAAGCTTGGGCATGGTCATCATTCCCATGTCCATCATGCACATCATCATACCAAAGCGGTTTACGATCATGGCGCGTATCTCCTTCCTGTCCCCGGGAGCCCGGTTCGTTTTACTGGGGTTAGGTTAGCACCAAAAACCTACCGTGTCAATGGTTGATTTCAAATTTGGAAGAAATGCAAAAAAGAAAAACGGAGAATCCACCCATTTTCGTCAATATGTGCCCAGAAAGACGGCTTTTTGCAAAAAACCACCCCGGAACAGCGTTCCGGGGTGGTGCATATCGTAGAGGTGCGTTACACGCTGCAGGGCTTGTAGGCGGAGGTCAGCAGCTGCTCAAAGGCGGGGGCGTCCGGCGTCTCGATGCGCTGGAGGATCTGCTCGCCGGCCACCTCGCCCAGCTTTTCCACCGGCTGGACGATGCAGTCCATCTGATTGGAATAAAGGTGGTTGATGTTGGAATCATAGTCCACAAAGGTGACCAGGTCGATATCCTTATTCAATTGCAGACCCTTTTCGTGGAGGTAGATCACCGTTTCCGAGGCCATAAGGCCCTGGGCCACCACAATGGCGTCGCACTTCTGGTCCAGCAGCTCGTCCAGACACTGCTGGGCGCTGTTTTCCATGGAGTTGCCGAAGCGGATCAGGGCCTCGTCCTGGTCCAGGCCGCAGTCGGCCACGGCCTCCCGGTAGGCGGCGATGCGCTCCTGGGTGGAGGACAGCCGGGGCAGGCCGCCGATGATGCCGATGCGCTTGTCCCCCTTGCCCGCCAGGCGGCAGACGCTGCGGTAAATGGGCTGGAAGTTGGACACGCACACGGAGGGGAACCGCTTGACATCAAAGGTCCGGTCCACCAAAACCACCGGGAACCCGGCGGGAATCAGGGACTCGAAGCGGGAGAAGTCCTCAATGGTGCTGGCGATCAGCAGGCCGTCCACCAGGCCCGCCGCCAGCAGGCGGATGTTGGTCTCTTCCCGCTCGGGATTCTCCTTGGTGTTGGCAATGATCAGATGATAGCCGTGGGAGGAGAGGTAGTTCTCCACCGATTCGATCATGGTGGCGAAGAATTTATTGGAGATATCGGGCACAATAAAGCCGATGGTTTTCTTCTTGCCGGTGCGGAAGCTTCTGGCGGAGGCGTCCGGCGTATAGCCCAGCTCCGCAATGGCCTTGTAGACCTTTTCCTTGGTTTCGCCGGAGACATAGCGGGTAGAATTGATGGTGTGGGAGACCGTGGCCGTGGAGACACCTGCCAGTTTCGCCACATCACTGATGGTCACCTTCATAATTGTTCACCTCTTTACGCAATTTTTTAACGTTTGCGTAATCATTTGCATTTTAAGTATACGCCAAGCGTTCAAGCGCCGTCAAGACTTTTTCGGCGCTTTTTTCATATTTCCGACAAGAAGCAAACTGTTCATCGCTGATTTGACTAGTTTGCAGAGTTAATTGTTATGCAAAATGCTGATTGCTAATTCAGAGCAACCATGCTAATATAAAACCAAAGAGAAATAATCGTTTACGCAATCGATTCTTTGCGGTTTATACCTGCTTATAAGTTGGAAAGGGGTTCTGTTTATGATTACAAAAATCGGTATCAATGGTTTCGGCCGCATCGGCCGCCTGGTGTTCCGCGCCGCACTGACTCACGAGGGTGTGGAGGTTGCAGCCATCAACGATCCGTTCATGAATCCGGAGTATATGGCCTATATGCTGAAGTATGACTCTGTGCACGGAAAATTCCCCGGCACCGTGGAGCATTACGACGGCGGCCTGATCGTCAACGGCAAGAAGTATCCCGTGTTCACCGCCGCAGAGGTCAAGGACATTCCCTGGGGCTCTGTGGGCGCAGAGTATGTCTGCGAGTGCACCGGCAAGCACCTGACCAAGGAACTGTGCCAGGGCCATATCGAGGCCGGCGCCAAGCACGTCATCATGGGTGCTCCCTCCAAGGACGATACCCCCATGTTCGTCTGCGGCGTGAATCTGGACCAGTACACCAGCGACATGACCTACGTCTCCAACGCTTCCTGCACCACCAACTGCCTGGCCCCCATTGCCAAGGTCATCAATGACAACTTCGGCATCGTGGAAGGCCTGATGACCACCGTTCATTCCGTTACCCCCACCCAGAAGCTGCTGGACGGCGCTTCCATGAAGGACTGGCGGGGCGGCCGCGCCGCTACCGGCAACATCATCCCCTCCTCCACCGGCGCTGCCAAGGCCGTGGGCAAGGTGATCCCCGAGCTGAACGGCAAGCTCACCGGCATGTCCATGCGGGTGCCCACCCTGGATGTCTCCGTGGTGGACCTGACCGTGAAGCTGGCAAAGCCCGCCTCCTATGCGGACATCTGCAAGGTCATGAAGGACGCCTCCGAAGGCGAACTGAAGGGCATCCTGGGCTATACCGATGAGGACGTGGTCTCCTCCGACTTCCTGGGTGATCCCCGCTCCTCTATTTTCGACGCCAAGGCCGGCATCGCCCTGAGCGATACCTTTGTGAAGGTGGTCTCCTGGTACGACAACGAGTGCGGCTACGCCAACAGGATGGTGGAACTGATCCGCCACATGTCCTCCGTGGACCACAAGTAAACCCAAATATGGAAAGGGCGCGGCTGATGCCGCGCCCT
>URTS01000063.1 GCA_900550685.1 uncultured Oscillibacter sp. | reverse complement strand
TACAGAGTTCTTTCAAATTATAGCATCCAGCAGCGCAGAATACGACTGGAAAGTAAATCGCAGACCAGCCATATTTTGCGCTACTGTAGACAATATGAAATGACTCCTGCGCTTGTAAAACGTGGATTTACCTGTCATACTTTTAGCGCAAACTCAAAAGTACCAGACCTACCGCATACAAGGAGGAGTCATCATGGCAAGTATAATCTACGTCGGCATGGATGTCCATACCACAAATTTCACTTTTTGCTGCTATACCGCAGATTCCGACCGCGGCTTCGCTGTTGCGCAAACAGAACCGGATTACCGTCAGGTAATCAAGTATATGGAACGTGTCCAGAAGCAACGCGGTGAAGAATGCAAATTTGTTTGCGGCTATGAAGCTGGCTGTTTGGGTTATTCACTCTACCACCAACTCACCAGATGCGGTGTGGACTGCGTTATTCTGGCACCTTCAACGATGCATCAGGAAAAGGGGAAACGGATCAAGACGGATCGCCGAGACGCAGAAAACATTGCCAGATGCTTGGCGTTTAGTCTGTATAGCCCCGTTTATGTCCCTACCACAGAAGATGATGCCGTGAAAGAATATATCCGTATGAGAGATGATATCAAGGCTGATCTGAAGCGTGTAAAGCAACAGATCATCGCATTCACTACTCGACACGGTTTTGCTTTTGATGGAAAGAGCTACTGGACACAGAAACACCTCAAATGGCTGGAGGCACTCGTCTTTGAGCACCCTCTTTATAAGGAAACCCTTCAGGTATACTTGATTCTTTACTATATGCTGGATGAGAAAGTTGCGGTCTATGACACCCGAATCGAGGAAATGTCCCATCTGGAGCACTATGAAGAAAATGTGCAGAAGCTCTGCTGCTTCCGCGGTGTTGCCGCTCATACCGCATTATCTTTGCTGGTTGAGGTAGGCGATTTCCAGCGTTTTCGCTCTGCCAAACACTCTGCCGCCTATCTCGGTCTTGTTCCCGGAGAACATTCCAGCTCTGATAAACAGATACGCACCAGTATTGCAAAAGCAGGAAACACCCATTTACGGCGACTGTTGGTCAAGGCAGCTCAATCCTACAATCGAGGAGCCATTGGGGAAAAGAGCGCAGCGCTCAAGGCCAGACAGGGCGGCAATCCTGCCGAGGTCATCGCTTACGCGGATAAAGCCAATGAACGCATGCAACGCAAATATTACCGCATCGCATTTAAGTCCAGGCACAATATTGCCAAAACCGCAATTGCGCGCGAACTGGCCTGTTTTGTCTGGGGTATGATGACCGGAAACATTTCCAACGCGGCGTAGTATCCATTCCCTTGGGGATGATATTACGTCTTGGAAACATGCGTCAAGGATGCTGCGCACCGCGTTTCGCGGCTTCGTCCTTGACCCAGTTCCCAATCCATAATAGAAAGTGAGCAAGGGATGGATTCGATTCAAGTCCCTCGGGCGAGGGCATTTGTGAGGAGCTGAGCACATGAATATGGTTCAGCTATCTACGTATTGACTATGATGGCACTTTCGTGATCCACAACTGAAGACAGTAGAGCTCCTGGCGGACCATTGACCTGTGGTACCCAATCCACGTATAACAGAGTGGCCAATGCCGGAATTCTGATCGTCTCAGCTCTTCTCACATGCCCTTGCTCAAATATTTGCTTTTGACAGGCAATTTTCCCCTTGACAAGAGTCATTTCATAACAGTCAATAAAAGGTCTCGCCTTTTAACCCGCAATAAAAAGCAGAAATTGGGAATCTCAAAGACTTCTCAAACCGCGGCAGAGATAACTTGCAAGTGTTCTACTCCTGCTTTCACCAAAGACATCTGCGCAATTATTGCATGGAACTATCGCTGGAGCAATTTCCTTGGCATTTGCATCATTGATTCGCTTCATCACTTCGGCGGTTTTTTGCTTAACGCTTCCACTTGAACAAGAAGTTCTTTTAGTTGTGTAATCAGTTGATAGAATAATGGGACTATCGGAGTGGGTAAGGTGTCGACCTGTGAGAGATATTTTTGCGATTGAGCGAAGTGTTTTCCTTTCGCTGTAAGAGAGACTTTCAGCGTATTTCGGGATAATTGATGAAAATCGAGGGATTTTTATTACAGCAGAAAAAAGCACCGCTTTCCGGCGTTTCTGCCGAAAAGCGGTGCAGGTTTTTAAAATTAGAACAGAGTGGTTTCCTGGGGAACCTTCACCACCGGGAAGCGGTCAGGCAGTTCAATGCCGGCCCGCTTGTAGATGGCGGCGGCACGGGCGCACCCCTCCTTCAGGATGGCTTCCTCGTCCAGCGTCAGGATCTTGCGGTCCTTCATCAGCCACTGGCCGTCGCACATGGTGCAGGTGATGTTGGAAGAGTGCATGGCGGTTACCAGGGCGGCGATCTTGTCGTTGACCGGCTCCATGGAGGGGCCGGAGGGATCAATCACGATGAGGTCGGCCTTCTTGCCGGCTTCCAGAGAACCGTAGAGCTTGTCGTCCAGCAGGGCCCGGGCGCCCCAGCGAGTAGCCATGCGGAGAATGTCCTGGCTGGGCACCACAGTGGGATCCAGCCGCCAGCCCTTGTGAATCAGGGAGGTGAGCCACATCTCGTCCACCATGTCCATATGGTTGGAGGAAGAGGCGCCGTCTGTGCCGATGGAGAGGCAGATACCCTCCTTCAGCATTTTGGGGATCCGGGCAAAGCCCAGCACCCGCATGGCGGAGGCGGGGTTGTGGGAAACCTTTACGTCCCGCTTCTTGAAGAGGTTGATCTCCTCGTCCGTCAGCCACACGGTATGGACCGCCAGCAGGTTCTTATCCAGCACGCCCAGCTTTTCCAGGTGCTTGACGGTGCCCTCACCCCAGCGGGCGTAGGTGTACTCTTTTTCTTCCTTGGCCTCGGCCACGTGCATGTGGATGCCCACGCCGTACTTATCGGCCAGTTCCTTGGTCTTGACGCAGATCTCATCGGTATCGTTGAAGATGGTGCGCAGGCCGAACCAGACCTGCACACGGCCATCGGCGGTGTTGTGGTACTTTTCCAGGTCCTCCACCTGCTGGTCCAGCTCCTGCTGCATGGTCCGCTGCCAGATGGGGGGCAGACCGTCGCCGCAGTCCATGACGGACTTGGCCAGCTTGCCCCGGAGGCCGGACTTGGCGGTGGCGCGGCACATGCCGGAGACGAACTGCCCGCCGGGCTCGGCAAAGGAGGTCACACCGCTCTTGATCAGCTCCAGGCAGGTAGCCAGGGTGGAGATGTAGGAATCCTCCTCGGTCATGTTGCTCTCAAAGGGCCACATCCGCTTGTGGAGCCAGGTGACGAAGTCCACATCGTCGCCCACGCCCCGGCTGATCTGCTGGGAGGTATGGACATGGGTATTGACGAAGCCAGGCAGCACGTATTTGCCGTTCAGCTCCATGATCTCGGCGTCCGGCGCCACCATCCGGGGGTCGATCTGGCCCACGGCCTTGATTTTGTCGTCCTCAATGAGGACGCTGCCGCCGTCGTAAACCGTTTCGCTTCCTTCCGCCATGGTGACGATGAAGCCGTTTTTCAGCAGGATCTGTTTCATGATCTGATACCCCTTTCTTTTACTTCAGCTCGATCACCGGATCGATGATCTTGAATTCCCGCACGTCAAACAGGCCCTGGTCGGTGATGCCGAAGCAGGGGATGAAGATCAGAGTGATGAAGGACAGGGTGATGTTGGGAGAAGGCACCTCGCAGCCCAAAGTTCGCAGAACGGCGATCATCTCCTCCAGCTTGTTGGCCACGGTCTCGCCGTCCAGGTCGGACAGCAGGCCGCAGATGGGCAGGGGGATCTCGGAGAGGACCTTGCCGTCCTTCACCAGCACCAGGCCGCCCTGGAGTTCCGCCACGCGGTTGACGGCAAAGGCCATATCCTTCGCCTCGGTGCCCACCACGGTGATGTTGTGGTGGTCGTGGCCCACGCTGATGGCGATGGCGCCGGACTTCAGGCCGAAGTTCTTGATGAAGGACTTGCCCACGCTGCCGTTCTTGCCGTAGCGCTCCACGCAGGCGATGCGCAGCACGTCGCTGTCCGCGTCAGGCAGCACCACTCCATTTTCTACCGGCAGATCGACTTCCAGGGCGTCGGTCAGCAGGGTGTCGTGAGAGGCTCCGATGACATGGACCTTGGCGGTGGTGTACTTGGGGTCCACCTTCAGCACCAGGTCGTCCCCGGCGATCTTGTGGGCCAGCTTCACGGTACCCCGCAGAAGATTGCTGTAGTTGGGGGCGGGCAGCTCCTTTGTCAGCTTCCGGTCGTCCACCACCAGTTCGCCGTTGGCAATGACCTTTTCCACACTGCACTTTTCCAGGGAGGACAGGAACACAATGTCGGCGATCTTGCCGGGGGTAATGCTGCCCAGCTGGTCCTGAAGGTGGAAGTTCTCCGCCGGGTTGATGGTGACCATCTGAATGGCGGTAACAGGGTCCACGCCCTCTTCCACAGCGATGCGGACCTTGTTGTCCAGGTGGCCCTTGCGGCTGATGTGCAGGGCGTCGATATCGTCGCTGACCATGGAGCAGTAGCGGGTGTCCACGTGCTCCTCGGTGATGGCCTTCAGGCAGGGGCGCAGGTCCGTGGAGGCGGAGCCCTCCCGCATCAGGACATGCAGGCCGGAACGCAGCTTGGCCAGGGCCTCCTCCTTGTTGGTACTCTCATGGTCGCTGGTAACGCCTGCGCCCACATAGGCGTTCAGGGCCTCGCCCATGACGGCGGGGGCATGGCCCTCGGCGGTCTTGTGGTACTTCTTGGCCAGCTCCAGCATATGGGCAGAGGCGGGAGAACCGGCCAGAATGGGGGGTGCCAGCACCTCTGCCAGGCCCACGGCCTCCGGCAGCTGGATCAGCTGGTCGATCATCTCAGGATGCAGGGTGCTGCCGGTGGTCTGAAGGCCGTTTTCCTCCATAAAGGCGGGCACGGGGTAATAGAGCTTCACCGGGGTGTTCTTGGACTCCGCCAGGACCTCCTTCATGCCCTCCACGCCGGAGACGATGGTGACCTCCATCAGGTCGGTGGCCACGGCAGTGGTGCCGTGCTTGACCACCATCTTGGCAAATTCGGTATAGGAGAGCATGCTGCTCTCGATATGGATATGGGCATCCATGAAGCCGGGGGCCAGGTACATGCCCTTGGCGTCGATCACCTGCGTGTCGGGGCCGACGGCACCGGCCGGAACCGGGCCGATAGAGGCGATCTTGCCGTTGGCAATGGCAATTTCCGTTTCATAGACCTCGTGGGTGATGACATTGACCAGTTTGCCGTTCTTGATCACAATGTCCGCGGGCTTCTGCCCCAGTGCTACTTGAATCAGTTCGTTGTCCATTTGATGTTCCCCTTTCTTTTTTTCACGCAGTTTACCGGTCTTCCCGGAAGTAGGACTTGCCCACACCGGCCGGGCCGACGCTTCTGTTTTTCGTGGTGCTTGCCGCAAACACAAGGACCACGATGGTCAATATATAAGGTATCATATCCATCACCTGGGAGGCAATGGAAACTTTCAGTCCAAGAACACTGAAGCTCACACCCTGGAACTTCACCGCCAGCCCCTTCAGCACACCGAAGAGGTAGCAGCCCAGCACAGCCTTGGCCGGATGCCAGCCGGAGAAGATCACCAGGGCCACGGCGATCCAGCCGATGCCCGCCGTAATATTGTCCTGCCAGTAGGGCACGTATACCAGGGAGAGATACGCGCCGCCCAGGCCGCAGAGGGCGCCGCCGATGAGGATGTGGACATACTTGCAGGCGTCCACGTTGATGCCGGAGGCGTCCGCCGTGGCGGGGCTTTCGCCCACCATGCGGGCCGCCAGGCCGAAGCGGGTCTTTTGATAGTAAAAGCACAGGACCGCCGCCACAAGGATGGAGAAGTAGACAAACAGGCTCTGGGAGAAAACGGCAGTGCCCAACACCGGGATCTTGGAAAGGCCCGGGATGCTGTGGGTACCCAGAGCCGCGGTAACGGCGCTGTCCATGATCTGGCTGGAGTATCTTTTGCCCATAAAGTTGGCAAAGCCGGTGCCGAAAATGGTCAGGGCAAAGCCGGTCACCGTCTGGTTGCCCTTGAGGGTCACGGTGATGACGGCATAGATCAGCGCGCCGCCCACGCCGCCGGCCATGGCGGCCAGAACGGCCAGCAAGACGCTGTGGGTGTGGAACCCCGCCGCGAAGCCGGAAAAGGCTCCCAGGATCATCATTCCCTCGATGCCCAGATTCAGGTTGCCCACCTTTTCACACAGGATGCCCCCCAGGGTCCCCAGCAGGAACGGCGTGCCCAGCTGAACGGACAGCTGCAAAAACAGGGAAAGCTCGTTCATTTCGCCGCCTCCTTTTCCTTCCGGTCCCAGGTCACCCGGTACCGGGAGAAGAATTCGCTGCCCAGGATGAACAGCAGGATGATGCCCTGGATCACGTCGCCGGTGGCGGACGGGATCTGCATGGAGATCTGCATGTAGGAGCTGCCCTGGAGCAGGATGGAGAACAGGAAGGACACTACCACGATGGCCGCAGGCTCCATCTGGGCCATATAGGCGATGGCCACTGCCGTATAGCCCATGCCGTTGCCCATCTGGTCGTTGAGGGTATGGTTCACTCCCGCCGCCTGGATCAGCCCCGCAAGGCCGCAGATGCCGCCGCCGATAAGGCTGGTCAGCAGCAGGATCTTTCCGGTGTTCATGCCTGCGTAGCGGGCCGTCCGCTCGTTGGCGCCCAGCACCGCGATCTCATAGCCAAATTTCAGACGGTGCAGCAGCATCCACACCAGGACCGTCAGCACCGCTGCCGCGATCCATCCGCTCTGCACGCCCAGCACGTTTTTGAACTGCAAGGCGTCGGGATAGTTGGCGATCTTGGGAAAGCCCATGGATTTGGGGTCCTTCCAGAGCACATACTGCAAGTAGGACACCAGCTTCATGGCCACGTAGTTCAGCATCAGCGTCACCAACGTCTCGCTGACGCCCCACTTGGACTTGGTGAAGCCCGCGATGAGGCACCAGACGCCGCCGGCCAGGAAGGCCGCCGCGAACATCATGGTCATGGTCACCCAGGAGGGCAGGCCCTCCACGTGCAGGGCCACGTAGGTGGCCGCCACCGCGCCGATGTAGAACTGGCCTTCCGCGCCGATGTTGATGAAGTTCATTTTGAAGCAGACCGCCACGCCCAGGCCCATCACCAGCAGAGGGATCACCTTCTGGATGGTCTGCTGCACATAGTAGGCGGAGCCGAAGGAACCGGCCAGCATCTCCCGGTAGACCACCAGGGGGTTGTAGCCGCAGACGGCGATCACCAGGCCCGCCACGCACAGGGCGATGACCACGGAGACGCACCGCTGGACCAGCAGGTGCCCGCCTGTTTTTTTCTCAATTTTCAACATGCCGCACCTCCTGTCCCATCATCAAAAGTCCCAGCTGCTCCTTGGTGGCGGTCTTGGCGTCCACCACGTCCATGAGCCTGCCGCTGTGAAGGACCGCGATCCGGTCGCAGATTCCCAGAAGCACATCCAGGTCCTCACCGATCATCAAGATCGCAACGCCCTTCTTCTTTTCCTCGTTGAGCCGCTCGTAAATAAAGTCGGAAGCGCCGATGTCCAAGCCCCGGACGGGGTAGGCCACCATCAAAAAGTCCGTGTTCCGGTTGATCTCCCGGCCCAGCAGCACCTTTTGGATATTGCCGCCGGAGAGGCTCTGAATGGCCTGCTGCACGCTGGAGGTGCTGATGCTGTAGCGCTCCACCAGGTCGTTGGCCTGCCGCAGCTCCTCCTTCCGGTCCAGGAAGATGCTCTTGCCGGAGCGGTAGGTCCGCAGCACCACGTTTTCGCTGATGCTCAGGCCGTTGGCCAGGCCCATGCCCAGCCGGTCCTCGGGGACGAACCCGATTTGAATATCCTTTTTCCGCATGGCCTTGGGGTCCAGGCCGATGAGCTCCGTGCCCTTCAGCCGGACGCTGCCGGCGGCCTTCTGAATGCCGCTGATGGCCTCGCACAGCTCCTTTTGGCCGCTGTCCGCCACACCGGCCACACCCAGGATCTCATAGGAGCAGATATCCAGGGCATCGATGCTCAGCCGGTCGGTATGGGTGGCCTTGTCCGTGATCCGCAGGTCCCGGATGGAGAGGACCGGCTCCTTTTTCTCCTGAATTTCCACATAGGGAACGGAAATGTCAATGGCCCGGCCCACCATCAGCTCCGCCAGCTGCTCCGGCGTAGCCTCCGCCGTGGGCATGGAGCACACACTGACGCCCTTGCGGAGAACCGTCACCCGGTCGCTGATGTCCATGACCTCCTGAAGCTTGTGGGTGATGATGATGACGGCGCAGCCATTGGCCCGCATCTCCCGGAGGATCTCAAAGAGCCGTCCGGTCTCCTGGGCCGTCAGCACGGCGGTGGGCTCGTCCAGGATCATGATCCGGGCCTTGCGGTACAGGGCCTTGACGATCTCCACCGTTTGCTTTTCGCCGATGGTCATTTCATAGACCTTTTTCTCCGGGTCCATCTGCAAATGGTACTTCCGGCACAGCTCTCCGATCTGGCGGACCACTTCCCTCCGGCGCAGGAACAGCTGTCCCTGCATGCCGCCCACGATGTTCTCCCAGGCGGTGAGGGCCTCCACCAGCTTGAAGTGCTGGTGGATCATGCCGATACCCTTGTCCATGGCGTCCTTGGGGGACCGGATGGAGATGGGCTGGCCGTCCATGCGGATCTCACCGGCGTCCGGCGCGTACAGGCCGGAGAGAATGTTCATCAGGGTGCTTTTGCCGGAGCCGTTTTCACCGAGAATGGCATGGATCTCACCGGCGAACACACGCAGATCCACCCCGTCGTTTGCTTTTACGGTTCCAAAATGTTTTTTGATTTGTCTCAGTTCCACAACGGGCTGTTCCATGTCGCTCTCCTATCCTCTTTATTTTCCGGATACGCACCAAAAGAACGCTTTCCAAATCCGGGCGGAAAGCGTTCTTTCGGCTGATCGTTTACTCAGTTGACGCTGCCGTTCACACCGTCCACGAACCAGCTCAGGGACAGCAGGTCCGCGTCGGACAGGGTCTCGCCCTCAGCCACGGCCACATTGCCCTCGTTGTCCAGGATCTCGCCGGTCCAGATGTCCAGGGTGCCGTTGGTGAAGCCATCGATCGCAGCCTGGACCTTCTCCTCGGTGCCGTCAGCCAGGTTGTGCATGTCGCAGAGACTCACAAGGCCGTCCTCCATGCCCAGCCACTGGTTGGTGCCGGTCCAGGTGCCGTCGATGATACGTTGCACGTCGTTGAGGAAGAAGCTCTCCCAGTCGCAGGCGGGGCTGGTCAGGTAGGAGTCGGGAATGGTCTCATAGCCGGAGGTGGCATAGCCGAAAGAATAGGCCCCCAGGTCCGCGGCGGCAATGGCGGCGTTCAGGCTGTCCAGATAGGCGATGACAACGTCAGAGCCGCTGTTCACCAGCTCGGTGGCGGTGGCGGTCTCCGTGGCGGGGTCGAACCAGGAGCCGGTCCACTTCACGTTCACGGTCACATCGGGGTTCACAGACTTGGCGCCCAGGGTAAAGGCATCCACCATGCGGACGCACTCGGGAATGGGATAGGAGCACAGGTAGCCGATCTCATTGGAGGAGGTCCGCATACCGGCAATAATGCCGCAGACGTACTCGCTCTGGAAGTTCTTGGGGAAGAAGGTAGCCAGGTTGTCGGCGTTGTTGCTGCCGGAATAGTGGTTGAAGTAAATGTTGGGATACCGGGAAGCCACATTGGCAATGAACTCGCCAAAGCCGTAGCTGGTGGCATAGATCACGTTGCAGCCCTGGTTGATGAGGCTCTCCATCGCGGTCTCAGCCTCAGCGGACTCGGGCACATTGAGGGCGTAATCCACCTTGTAGCCAGCGTCCTCCAGAGCCTTGAAGCCCAGGTTCATGGCATAGGCAAAGCCCTCGGTGCCGGGTTCCGTGTTGAACACCACGCCCACGTGGATCTCGTCCTTGGTCAGGGCGGGCAGGCCGGAAGCCGTCTCCGCTGCTGCCGGAGCGTTGTCCGCAGCCGTATCGGCGGGCTGCTCCGCCGCCTGGTCGTTGGAGCCGCAGGCTGCCAGAGAGGCCGCCATGGCACAGGCGACCAGGATGCTTGCAAGTTTCTTGAATTTCATCGTCGTTCCTCCTAAGATTTCCAACCGGGTTTTCCGTAAGCCATCGTGGGGAACCTGTTTCCATCAGGTTCCCTAATCAATGGTATTACCTTACACTATTGCGGTCAAAATCGTCAATACACAAATTCGACAAGCAATCATTTTCTTCGGGCTTATTTTTTTATTTTACTTTTCACGCTACTATCATATATAAGTTTTACTTCTTATACATGGTATATTTCCATGTTTTTAGAAAAGCTGTCCTTTCTTTTTTAAGGTATTATCTTCCTGGGGGTTAAGGAATTTTCCACAACTGTTCCCGGCCTTGCCGGGCAAAGAAATACCGACGCGGCCGCGTTGGTGGCGCTGTGCTGAGACTATGACAGCAAATTCAATATTGGCACATCTGCGGGTGAGAATGGGCTGCAATTATCGCTCTAACCTGCACAACCTATCAGCCAGATTCCAAGAGAAGCGGCCTCGGCCAGTGATTGGGCGGACGTAAGGAAGTATCCTTCCTGTTAAAAATAAAAAACGATTATGTTTTTGACTTAACAACTCTGATTATCTCCAAAAAGCCCGGAAATACGGGCATTTCACGGGATATA
>URTS01000062.1 GCA_900550685.1 uncultured Oscillibacter sp. | reverse complement strand
ATGGGGAGCGGCGCGGTTTTCAACTTAAAATGGGGGCTCAATGTCGTACAGGCTGTCGGCCACCAGCCACAGCTGGGAAAAGGGCCGCATGATGTTCCAGATCCCGGCCCCCAGAAAGCCGTATTCCGCAATGAGCCGGAGTTTTGCCTCCAGGCTCCTGGCATCCTCGAACCAGACCTCGTGGACGGTGCCGGAAGCGTCCGTGTAGTGGAAATAGGGAGCCTGGGCAGTCCCGTCGTACTGGATGGCGATGCTGTATTGAATAGCCAGCTCGATGGCATGTTGATTGGAGATGGACTGGGCCCGGGTCGGCCCCTGGACAAAGGGCAGAGGCCAGTCGTAGCCGTAATTGGGGACGCCCAGCAGGATCTTGGCAGGGGGCAACTCCGTCACGGCGTAATCCAAAACCGCCCGCACATTGGGCAGCGGCGCCACCGCTATGGGCGGACCATAGGTGTAGCCCCATTCATAGGTCATCAGCAGGGCGGCGTCTGCGGCGCGGCCCAGGGCGGCATAGTCGTGGCCTTCGTACAGCAGGCCCTGCTGGGCGGCGGAGGTTTTGGGGGCAAGGGCCACCCAGAGGAAGCGGCCCAGGGGCCGCAGAATCTGCCGCAGCCGGGCCAGAAAGGCGGCGTAATCACCGGATAGACTGCCGGGGAGATACTCAAAGTCCACGTCCAGCCCGGCAAAGCCCTTGGCCTGCATATTTTCCACCACCTGGCGGATCAGTTCTGCCTGCATGGTTTTGTCAGAGAGAACCGATTCTGCCCGCTCTGTGCTGAACTGGCCGGACTCCGTCAAGGTGGACAGGTGCATCACCGGGGCGGTGCCGTGCTGCCGGGCGGCGGAGATCAGGGCTTCGTCCGTCAGGGGCAGCAGGCCGCCGGCGGCGGTGATGCCGTAGGTAAAGGGGGCCAGGTCCGTGAGATAGGGCAGCTGCTCTGCCAGCAGCGCCGAATCGATGAAGGGATAGGCATAGCCGTTGAGCAGGGCGGTGCCTAGCTTTGCGTCCAGATAGGAAATCACCAGCTGCTGCCCGGGCTGAAGGGCGGTATTGCCGCCCAGGGACCAGTTGTTCCGCCACAGCTGCCGGAGGGAAACGCCGTAGCTCTGGGAGATGGAATACAGGGTCTCTCCCGGCTGCACGGCGTGGACCCGCCGGGGAAAACGGATCACCAGGGTCTGGCCCACCGCCAGTTGTCCCCGGTCAACGCTGTTATCTGTCGCCAGCCGGACCGGGTCCACCCCGTATCCGGCGGCAATGGAGGCCACGGTCTCACCGGGCTGTACCACATGGATCGTCATATTCGGCTCCTTTCTGCCGCCGGAGCGGCAAACCGTCTGTTGAAGCCTATGACAGCGGCGGAAAGATATGCGGAAACGGCAAACGCCCCGGATTCCTTTCGGAAACCGGGGCGCGTGTTTGAAAAAATCAGTTCAGGCCCAGTACGGCGCGGCCGCTGTCGCTCCAGTAGCTGTCCAGTGCGGCGTAGGGGATGTGGAACTCCTGCGGGCCGTTTGCGTAGGAGGCCAGCTCATAGGCGGAGAAGATGACGGTCAGTCCGTCGGCGTCAAAGGAGGCGGCGTAGTCGCTGCCCCATTTTTCAATGGTTTCCCGGTAGTTGTCCCAGTAGATGTCAGAGATGGAAAGCCCTTCGTATTCCGGCTCCGAGGCAAACCGTTCCCCGGCCTGCACCTCAATCATGTCCGCCACCGCCAGGGTAAAGGCCTGAGGGTCGGTGGCCAGCTCCGGGATGGAGAGGAAGACGCCGCTGTCCAGATCGTAGTTCCAGCTGAAATAAACGGTGTTGGGGTGAGCGCCGCCCAGATAGCTGTAATAGTCGGCGGCGATGCTGATGAGGGAGCCGGTGCGGTAGCAGGTGTAGGTCAGCTCCTCGGAAAGCGGAGCCATGCTGTCGCCGGTGAACAGTTCCGGGCTTTCCTGATACATCATTTTCGTGTCGGCGATGCTTTCCTCCACGGATTCGGATTCCCGCCACTGGTTGAAATTCTCGTTGAAGGTATTGACCCGCGCCATAGCTTCCTCCTGTGCGGGGGTGGCGGGGGTTTCAATCAGCGTGCCGTCGGCGTAGGCCTGTAAATGGGGCAGCTGAAAACTGACGGTCATCAGAAGCGTGCCGTCCTCCGCGTGGACGGTTTCCTCATGGGGATCGGTGGTCACTTCGTAGGTGATCTCCTCCGGGTCTGCCGCGGCAGGCGGCTCAGGATCCTCCGGGGTGGGCAGCGTGGTGATGCCGCAGCCGGCAAGAGCGGCTGCGAGACAGAGCGTCAGGATCAGGGAACAATACTTTTTCATAGGGAACTCCTTTCAGGGAATGGTCACAGCATGGCAGGCCCCTGCCGCCAGAGCGTACCGCCTGCGGCGGCGGACAGCGCCGGGTAGGCCAGCGCATAGAGGTCAGCCCCGCGGGCTTCCAGCCGGAACAGCGCCTGGGCTTCCGGGCTGAGTTGACGGACGGCAGCGGGCTTTGTAATCACCGGCAGCTGGGCACGTTTCCGCATTTGATGCAGCAACGTCCGGCCTGTTTCATTGGCGGCCAGCACCCGCAGATAGGGGACGTGGGCGGGGATACTGGCAGGTGTCAGACCCAGACAGGCCCAGAGGACCATCCGCCGCAGACGGGCGTAGGCGAACCGCTTGGTTTTGGCGCGGTCCAGGATGGCGGAAAGGGAAGGGACTTCCCGGCTGGCGTTGTAAAGCCGTTGGCCCGCGCCTTCGTGTCCGGTGTCCAACGTATCGAAATCCGCCGCACTCATGGAGCGGAGCCGGGCCAGAATGGCCCGTTCACAGTTTGAGGCGAACACCGGGGCCCGGCCGGCGGCTTCTTCGGTCTGGTAGGCTGCCTGCATAGCCGGGACCATGCGGGATAGGGCTTCCTCCCGGTGTCCCTCTGCCAGCAGGGTCCGGATGGCGGAGGCGGAATAGCTCCCGGCATCCGATACGGCGGCGTCATGGCCCGCACCGGTCCGGGGAATGGTGAATACCTCCGCATTGGAGCCGGTTTGCAGCAGGGCCCGGCAGTATTCGATGCCCAGGGTGTTGTTGGGGCTGGACAGCAGGGCGGCATCCGCCGGGGCCAGCAGGGAAGAGACGGCCCGCTGCCGGGCGGCGGCAAAGCTGTCGCCCTGGGCAAGCTCCGCTTTCAGGAGCAGGGAAAATTCCGGGTTTTCCAGGGCCTGGGCGGCCCGAAGCAGCGCGGGACCGTCCCCGCACTCGCTGCCGAAGGCCAGCACATCAACAAGGCCCGTGGCGGTCAGCGCCTCCACGCCGCCGCGGGCGAAGCCCTCCGCGGAGCTGACGGCCCAGGGCAGGGGCAGCTCCAATACCAGGTCCGCTCCGCTTTGAACAGCGGCTTCCGCCCGAGCCTGCCGCCGGACCACGGCCAGATCGCCCCGCTGGACGAAATTGCCGCTCATGGCGCAGACGATGGCGGTTCCGGCGCCGTACTGCCGCCGGACGGCCTGCATCAGGGCCGTGTGGCCATAGTGCAGGGGATTATATTCTGTTATGATACCAGCGGTTTTCACATTTGTCACCTCAAAGCGGTTACAAAAAAGTGTCAATTCGGTAAAAATGGTGATTGTATCTTGTGGAGAATTTGCTATAATGGTAAAAGCAATTATTGCGTAAACGCCAAGTACAGTTTTCTATTGTATCTTAATTATGAAAGTCTGACAAGACTTTCTCAAAAGAAGAAGGAGAATTGACGATGAACATTCTGGTTATCAATGCAGGCAGTTCCTCCCTGAAGTATCAGCTGCTGAACCCCGAGACCGGCGTGCTGCTGGCCAAGGGCCTGTGCGAGCGCATCGGCATCGACGGCAAGTTCACCTACAAGCCCCAGATCGAGGGCAAGAAGGTGCTGGACGCCGTTGACGTTGCCATGCCCACCCATTCCGAGGCCATCCAGGCCGTGCTGAACGCCCTGGTGGACGCCGACAACGGCGTCATCGGCTCCATGAAGGAGATCGACGCGGTGGGCCACCGCGTGGTGCACGGCGGGGAGAAGTTTGCCAAGTCTGTCCTCATCACCGATGAGGTCATGGCCACCATCGAGGAGTGCAACCCCCTGGCTCCCCTCCACAATCCCGCCAACATCACCGGCATCAAGGCCTGCCAGGCTGTGATGCCCGGCGTGCCCATGGTCGCCGTGTTCGACACCGCTTTCCATCAGACCATGCCCGCCAAGGCTTACATGTATGCCCTGCCTTATGAGTACTATGAGAAGGACAAGGTCCGCCGCTACGGCTTCCACGGCACCTCCCACAAGTATGTGGCACAGCGCGCCGCCGCCATGCTGGGCAAGAAGCCCGAGGAGCTGAAGCTGATCTCCTGCCACCTGGGCAACGGTTCTTCCGTCACCGCTGTGGACGGCGGCAAGAGCGTGGATACCTCCATGGGCTTCACCCCCCTGGCCGGTCTGCCCATGGGCACCCGTGCCGGTGATCTGGATGCCGGTATCCTGCAGTACCTGATGAACAAGTACAACATGAACATCGACGAGATGCTGAACATCCTCAACAAGAAGTCCGGCGTCCAGGGCGTATCCGGCGTGTCCTCCGACTTCCGTGATCTGGAGAACGCCCACAAGGAAGGCAACGAGCGTGCCGGCCTGGCCGTTGACATGTTCAACTACGGCGTGAAGAAGCTCATCGGCGCTTATGCCGCCGCTATGGGCGGCGTGGACGCCATCATCTTCACCGCCGGCGTGGGCGAGAACTCCGTTTCTCAGCGTCTGGACATCGCTTCCGGCCTGGAGTTCATGGGCGTGAAGATGGATGCCGAGGCCAACAATACCCGTGGCAAGGAGACCGTCATCTCCGCTGCCGATTCCAAGGTGAAGGTCCTGCTGATCCCCACCAACGAAGAGCTGATGATCGCCATGGACACCGCTTCCATCGTGAAGGGCTAATGGCGCGTAATTGAAGAAACAGCAAAAGGGATCCTCATCCGAGGGTCCCTTTTGTGATACGGAGAGGAGAATCCATGCAGCTGAATACTCTGAGTATGGTCCACCGGTTCCTGGAGCAGTCCGTAAAGCCCGGCAGCTTCTGCATCGACGCCACGGCGGGAAAGGGCCGGGATACGGCCCTGCTGTGCCGCCTGACGGGGGATGCGGGCCGGGTGCTGGCCTTTGACATCCAGCAGGCGGCCGTGGACCAGACGAAAGCCCTGCTGGCGGCGGAGGGCCTGACGGCAGAGGTGGTCCTGGACAGTCACGCCCACATGGAGCGCTACGCAGAGGCCGGAACGGCGGACTGCGTGGTGTTCAACTTTGGCCGCCTCCCCGGCGGGGACCCCGCTGTTTTTACCCGGGCGGACTCCTCTGTGGCGGCCCTGGATGCTGCTTTGCGGGTGCTGAAGCCCGGCGGGACGGTTGCTATCGCCCTGTATTACGGCGGGGCCAACGGCTATACGGAGCGGGACGCGGTGCTGGCGTGGCTGGAGACCCTGGATGACCGGAGGTTCTCCGTCCTCCGCTGCGACTGGGCCAACCGGCGGAACGCCCCGCCCATGCCCGTTTTTATCTGGAAGGAACGGTGAACCGGGGGAAAAATACAGTTTTCACAGTTTGTATTTTCTGCTATACTGGCAGCAGAGCGCGGCGGGCATAGCCCGCAGAAAGGAGCTGCTTATGAAAAGTGTAAAACCGGGCCGGGGCCCGTCCATGATGGGGGGCATCGGCTCTATTTTCGGAATTGTGTTCGGGATCATCTGGACGTGTGGGGCGGCATCCATTGGAGCGCCCGGCTTCTTCCTGCTGTTCGGGGTGGCGTTTATCGGCATCGGCGTGGTCAACGCGGTGTACAGCTTCAAAAATGCCGCCGGGGAAAACCGCTATTCCGCCTATGACATTGTGGACAGTGACGAGGAGCCGGACCCGCTGAATGTGCGCTTCGGCAGCCGGAGCGATCCGGAGCCGGAGGTGCAGACAGGCGAACCGGGAAAGTTTGCCTACTGCCCCTACTGCGGCGCCAGGCTGGGGGAGGGCTTTGCCTTCTGCGGCAAGTGCGGAAAGGCGCTGCCGAAACAGGATTCTTGAGAAATGGAGCATATGGAATGAAGATCGGACTGCAATTTGCCATGCCGGTGGAGCTGCACGCCCTGCCGGGGGCCAAGGACTGGACGCCCTTTGAGACGGTGTCCGGCGTGCCTTTTTTTGAAGTGGAACCGGGGATCATCGCCTGCGCCGGAGGCGTCAGCAAGGTGAATGCCGCCATGGCGGCGGAGATCCTGTGCCTGAAATACGGCGTGGATCTGATTCTGAACGCCGGGGTGGCCGGGTGTTTGACGGACCTGCCCACCGGCAGCCTGGTGGTGCCCAGCGAATTTGTCCAGCACGATGTGGACACCACTGCCGTGGGGGACCCCATCGGCCTGGTATCCACGGTGAACCGGGTGAAATTTCCCACCTGGAAGCCGCAGCACTGCGTGGAGACCCTGAAAAAGCTGGGCTTTGATGCTGTCACAGGCCGGGTGGCCACCGGGGACTGGTTCGCCGTGAAGGGGGACCGGGCCGCCTTCATCCGGGATACCTTCCACCCCCTGCTGGTGGAGATGGAGGGCTGCGCCATGGCACAGGTGTGCCTGCGGAACGGTGTGGGCTTCGCGGCGGTGAAATCCGTGTCGGACCACCTGTTTTCCGACAACCAGGCGGCGGAATATTTTGATTTCGGACAGGCGCTGGAAAATCTGGGAGCCGTGGTGCTGCCCCTGGCCCAGGCGCTGAAAGAGGAGGAAGTGTAATATGGAACGGATCGCAAGCTTTGCCGTGGACCACAATAAGCTGGTGCCGGGACTGTATCTCTCCCGGCGGGATGGGGACATCGTGACCCTGGACCTCCGGTTCAAAAAGCCCAACACCGGGGACCTGCTGACCAACAGTGAGATGCACTCCGTGGAGCATCTCATTGCCACCCTGCTGCGGAACTCGGCGCAGAAGGACGCCGTTATCTACTTCGGCCCCATGGGCTGCCAGACCGGCTTCTACTTCCTGTTCGACAGCCGTCTGCTGGACCTGGAAGGGGCGGTGGCGCTGGTGAAGCAGGTTTTTGAGCAGGCCGCCGTGTTTGAGGGCGAGATGCCCGGCAAGAGCGCCGTGGAGTGCGGCAACTACCGCAATCTGGATGTGGACACAGGAAAGACCGTCTGCCGCTTTTATGCCGGTCTCATCCGGGACTGGACAGTGGAAAAGCTGGCATATTGAGCCGCGCAAATACCCTTTGCGTGACAGTCGGACCCGGTTTGTAGTAGACTGAGGGCGGCAGGAGGTGAGGCCATGGCGTCTGTCGGAACCCATATCAAACGGCTTCGGGCGGCGAAGCGCATGACCCAGGAGGAACTGGCGGAGCAGCTTCACGTCACCCGGCAGGCGGTGTCCGCCTGGGAGACGGGGAAGGCGTTGCCGGATGTGGAGACCCTGGAGCGCATCGCCGCGGCGCTGGATGCCGATGTGACAGAGGTGATCTATGGGGCGAAAAGCGCCCCGGATCTGGCGGCTCTGAAGCGGGAATGGACCCAACGGGGGATTGGCTGGGGGCTTTGGCTGGCGATCATTTACTATGTCCTGTTCTGCTGCGGCGTGTGGGGCAGCTGGACCCGTGGCCTTTCCTACCAGTTTTCTAATAAGGATTACCGGGTCATGGAAGAGGTACTGCCGGGAAGCTGGTCCATCGACGTGAATCCGCGAGAAGTCTATAACGGTGCGGAGCCGGTGATCTACGAGGACGACACCGGCTGCCGCATCACAGTGTCGAATATAGACTGGGGTGAGGAGTCTGGAAACTGGAATATCTGGTTCCGGGCAGAGGGTGTCCGTCATTTCTACAATCCCTGGCGAGGCGTACTGATAACGGGCTGCGGCGGCGAAAATTATGAGTCCGGATATTACCGCACTGACAAATTCGCAAATCTCACGGTTGCTATAGATGGAGAAAGCCATACCGCCGACCTGATCGGAGGCGGCATTTATGACAGAAACGGCCTGTAC
This sequence comes from uncultured Oscillibacter sp., assembly GCA_900550685.1. Lineage (GTDB taxonomy): Bacteria > Bacillota > Clostridia > Oscillospirales > Oscillospiraceae > Oscillibacter. The sequence goes on along the minus strand of URTS01000062.1, from coordinate 2,730 downwards.
TTCGGCTATGTCCTTTTTCCGGGTACTACCGGACACCCGGCGGAGCTGCCGGAGCAGATGACGCTGACCCTGGAGGGCCTTCTGCGGCTCAGCACCCGCTTTGTCCGGTGAAGATCCTGCCGGGATGACGGATTTCTTCAAAAATTCCCGGATTTTCGCGGAAAAACCGTTGACAAACGGCACTGCCGCAGATATAATAATAAGGCCGCTTTGAATGGGTCTAAAGTATTTCTTCGGAGATCGCCCCCGACAGCGAGCCCGTAAATGAAGGAGTTGAAAAGAATGAACGCAATTATCGTGACTGGCGGCAAGCAGTACAAGGTGTCCGAGGGCGATGTGATCTACATCGAGAAGCTGGACAACGAGGCTGGCGATACCGTGAAGTTCGAGCAGGTCCTGGCCATCATCGACGATGAGAAGGCTACCTTCGGCACCCCCGTTGTGGAGGGCGCTTCCGTGGAGGCCAAGATCGTGAAGAACGGCAAGGGCAAGAAGATCCGCATCTTCAAGTACAATCCCAAGAAGGGTTACCGCAAGCGTCAGGGCCATCGTCAGCCTTACACCAAGGTTGAGATCGGCAAGATCTCTGTCTGAGCATGACCACCATCACCTTCCAAAGCCAGGGAAGCCGCGTCATCGGATTCGACGTGCAGGGCCACAGCGGCTACGCTGAGGCTGGCGCGGACATTGTCTGTGCGGCAGTTACCAGCGCCGTTCGTCTGGTGGAGACCACCGTCAACGACGTGCTGGGCCTGGCGGCGTCCGTGAAGGTCCGGGAAAGCGACGCATCTATCTCCCTCCGGCTGCCGGGAAGCCTCGGCCAGACGGCGGAGAGCACCTGTCAGGCCCTCCTGACGGGCATGATGGTCTACTTTGCCCAGCTCCATGACGAGTATCCTGAAAACATCGAAGTTCTGGAGGCTGAATAAGTCCTCCCTGAAATCTCTAAAGAAAGGATGGTCCTTTATCATGATGATGATCGGTTTGCAGTTCTTCGCCCACAAGAAGGGCGGCGGCTCCACCAAGAACGGTCGTGACTCCAACTCCAAGCGTCTGGGCGCCAAGCGTGCAGACGGCCAGTTCGTCAAGGCCGGCAACATCCTGGTCCGCCAGCGCGGCACCAAGATCCATCCCGGCACCAACGTGGGCATCGGCACTGACGACACCCTGTTCGCCAAGGTGGACGGCACCCTGCGTTTTGAGCGTCTGGGCAAGGATCGGAAGCAGGCTTCCGTCTACGCCGCAGAATAATCTGCATGTTGAAAGAACTCCGGCTCTGCCGGAGTTCTTTTTTGCGGCACAAGCCTATTAAAGCAGTAGGAATTGTATAGTTTTCCTGTTGCAAGGCCGCCGTCACCTGTGCTACAATAGCCGCAATATGAAAAACGATTGCGAGGAGACCTATGTTTACCGGATTTACCGATGCCACCGTGGATTTCATGTGGGGTATCCGCTTCAACAACGAGCGGCCCTGGTTTGAAGCTCACAAGGAGACGTATCTGAACGAGTTTTACCGCCCCATGAAGGAACTGGGGGCGGAAATTTACGATTTTCTTTCAGAAAAGCGGCCGGAGGGCCCCATGGTGTGCCGCGTGACCCGGATCTACCGGGACGCCCGGCGGCTCCATGGCCGGGGGCCTTACAAGGACCACCTGTGGTTCTGCGTGGAGCGGCCCAGCGAGGACTGGACCACCCGGCCCACCTTCTGGTTTGAACTGGGGCCGGACTATTGGGGCTACGGCATGGGCTGTTGGATGGCAAAGCCCATGGACATGGCCAAGCTCCGGGCCCGCATTATCGAAAATCCCAAGCCCATGGAGAAGCTGACAAAGGCATTGAACGCCCAATCAGAGTTCACCCTGGGCGGGGATACCTACAAGCGGCCCAAGGCCGGGGCTCCCTCGGAACTGCTGGCCCCCTGGTTTCAGATGAAGTCCATCACCATCACCCATGAGGACAAGCTGACGGACGAACTGTTCTGCCGGGACGTGGTGGACCGGATCAAGAAGGGGTACGAGTTTCTGCTGCCCTATTACGACTATTTTTTGACCCTGCCCTCCGACCCGGAGCTGGAGACGCTGAAATAAGTACCATCAATTGACAAGGGTAAATACGCCTGTCGGCGATGGTAAGAATAAAGGAGAGATCAAGATGAAAGCCTGCCCCACAAGAGAAGAAGCCCTGGCTCTGCTGAAAAAGTACAACAGCGAGCCGTTCCACATCCAGCACGGATTGACGGTGGAGGGCACCATGCGCTGGTACGCCAATGAACTGGGCTACGGTGAGGACGCCGATTTCTGGGCCACCGTGGGCCTGCTCCACGATGTGGATTTTGAAAAGTGGCCGGAACAGCACTGCATCAAGGCACCGGAGCTGCTGGCGGAGATCGGCTGCTCCGAGGAACTGATCCATGCCGTCTGCTCCCATGGCTACGGCATCTGCTGCGATGTGGAGCCTGTCCACGAGATGGAGAAGGTCCTCTTTGCCGCCGACGAACTGACGGGCCTTATCGGCGCCGCCGCCCGGATGCGGCCCAGCAAGTCCGTGCAGGACATGGAGGTCAGCTCCCTGAAAAAGAAGTACAAGGACAAGAAGTTCGCCGCAGGCTGCTCCCGGGATGTCATCAATACCGGCGCGGAGCGGTTGGGCTGGCCCATCGAGGAGCTGATGGAAAAGACCATTCTGGCCATGCGTTCCTGCGAGGACAGCGTGAACCAGGCCGTGACGGTC
>URTS01000061.1 GCA_900550685.1 uncultured Oscillibacter sp. | reverse complement strand
GCGGCATCAAGCTGGCTGAAGAGCTGGCTGCCGAGCTGGGCGGCGTTGTTGGCGGTTCCCGTGCCACCATCGACAGCGGCTGGCTGTCTGCTGACCACCAGGTGGGCCAGACCGGCAAGACCGTGCATCCCAAGGTGTACATCGCTCTGGGCATTTCCGGCGCCATCCAGCACAAGGCCGGCATGCAGGATTCCGAGTGCATCATTGCCGTCAACAAGAACGACACCGCTCCCATCTTCGAGATCGCTGACTACGGCATCTGCGGCGACCTGTTCAAGGTCACCCCGATGCTGATCGAGGCTGTCCGCGCCGCCAAGGCCGCGAAGTAAGAGCTTCCTAAGCTGCAAAAGGGCGTCATCCAATGGATGACGTCCTTTTTTGCCTGCCGGGGGCGGCAGAGGGGGCGCTGCCGCAGGCGCGGGGGAATAGAAATGGGGAATCCGGCGATATTCTATTTGCAAAAGCCCGGGCCGCACAGTACAATAGAACTACGAGACTATATAAAAAGAGGAACTTACCATGTCTATTCAGAAAGTACGCGCATATTTCAAGGACTTCGGCATCGAGGACCGCATCCGGGAGTTTGACGTCTCCTCCGCCACGGTGGAGCTGGCAGCGGTGGCCGTGGGCGTGGAAGGCGCCCGCATTGCCAAGTCCATGAGCTTCAAGATCGGCGAGGAGCCCATTATCATCGTCATGGCGGGAGACGCCAAGGTGGACAACAGCCGCTATAAGGCCCAGTTCCACACCAAGGCCAAGATGCTGACCTTTGACGAGGCCCACACCATGATCGGTCACGACCCCGGCGGCGTGTGCTCCTTTGCCCTGCCGGAGAATGTGAAAACCTATCTGGATGTCTCCCTGAAGCGGTTTGAAACCGTGTTCCCCGCTGCCGGAAGCAGCAACAGCGCCATTGAGATGACCTGTGAAGAACTGGAAAAATATTCCTCCAACTTTGTGGCCTGGGTGGATGTCACCAAGGGCTGGCGTCCGGAAGAGAAGGAGAACTGAGGGAGCGGGCTATGCTGAAATTCATTCACGCGGCGGACTTCCACCTGGACAGTGCCTTTGCCGCTCTGCCTCCTCAGCAGGCGGCGGACCGCCGCCGGGAGAGCCGGGAACTGCCGGTGCGCCTTGCCAACTACGCCAATCAGAACGGCGTGGAGCTGGTGCTGCTGGCAGGAGACCTGTTCGACAGCGCGGCGGCTTACCGGGACACGGCGGAGCGTCTTTCCGCCGCCCTGGGTCAGATGCACGCCCAGGTCTATATTGCCCCCGGCAACCATGACTGGTACGGCCCCGGCAGCCCCTACCTGACGGTGCAGTGGCCGGAAAACGTGCATATTTTCACCCAGCCATGCCTGACGGCCATGGCGTGGCCGGAGAAAAACCTGGTGATCCACGGCGGGGCCTTTACCGGGCCGGAACAGCCGGAGGGCTTCCTGTCCGGCTTTGCCGCCCCGGCGGACGGCAAAGTCCATATCGGTCTGCTCCACGGGGAGATCGACCCGGCGGAGATCCGGTACGATCCCATCCGCCGGGAGGAGATCGCCGCCAGCGGCCTTGCGTACCTGGCCCTGGGGCACATCCACAAGCGGACGGAGCCCCTGACCTATGGAAAGACTCTCTGTGCCTGGCCGGGATGCCCGGAGGGCCGGGGCTTTGACGAGCTGGGGGAAAAAGGCTTCTATACCGGCATCATAGACGAGGACGGCAAAATCGGCCTGGACTTTGTGCCTTTTGCCCGGCGGCGCTACGAGATTTTGACGGTGGATGTCACCGGCCAGGACCCCAGGACCGCCGTTGAAGGGGCGCTGCCTGCCGAAACCGCCCGGGACCTTTACCGCATCCTCCTCACCGGTGAGACCGGGGAGGGGGGCGTTTTCCTGGAAGCCCTGCAAGAAACCCTGGCGGACCAGTTCTATGCCCTGGAGCTGCGGGACCAGACCCGGCTGGCAGAGGACCTGTGGGCCCGGGCGGAGGAGGATTCCCTCCGGGGCCTGTTTTTAAAGGACCTGAAGGATCAGCTGAACCGCGCCGGGACCGAGGAGGAGCGCCGGCGCATCACCATGGCCGCCCGGTTCGGCCTGGCCGCCCTGGACCACCGGGACCTGGGCTGAAAGGAAGTTCTATGAAGAAAATTCTGCTTATCGGCACCGGCGGCACCATCGCCTCCGATGTGACGGAGGACGGCCTGGCGCCGGAACTGACCACGGAGCAGCTTTTGAGCCATCTGCCTGCCATCTCCGGCATCTGCGATGTGGACTGCGTGCAGCTGCTGAACCTGGACAGCACCAACATGCGGCCGGAGCATTGGCTGGCTATGGCGGGCTGCGTCCGGGATAACTATGACCGTTATGACGGCTTTGTCATCACCCACGGCACCGACACCATGGCCTATACCGCCGCGGCCCTCAGCTATTTGGTCCAGGGCAGCCCCAAGCCCGTCATCCTCACCGGAGCCCAGAAGCCCATCGGCTTTGACTCCACCGATTCCAAGATCAACCTGACGGACGCTTTCCGCTGTGCCGCGTCGGACCTGCCGGGGGTGTCCATCGTGTTCAACAGCCATGTGATCCTGGGCACCCGGGCCCGGAAGACCCGCACCAAGAGCTTCCAGGCCTTTTCCAGCATCAACTACCCGGACCTGGGGGTCCTGCGGGACGGGGTCCTCCTGCGGTATATCCGGCAGGACTGTGCTGATGTCCCTGCTTTCTGCGATACCCTGGACACCAAGGTGGCCCTTTTGAAGCTGACGCCGGGCCAGGACCGCGCCGCTGTGGACTTCTTTCTGGAGCGGAACGACGCCCTTATCATCGAGAGCTTCGGCGTGGGCGGCCTGCCGGAACAGGGCGGATTCTACGACTGCCTGCGGGAATGGATGGACCGGGGCCGGTTCATCGTGCTCACCACCCAGGTGCCCAGCGAGGGCAGCGACGTGGGCGTTTACCATGTGGGCCACAGTCTGAAAGCGGATTTGAAGGTGCTGGAGGCCTACGACATGACCACGGAGGCCGTGGTGGCCAAGCTCATGTGGATCCTGGGCCGGACCCATGACCGCAGGGAAGTGGAGCGGCTTTTCTATACCCCGGTGGCCAAGGATATCCTCTTCCCGGCAAACTGAATTGAGCCTGTAAAAAAGCACGCCATTCGCAGAATGGCGTGCTTTTTTTCGCTTATTCTTCAGACGGTTCTTCGGAAGAGGGTTCCCGCTTGCCGGGGATGTTCACCCCGATGCCGTTGACCTCCACGCCGTCGTCGGCGGGGATCAGCAGATATTTGCGGCCGTCGATGACCCGGGTCTCGATCATGTAGCTGTTCTCCGGGGCAATGGTGATCTTCACCTCCGGGGTGGTGACCTCGAACTTGCGGCTTTCAATGATGTTCACCGGGTTCAGCGCGGCGTTTTCGCCGTACTGCTTTTCACAGTTTTCCTTGAAGGCCTCCACCTTTTCCGTGTCCACGCCGCTGTTGGCCAGGATGCAGCCCACGTCGGTGACGGTCAGTTCCAAGGGTTCCGGGTCGTGGCTCTCCTTGTGGTCCTCGATCCGGGCCCGGATCTGCTCGTGGACGGACTGCACCACATCGTAGCTGCAATCCTTGTCCAGGGCTTCCGTCAAGGCCGTGTCGAACACGTTTTTCTGCTCCGCGGCGGACATGGGGGGCTCCACCCGGAACAGGGCGTCGATGACCGCCTGGTTCAGCTCCGCCGGGTTCTTGGTGTAAAACAGGGCGTTGTAGAGGTTGGCGGCCCGGTTGTCAAAGGCGGGGTAGAGGAAGCCGAACTCCGGCGCCAGGGCGATGTGGCCGGTGGAGCCGGGGTGGAACTCGTTCAGATCGTGGTCGTACCGCAGCTCCAGGGTGGGGGCCTTCACCGGGCAGACGGCGCAGACGAAATAGCGGTACACCGTGTCCCCGGCGTCCGCCTGGAACTCGTCGTCCCGGCTCTTGTGGGGCACATCGTAGGTGTCGGCAGCCAGGAGGATCAGGTAATTGGTCTCGCCCATGTCCAGGGCGTCGATGATCGTATGGCAGAGGGTCTCCCGGGAGTTGGGGTCCTTCAGCTCCGTCTGGCGGAGGGTTTGCAGAAGGCGGCCCTCGTCGCTGTCCGCCACCTGGCGGGTGTCCAGCACGATGTCCACCAGATTTTTCCCCAGGGCGCCGGAGAGGGCCTTTTTCAGAAGGGCCAGGTACATCTCCTGTTCCTCCTGCTGCATGAGGCCCATGGAGGCGTCCACCCAGGAGATGACTTCCTTGTTGCTGTTGACATAGCAGCCGAAAATTTTGGAAATGCTGTTCCGGTCCAGCTTGAAGCGCCGCCGGATCTCATTGAGTTCTTTCTGATTCATGGTATGTCCTTTCGTGTTCCGCGGATGAATCGTACAGAGAAGGATTTTACCACGGAACGGTCCCGTCATCAAGGGAAAAAGGGGGACGAAGCATCAGTCTATATCCAGAAGCCGGTCCCGATGGCGGAAGTAATAGCCGTAGCCCGCGGCGTCCGCCAGCGCCCAGCCAATGGGGATGGCGGCCCAGATGCCCACCTCCCCCACGGGGCCCGCCAGGGCATAAGCCAGCACCACCCGGGTGCCCAGAGAGATCACCGTCAGCACCACGCTCATGCCGGGGCGCTTGACGGCCCGGTAGAAGCCATAGAGCAGGAACAGGCAGCCGATGCCGGCGTAAAACGCCCCTTCGATCCGCAGATACCGGATCCCGGCGGCAATGACCGCAGTTTCCTCCGCCTGGACGAAAATCCGCATCAGCGGCCCGGCAAAGAGCACCACGCAGGCCGTGATGACGCAGGAGAAGCCGATGCTCACCAGGGTGGCCTGCCGCAGTCCCAGCCGCAGGCGGTCCGTTTTTCCGGCGCCGTAGTTCTGGGCGATGAAGGTGGAAAAGGCGTTGCCGAAATCCTGCACCGGCAGGTAGGCGAAGGCGTCGATCTTCACGGCGGCGGCAAAGGCCGCCATGGTGATGGGGCCGAAGCTGTCCACCAGCCGCTGCACCAGCAGGATGCCGAAGTTCATGGCGGACTGCTGGGCGCAGGTCAGCAGGGACAGGTCCAGAATTTCCCGCAGAATACCGCCGTCCCAGCGGAGGTCAGCCCGCCGGGGCAGCAGCTCCCGGCACCGGAGGACCGTATAGCCCAGCAGGCCCAGGCCGGAGACGTATTGGGCGATGACCGTGGCGATCGCGGCCCCGGCCACGCCCCAGTGAAACACCAGAACGAACAGCAGATCCAGTCCGATGTTCAGCAGGGCCGCCGTCCCCAGAAACCAAAGGGGAGCCACGGAGTTCCCCACCGCCCGCAGCAAACAGGCAAAGAAATTATAGAGGAAGGTGGCCAGGAGCCCGGTGAAGATGATGAGCAGGTAGGTCCGCATGGCATCGTACAGTTCCTCCGGGATCTGCAGAAAGCGGAGAATGGGATCGACCCAGAGGTAGACCGCCAGGGCCAGCACCAGCGTCACCGCCAGGATCAGGGCGAAGGCGTGGGCCGCTGCCCGGCGGAGGGCGGTCTGATTGCCCCGGCCCTGATAGATGGAGAACAAGGCCCCGGCGCCCATGGACAGCCCCAGGAAAACGGAGGTCAAAAAGGTCATCAGGGTAAAGGCGGACCCAACCGACGCCAGGGCGTTGCGGCCCAGGGCCTGGCCCACGATAAGGGTGTCCGCAATGTTGTAAAGCTGCTGGAGCAGGTTCCCTGCCACCATGGGGGCGGCAAAGAGCAGCAGCCCCTTGGTGATGCTGCCTTTGGCCAGATCCTGATACATAGCCTGCCTCCCAAATAAACAGTCTGCTCAGCCATTGCCGATGGAGTGAAGGTCGTAGGGTGTCTCCTGATAGACGAAGTAGTTCAGCCAGTTCTGATACAGCAGATTGGCGTGGCTGCGCCAGGTGGCCCGGGGCGGCTGGGTGTCATCGTCGTTGGGGAAGTAGTTTGCCGGCACATGGATGGGCAGTCCGGCGTTCTTGTCCCGAAGATACTCCTTCTGCAGGGTCCCCACGTCGTACTCGGAGTGGCCGGTGATGAAGATCTGCCGTCCGCCCTCGGTGGCCATGGCGTAGACCCCGGCCTGGGGAGAGGAGGCCAGCAGCTTCAGGTCCTTGCAGGCCTCCACCTCCTCCCGCCGGATGGTGGTGTGGCGGGAGTGGGGGACCATGAACACATCGTCAAAGCCCCGCATCAGCATAGAGGACCGTCGCTCCACCACGTGGGGGAACACGCCGAAGAGCTTTTCCGGCAGCAGGTATTTCTTGATGCCGTAGTGATAGTAAAGGCCTGCCTGGGCACCCCAGCAGATGTGGAAGGTGGAGTAGACGTGGGCCTTGCTCCATTCCATGATCCGGCAGACCTCCGGCCAGTATTCCACCTCTTCAAAGGGCATGGTTTCCACCGGCGCACCGGTGATGACCATGCCGTCGAACTTCCGGTCCTTTACCTGGTCAAAGACCTTGTAAAATTGGAAAAGGTGCTCCTTGGAGGTGTTTTTGGACTCGTGGCTGGAGGTGTGGATAAATTCCAGCTCCACCTGCAGGGGGGTATTGCCCAGCAGGCGGGAGAGCTGGGTCTCCGTTTCGATCTTGGTGGGCATCAGGTTCAGCACCAGAATGTGCAGAGGCCGGATGTCCTGGGTGACGGCCCGGGTTTCGTTCATCACGAAGATGTTTTCGCTGGCCAGGGTTTTGGCTGCGGGGAGACCGTCGGGAATTTTGATAGGCACGAAAAAGACTTCCTTTCTTGGGAAATGGTGTCAGTCAGTCCGCCAGGGCCTGGGCCAGGTCGGCGATCAGATCCTCAGTGTCCTCCAGACCGCAGGAGTAGCGGACCAGATCCTCCGCCACACCGGCGGCCTTCAGTTCCTCGGCATTCATCTGCCGGTGGGTAGAGGAGGCAGGATGCAGGCAGCAGGTCCGGGCGTCGGCCACGTGGGTCTCAATGGCGGCGATCTTCAGCCGGCCCATGAAGGCCTCGGCGGCGGCCCGGCCACCCTTCACGCCGAAGGACACCACGCCGCAGGAGCCGTTGGGCAGGTACTTCTGGCCCAGGGCGTAGTATTTGTCCCCCGGCAGGCCGCAGTACTGCACCCAGGCGATCTTCTCATGCTGCTGAAGAAACTCCGCCACCTTCTGGGCGTTTTCACAGTGACGCTTCATCCGGACGTGGAGGCTTTCCAGGCCCAGGTTCAGGAAAAAGGCGTTCTGGGGCGCCTGAATAGAGCCCAGGTCCCGCATCAGCTGGGCGGTAGCCTTGGTGATATAGGCCCCCTCCAGGCCGAAGCGCTCCGTGTAGGTCACGCCGTGGTAGCTCTCGTCCGGGGTGCACAGGCCGGGGAACTTGTCGGGGTACTTCGTCCAGTCGAATTTGCCGGAATCCACGATGCAGCCGCCCAGGGCAGCGCCGTGGCCGTCCATGTACTTGGTGGTGGAGTGGGTCACGATGTCCGCGCCCCATTCAAAGGGACGGCAGTTGATGGGGGTGGCAAAGGTGTTGTCCAGGATCAGGGGGACCCCGTGGCTGTGGGCGGCCTTGGCAAATTTCTCAATATCCAGCACCGTCAGGGCCGGGTTGGCGATGGTCTCACCGAAAACGGCCTTGGTGTTGGGGCGGAAGGCGGCGTCCAGTTCTTCCGGCGTGCAGTCCGGGTCCACAAAGGTAAATTCAATGCCCATCCGCTTCATGGTCACGGCAAAGAGGTTATAGCTTCCGCCATAAATGCTGGAGGAGGACACCACGTGGTCCCCGCAGGAGGCGATGTTGAACACGGCGTAGAAATTGGCCGCCTGGCCGGAGGCGGTAAGCATGGCCGCCGTGCCGCCCTCCAGGGCCGCGATCTTGGCCGCTACCGTGTCGTTGGTGGGGTTTTGCAGCCGGGAGTAGAAGTAGCCGCTGGCCTCCAGGTCGAAGAGTTTGCCCATGTCGCTGCTGGAAGCGTACTTAAAGGTGGTGCTCTGAATGATGGGTACCTGCCGGGGCTCGCCGTTGCCGGGGGTGTAGCCCGCCTGCACGCATTTGGTTCCGATGTTCGCCATAGTTGACTTCCTCCTATCGCCCTTGCCGGGCAGAATATTGTGCAAAATAAGAAGGCGGTTATGGGCAACGACCATAACCGCCTTTGGAATTTCCCGTTTGAGAAAGATCTCAGAACGCACCAAAGACGGTATTGCACATCAGCATGACCATGGAGTACATCATCCTGGAGTACCGCCTTTCTTCTGAAATCGACTTTTCCAGTTTAACGTATTTTTCCTGCCTTGTCAAGAAAAAGCTGCCCGCCGCCTGCCGGGGAAGGGCTGGGCAGAGAGGGCGGCCCTGCATTACAATAGCCCCGGCGGCGGGCCGTCCGCCAAATCTGTTTGGGGAGCGGGATCGTATGCAGGAAGAGATGCATTACATCACAGAGAATACAGCCGCGGAATTTGCCGCGGCTCTGTCAGGCAGCGGGGGTGACGCCTTCCCAGGTGTTCCCCCACAATCTGCGCCACCTCTTTGCACGCGCGTTTTACGCCCTCTGCCGGGACATCGTGAAGCTGGTGGACGTTCTGGGCCACAGTTCCATCGACACCACCCGCATCTACCTCCGCACCACCGGTGCGGAGCACGTCCGGCAGCTGGAGCGGCTGCACCTGCTGTGCTGACAAAATAATGATTTTGTATAGAAATGGCGGGCGGGACGGGAACTGTCCGGCGGTTTCCCTGCGGGAAAAGGGCGGAATCTGCCGGAATCCGGGCAAAAAAGGCGCGCCGCGCAGGCAGGCTCTCTCTTTTTCGGAAAGCCTGCCTGTTCTTCGCGCGCAAAAAGCCAGGATCACCTTGCTTTTTGCGCCGATCTCAAGTAAAATTCAGATGCCAATATGAAATTTCAAGCCGCTTCCGCCGACAGCTGTTGACAAAATCATTATTTTGTTGTCAGTCCCCCGGCGGCGGTTCCGCCCGGTCCCGCCGGGCAGGGGAGGTCTGACACATGGGCTATCAATTGAACCGGCCGGACCCGGCCGCCATGGAGCGGCTGCTGACCCGCCACCCCTACAGCCCGGAGGGGGCCATTCTCCGGCTGGCCTGGCTCCAGGGGCTGAGCCGGGCGGAGATCACCGACCTGGTCTGGGACCAGGTGGATCTGGACAGCAAGGCGCTGCTGCTGCCGGACCGCACCGTACCCCTGGACCCCTCCACGGAGGCCTGCCTCCGGAAGCGGCACACGCTGTACGCCCTCCGCTCCGACCACGTGGTGGTGTCGGACCGGGGCAAGCGGCCCATGCCGCCGGAGTCCGTCTCCCGGCTGGCCCGGCAGGCCCTGAACAGCGAGGGCCAGACCGCCGGGCTCATGGACCTGCGCCACGACTTCGTCATCCGCCAGATCGAGGAGCGGGGCTGGCCCTACGCCGCCCGGGTCAGCGGCATGGCGGTGTCCACCCTGCGGGACGCCTTCTCCCCCTACCTCCGCACCGCCCGGCCCCAGCCCCCGGCGCCCCCGGCGGACAAAGACGAGCGGGAATACCTCCTCTGGCGCATCGTCCAGCAGGAGGGCAGCTCCCCGGCTGGGCTGGCGCTGTGGATGGGCTGGCAGCTGCGGATGCAGCCCGGCGAGATCGCCGCCCTGACCTGGGACCAGGTGGATTTCGACCGCAACCTCCTTCTGCTGCCGGACCGGGAGCTCCCCATGGGCAGCCGCCTGCGGCGAATGCTGTCGGAGGCCAAGGAGCGGCGGAAGGACCCGGCGGAGCCCCAGGTGTTCACCGCCCCTACCACCGGCCGCCCCATGGATCTGGCGCGGCTCACCACCGTCACCCGAACGGCCCTGATCCGGGGCGGGCTGGAACAGGTGAACCTGCGGAACCTCCACACCTGGGCCACCCAGGATGACCGCAGCAAAATCCTCCTGGACCTGGCCGCCCAACAGGGGTATCTCACCCGGGAGGACGTGACGGCGGCCCTGAACGTCTCCAAGGTCACCGCCCGGCAACAGCTGCTGCGGCTGCGGGAGGCGGGGCAGCTGGTGCGCATCGGCGCCCGGTACTACCCCGCCGGGGCGGTGACGCCGCCGGAGGACCAGCTTTCCGCCATCCGGGGCTATTTGTTACAGCACGGCACCGGCCGCCGCCAGGACTTTCTCAAGCTGCTGAACGTGCCACCGGCCCAGGGGACCCAGATCCTCTCCCGGCTGGTGGAGCAGGGGGAGTTGGCCCTGGTGGGGCGGCACTACGAGCTGCCGGAGGGAAAACGGTAAGTTATGTTCAAACGTTGCATGAATAGCACACTTTTACATAAAAACGCCGCTATTTTACGCTTATATTACGTTCCGGGCGAAACTATTTACATCGTGGGGCGGGCCTGCTAAAGTAGCCTTGCGAAACAGAACCGCGGGCAAACTGCCTCCAAGCTCCGTGCTTGGTGTAGGCTCGTAACCCCCGACGTAAGTCGGGCCGTTCCCCATTCTCCATTCGCAAACCAGCGAAGCGTTTGCGGATGGAAAGCGAGGAAAAATCTCGTCCGATGCACACCGAACCGCTTGCGGTCCGGCGGCATCTCAGGGATTTTGACGAGCAGGCTAGCCCCGACACGAAACCCGGAACCGGGGGGCGGGGAACCTCAAGGCAATGTTTCGACATTTCATAAGGAGGAAAACCCCATGAAGAAGTTCCTTTCTCTGGTTCTGGCTCTGGTGATGACCATGTCTCTGGTCACTGTCAGCGCCGGCGCCAAGGACTTCACCGACGCCAGCAAGATCAATTATAAAGAAGCTGTCGACGTGATGTCCGCCGCAAAGGTCATCGACGGCTATGCCGAAGGTGACTTCCGTCCCACCAACACCCTGACCCGTGGCGCTGCTGCCAAGATCATCTGCAACCTGATCCTTGGCCCCACCACCGCATCCGCCCTGGTGG
>URTS01000060.1 GCA_900550685.1 uncultured Oscillibacter sp. | reverse complement strand
CACGGATTCCAGATACCGGGCGGAATCGTACTTCCGGTTCATCCGCTTCAGCGTGGCGTCACACCCGCTCTGCATGGACAGGTGGAACTGGGGGCACAGGTTGGGCAGGGCCGCCGCCCGGCGGCAGAAGTCCTCCGTCACCGTCCGGGGCTCCAGACTGCCCAGCCGCAGCCGGACCTCCGGCGCGGCAGCGCACAACGCCTCCAGCAGGTCGATGAGAGTCTGGCCGTTTTTCAGGTCATGACCCCAGGAGGAAATCTCAATCCCGGTGAGAACGATCTCTCGGTATCCCTCCGCCGCCAGCTGCCGGGTCTGCTCCACCGCCTGTTCCAGGGGCAGGGACCGCACCGGCCCCCGGGCGTAGGGAATGATGCAGTAGGTGCAGAAATTCACGCAGCCGTCCTCGATCTTCAGCATGGCCCGGGTGCGGCCCTCCATCCCTCCGGCGGGCAGAACCTCAAAGGTGCGGCGCTCAAAGGACTTGTCGATGGCCTCCAGATCCTTCTTTCCGGCGGCGGCCTCCTCCAGCAGGGTGATGAAGCCCTCCCGGTCGCCGGTTCCGGCGATCAGGTCCACCCCCAGCTTCCGGACGTCCTCGGCGTGGGTTTGGGGATAGCAGCCGCACACTGCCACCACCGCCGACGGATGCTGCTTCTGCACCCGGTGGATCACCTGGCGGGACTTCTGGTCGCTGACGGCAGTGACGGAGCAGGTGTTCACCACATAGGCGTCGGCCTCCCCGGCAAAATCCACCACCTCATGGCCCTTGGCCCGGAGGGTCTGCTCCATGGCCTGGGTCTCGTATTGATTCACCTTGCAGCCCAGGGTGTAAATGGCAACTTTCATAGGTTCTCCTTGCGTTTTTCAAACGTTTCTTTTATAATAAGTAATTACGCTGTCAGAGTGGAACTCTGGCAAAGGGCGCCGAGGTGCCCTGTTCGGTTCCCTCCCATTATACGTTGATTTTCCCGGTTGAGCAAGAGGAGGTTTTTATGATTTATCTGGATCACGCCGCCACCACGCCGGTCCCCAAGGAAGTGGCGGACGCTATGTATACCGTGCTGACGGAGCAGTTCGGCAATCCCAGCGCCCAGTATCCCCTGGGCCAGGAGATGCACCGCCGGATAGAGGACTGGCGGGCGGTCATCGCCAGGGCTGTTGGCTGCGAACCCAAGCAGCTGTTCTTCACCTCCTGCGGCACGGAGGGCGACAACTGGGCCATCCGGGCCGCCTGCTGGCAGAACCGCCATGTGGGCCGCCACATCGTCACCACCGCCGTGGAACACCACGCCGTTCTCAACTGCTGCCAGCAGCTGGAGCAGGAGGGCTGGGAGGTCACCAAGCTCCTGCCGGACCAGAACGGCGATATTTCCGCCGAAGCGGTTCTCGCCGCCGTGCGGCCGGACACGGCGCTGGTGTCCGTGATGATGGTGAACAATGAGCTGGGCAATATCTACCCCATTGCGGACATTGCCAGAGGGCTGAAAGCCATCAACGACAAGACCCTGCTCCACACCGACGCGGTCCAGGGCTTTTTGAAGGTCCCCTTCTCCGCCAAAACTTTGGGGGCAGACTTCATCACCCTCTCCGGCCATAAGATCGGCGCCCCCAAGGGCATCGGCGCCCTGTACATCGGCCCCCGGGTCCGGAATCCCCGGCCCCTGCTGCCCGGCGGCGGCCAGGAGATGGGCCTCCGCTCCGGCACGGAGGCCACCGCCCAGATCGCAGGCTTCGCCAAGGCGGTGGAGCTGCGCTGCGATCATCTGGAGGACAAGCTGCGGCACATGGCAGAGGTGAAGGCCTACGCCGTGGAAAAGCTCTCCGCCATTCCGGACCTCCATATCATCGGAGACGGCAAGGCCCCCCATGTGCTGTCTGTCTCCATGGCGGGCTGGCCCAGCCAGAACGTGGTCACGGACCTGGGCAGTCAGGGCATCTGCATTTCCGCCGGGTCCGCCTGCCATCAGGGGAAGTCCAGTCAGGTGGTGGCCGCCCTGAAGCTGCCCAAGCGGGTGGCCGCCGGGGTCATCCGGCTGAGCTTCGGCCCGGAGACTACTTTTGCGGACATCGACGCCTGCGCGGAGGCTCTGCGGAACCACCACGACCGCCGGATGCCCATGCTGTAAAATGTCAAGGGGGAGCAGGCTCCCCCTCGAGAATCCCCCACACGGTTCACTGCTATGCAGAAGGTGAATTGCCGCAAAGCGGCAAGAGAAGCCCCTCTGGAGGGCTCGCTACGCTCGCACACTTGTGAACCGCAAAGTATGTTTTGTCAGGTACATGCCCTGACAAAACATGGATTCCATTTATTATTTTAGATAGGGACTTTTGTTTTATGAACTTCAGCTATCTCCGCCGGGAGCCCGGCTTTTACCGCAGGGTCTTGACTTTGGCCCTGCCGGTGGTGCTGCAAAACCTGATCACCACCTCCCTGGGCTTTATGGACACCTTCATGGTGGGCCTGGTAGGCCAGGAGCAGATGTCCGCCGTCACCGTGTCCAATGTACCCATTTATATCATTCAGCTCATTATCTTCGGCCTGCAAAGCGGCTCCCGTGTGCTCATCAGCCAGTTCTGGGGCCGGGGTGACAAGGAATCCATCAACCGGGTCATGGGCATCGGCTTCTTCGTGGCCGGGGGCATCTCCACCGTCTGCGCCCTGACCATGGGCCTGTTTCCCCGGCAGGTGCTGCTGCTCATCACGGACAACCTCCGGCTGGTGGAGCTGGGCACCCCCTATATCCGCATCGTGGGCTTTTCCTACATTCTCAACTCCCTCTCCTCCATCTACATCGGGATGCAGCAGAGCATTGAGAACCCCCGCTTCGGCATGACGGTGTTCGCCATCTCCACGGTGTGCAACACCCTGGGCAACTACATCCTCATCTTCGGCAAGCTGGGCCTGCCCGCCCTGGGCATTACCGGCGCCGCCATCGCCACCTTCTCCTCCCGTGTGGTGGAGTTCGTCATCTCCCTGACCTACGCCCTCCGCTGCAAGCGGATGCCCCTGATCCCCAGCTGCATCCTCCGCCCCGGCAAAGCGGTGTTTCGCAGCTTTGTGAAGTTCTCCACCCCGGTGCTGCTGAACGAAACCCTTTGGGGGACTGGTACTTCCCTTTACACCGTGATCATGGGCCACATGGCCGGCAGCACCGACCTGATCTCCGCCTACACCGTGGCGGGCAACATGGATAAGATGGTCACGGTGTCCATTTTCGGCGTGGCGGCGGCGGCCGCCGTCATCGTGGGCAAGGAGGTGGGCATGGGCGGCAAGCATGTCTACGATATTGGCCGTGCGCTGTGCTTTGTGGCCCTGTGCACCGGCGTCTGCGTGGGTATTGCGGAGCAGCTGCTGTTCTGGCTGCTGCTGCGACCCTATGTGCTGCCCCTGTTCTCCATGACGGAAGCGGCGGTGAGCTTCTGCGTCACCATGATGATCTGCTTTTCCATTGCCGCGCCTCTGCACGCCTTTGCCACCACCAACATCGTGGGCGTCCTCCGGGGCGGCGGTGATGTACAGGCCGCCATGCTCATTGACCTGCTGCCCCTGTGGTGCTCCACCCTGCCCCTGCTGGCAATGCTGGGCCTGGTGATCCATGCCCCCATAGCCCTGTTCTGCTTCGTGATGTCCATGGAGTCGGCGCTGAAGGTGCCTCTGGGCATGCACCGCGTCCGCAGCGGCAAATGGATTCATGACGTAACAAGGGAGCTGAACCCATGATGACTTCTCTATTTCGCTGCCCCGTCTGCGGCGGCCCCCTCCTGCGGGAGGAGCGGGCCCTCCGCTGTGCCGCCGGTCACAGCTACGACCTGGCCAAGGAGGGCTACGCCTATCTTCTGCCCCCCAATCAGAAGCACTCCGCCGCCCCCGGCGACGACAAGACCATGGCCGCCGCACGGCGGGATTTCCTCTCCAAAGAGTATTATATTCCGCTGTTAAATACGCTTTGTAGTCGAATTTTGCCCCTTGCCGGCGAAAAACCGGTGATTCTGGATGCAGGCTGCGGCGAGGGCTACTACACCTCCGGCATTTACCGCTCCCTGTGCGCCGCCGGAAAAGCGCCCCGGATGGCAGGCATCGACATCTCCAAATTCATCCTGCGACTGGCCGCCAAACGGGAAAAGAACATCGAATTCGCGGTGGCCTCCTGCTACCACCTGCCCTTCCCGGACAACACCGCCGACGTACTGCTGGACTGCTTTTCTCCCCTGGCTGTGGACGAATTCCGCCGGGTCCTGAAACCTGGCGGGACCTTCCTCTATGTGGTGCCGGGGGCCCGGCATCTGTGGGAGCTGAAGCAGGTGCTCTACGACGCCCCCTATCCCAACGAGGAAAAGGAGACCCCTTACGAAGGCTTTGCCTATCAGGCCATTGTCCCGGTGGACTTTTTCCTCCATCTGGAAAGTCCGGCGGACATTCAAGCCCTGTTCCGCATGACCCCCTACTGCTGGAAAACCCCAAAGTCCGGCGTGGAGCGGCTGACAAAGCTGGAACAGCTGGACTGTCAGGCCTCTTTCCGGGTCCATATCTTCAAAAAGCTGTAAAAAAACAGGGCTGGTTCTTGCGAACCAGCCCTGTTTTTCTGTAAACGATATCGCCTTTACATAGTCTGCCGTTCAAACGGTCTGTCCCGCCAGCCGCAGTCCCCGGCCAAATTCCTGGAACGCCTGGGTGATCAGGCCCTGTCCCAAGGTGTTGGGATGAGTACCGTCGGCGCAGAGGGTCTGTTCCAGATGGCCGTGGTCCAAGAACGCCCCCCGAACGTCCACCAGGGGCACGTTCTCCTCCCGGGCCAGACGCTCTACCGCCCGGGAATATCGCTCCTGCCAGGCGTAGATATTGCCCACGTCCCCCAGCCAGCGGAGAACGGCTTTCTGATCCAGGTCCCCGCACCACCAGTTGAAAAAGCGCTCGCTGTCCAGGGGCGGCAGGTTGGTAAGGATGGGACGGATGCCGTGACTGCGGATCTGCCGGATCATCTTCCGGTACAGCTCCACGAACTCCGGCAAGGGCACGTTGGGCAAATGCTCCGCCTCCGGGGCCTCCGCGATCTCTTTCCAGCGGAAGTCGCAGTCGTTGCCGCCGAAGTCCATCACCAGCATGTCGCAGGGCAGCTTTCGCTCCAGCAGCCGGTCCAGCAGGCGGCTGCCCTTGCGGACCGTGGCGCCGAAGTGGGCGTCGTTATGAATGGAAAGCTGGAATTCCGATTCCAGGGCTCCCACGTTGATTTCGTTCTGGGAACGGTAGCGGCGGCTGCTCAGGTCCACCTGAATTCCCTTTAAGATGGAGTCACCCAGCAGGGTCACCTGTCTGCGCTGTTCCATCAAATCACCTCATTCCATGTAATATGGTTTTCAAAACTATATTACATGGTATCGTCCGTTTTGTCAAGTGGGATCCCCGTTAAATTTCTGTGTTCCTTCCGCCAGACTGATACGCTCTTTCGCAAAAAGGCAGCGGGAAGATCCCGCTGCCTTTTTGGGTCAGGTATGGTCGGATTTGTCATCCGGATTTTTGCTGTCTTTTCTCTTGATCAGTTCGATTTTTGCGCCGTTCCGCCGCCGGACCTTGCGGACAACCGTCACCGCCGCCGCGATGATGACCGCCCACAGAATGATCCACATCCAGTTGTAGGCCAGGGCCACGGCGAAATCCGCCATGCCGTCCACAAAGGAATGCCAGCCCCGGCTCAGGGCGCTGCCCAGCCGGTCGCCGAAATTCTCCGGCAGTTCCTCGGTATCGGAGTACTTGTAGACCTCCTGCAGACTGACGGTGATGGTGGCAAAGTCCACCAGGGCGTCGTAATGCCGCAGGGTACCGGAGAGGTCCTCGATGTTCCACTCGGTTTCAGAGATGGCGGACTCGATGGTGATGATGTCCTCCATATTCTCCGCCTGGGCCAGCAGCTTCTGGAGGCGCTCCAGCTTGATCTGCTGGGTCTTCAGGCGGCCCTCCGTGTCGTAATAGGTCTCCGTGATGTTCTGCAGGTCCGTGTTCTGCCAGGTCACGTGGGCCAGCCCTCCGGCCTGGTCCAGAAAGCTCTGGAACCGGTCGGCAGGCACCCGGACGGTATACTCCGCCCAGCGGTAGCTCCGGCCCCCATTGCCCACGGTGCTGCTTTCCAGATAACCGCCCAGGGTGTCCGCCAGCGTGGTCAGGGCCTGGGCAGCGCTGTCGAAATCCGTGGTTTCCAAATTCAGGGTCCCGGTGTAGATGATCTTCTGGTCCTCCAGAACGCTGCCGCCACTGTCCGAAGCATCGTCATAGCTGCCGTTGGTGTCGAAGTAACCCTCCTCCGTTTCCGCCGGGGCAGCATCGGCAGTCGTCGCGCTGCTGGCGGCCTTGTTGCCAGACGCGCCGCAGGCGGCCAGGGATAGGATCATGGTCCATGCAAGGAAGCAGGCAAAGAGCTTTCTTTTCATAATCATCCTCCTTTGGGCGGCCATCCCGCCGCCTTCTATCTCTATAGACGAAATTCCCGGCCAAAAGTTCCGCCTTTTCCATATTTTTCTTTGGCTGTAAACAGACATGCTGCATGCGGCACATATTCTCCGTGATTTGGAGGCAGCCCCTCTCAAAATGAAATGTATAGCTATCCGTTCCTTCAAATTGAAAATTCTTACGTTCAAGTCAAAAATTCATATTGCCGCATGCAATATCTGGCAGTATAATTATGTGCATCAACGTGTAAGGAGCGTAGAATTCATGAACACACTTCTCGAGAAAAAGAAAAACGGTCAGGTCTCCTGCGGAACATTCACCCAGCTGAAGACCACTGCAGCCGTCGAAGCTATAGGCACCACCGGCTTGGATTATGTGCTGATCGATTCAGAGCATGCTACAATGACCACCGAATTCATTGCAGAAGCGATCACGGCTGCTGACGCCGCGGGGATCACCCCCATCGTGCGCATCAACAGCATCACCCGTGATGCTGTTCTGCATCCGCTGGACGCCGGAGCCAAGGGGCTGATCGTCCCTGCGATCGAAACGCCGGAGCAGGTTCGGCAATTGGTCAAATACGCCAAATTCACGCCCGTAGGCAGCCGCGGATACGCTCCCACCCGTGACGGACGCTGGAATCCTAATGAACTCACGCCGGACGGAATCGCAGCTTACATGAAACACCAGAACCAGGATACCCTGCTTCTTCCGCAGTGTGAAACTCTGGGCTGTCTGGAACATCTGGATGAGATCGTTTCCATGGACGGAGTTGACGGCATATTCGTTGGTCCTCTGGATCTCTCCATTGCAATGGGGATGCCCTTGAAGCTGGATGACCCCCGGATGCAGGATACCATTCTTCATATCCTGCAAACCTGCAAAAAATACGGGAAGTTTTCCACAATCTACTGCAACGACGCAAAGAGTGCGAAAAAATATGCCGCCATGGGCTTTGATTCCGTCACCATCGGTCTTGACCTGTTCTGCCTGGCCAACGCCTACCGCGATATTGTCGCTGAAATGCACAACTAAGCGCTGCATATATTCCCACACCTCCCCTTCTTTTCAAGCATTTGGGGCATTTGCATACAAAAAAAGGATCCCTGTCCCAGGGCAGCATAGTACAAAGGACGCGCAGACTTTTACAAGTCTGCGCGTCCGTTTCATTTTCGGGAGGATGATAGGCCCCCCCACCCGCCTCTTCAAATGCCGGGAAATCGGCATGGTACAGTTGATTGACGAAGTGTCCATGTGTCTTTCCAGTGTTCTTATTTTGCCCCTGACGCTCATTCCTCTGTCTGTGTGTCCCAGTGTTTCCATTCTCTTTTTGCCACATCCGGCCGATAGATGTTCTTATAGAACAGCACCCGGAAGGAAAGGGACAGCAGGAAGCGGTCCCAGCTGTTGTCCATGTCGCAGTTCATCACGGCCCGGATGCGGTTCAGCCGGTTCAGCAGGGTGTTTTTGTGGACATACAGGGCCTCCGCCGTCTGGTTGATGTTCCGGGAGTTTTCCAGGTACTCATACAGGGTGTTCATCAGGTCCGTGCCGTTTTTCTGGTCGTAGTTCAGCAGACGCAGCAGCATGGGAGAGCAGTATTGCAGCAGGTCGCCGCCCTTGCTGCACGTTTCCAGCATCTTCAAAAAGGAATACTGAAAATACTGGCACAGCGGCCGCCCGGTGTTGTAGCTGATGGGGTACTTCCGCCCGAAGCGGATGGCTGTCTGGGTCTGGGCAAAGGCGGCGGGGATCTTATCCAGGGTGGAAAAGGCATTGCTGACGCCCACCGTCATATGGTTGACGATGGCGATGCGGTGCAGAAGGCCCTTGACCTCACTATCCAGTTCCTCGTCCTCCTCCACGGTGTAGAGGATCACGAACTGCTCCCGGCAGACGCACCAAATGGCGTTGTGAAGCGCCGGACGCAGCTGGAGCTCCAGCATCTCAAAGCTGATTTCCGCCGGTTTCTCCACGGAAAACTGCATGGCCGCCAGATAAAAGCTGTCCTTCACCGGGAAGTGCAGGGCTTCCAGACGGTGGAGAGCCGTTTCCCCGTTGGGATAGGGCGTTTCCAGTAACTCCTGCAAAAAGCGGCTGGCCGGGGATTTTTCTGTTTTGGACAGCAAATCGCTCTTCTGCAACGACCACGCCGGTCTGCTGGATTATACCGAAGAGCTGGGCGCCTATCTGAAATTTGTGGACACGTCCGCGAAATAACAGGATTTAGAGAGGAGAAACCGATCATGGCAAATGGGAACAACACCAGCCTGACCAAGGCAAACTTCGGCCCCAAGGGGTGGGCCGTCTGTATCTACATGTTCTTTATCTTCTACCTCAACACCAGCATGAACTCCGGCTGGCAGAACTGTCTGAGCTACTGGGAGGCCACCTACGGCTGGGACACCACCACGCTGCTGAGCCTAGTGTCCATCGCACAGCTCATCGGCGTGCTGGCCTGCTTCATCACCGGCCGCCTGGCTACCAAGTATTCCACCCGGAAGCTGGCCCTGGCCTGGGGCGCTGTGGTCACCGTCAGCTGCTTTGCCATCAATCTGGTTCACAACATGGTGCTCTTCGGCATCCTGGAGTGCCTGGCCGTTATGGGCCAGGTGGTGTGGGCCTACACCCTGAACCCCATTTTCGTTTCCACCTGGTTCCCCAAGAAGAAGGGCGTGGTCATGGGCATCACCACCATTGGCGTGCCCCTGGGCGCCGGCACCGTGGCCAAGGTCATGAATTGGATCGGCGCCACCTGGGGCCTGAATTACTGCCTGTACCTCCCCGGCTTCATCGGCCTGATCGGTATTCTGTTCCTTCTGTTCGTGGTGCGGGATACGCCGGAAGAGGCTGGCTGCACGCCGGATAACGACACCTCCCTCACCTCTGAGGATGTCAAGCGCATGGCCGCCGAGCGTGCCGAGCTGGACGCCAAGAGCCCCTGGACCGTGGGCCGGATGCTGCGTCAGAAGGAAACCTACATCGTGGCCCTGTGCATTGGCTGCTGCGCCCTGTTCGGCGGCGGCTTCATGGGCACCAACGTGCTGCGTATGCTGGCCATGGGCGTGGAGATCCCCACCGCCGTCAACCTCATGATGATGACCGCCGGCTTTGCCTGCATCGCCAACTACTTCTTCGGCGTGGTGGACGGCAAGTTCGGTCCCCGCATCGGCATTCTGCTGGTGCAGCTCTTCGCCGTGGCTGCCTGCGTGCTCAGCGCCATGGCAAACGGCATGGGCAGCTTCCCCTGCCTGGTGATCGGCTTGATGCTGGGCGGCTGCGTCATCGGCGGTGCCGCCAACTTCCTGACCTCTCTGGTCATTGAGTACTGGGGCGTTGCCAACTTCAAGCGGGCCTACGGCGTCATCTATCCCATCCATCAGATCCCCGGCTCCATGGGCACCCTGGTCATCGCCCAGATCGCCGCCCGGGCCAGTTACTCCGTGGCCTACATCGTACTGGCTGCCATCATTGCCATTGCCGCCGTGGTGCTCTTCTCCATCAAGGACGGCTCCTTCGTCAAAAAAGCCGAGGCCAGCTGGACCTCCAACGCCCGCTGACACCGGTTCTCCCGCGGGGGAAGCGATCCCCCCGCACCTTCACAGGAGTTTGATTTTATGCAGATTGAACACGGCCTCATCCCGGAAAAGCCGGGCATGGAGGAAAGCTATACCATCATCCCGGACACTGCCCGCATGAATCCCAAGTGCCCCTGTCTCACCCGGACCTGTCCCAACCACGGCTTCTGTCAGTACTGCAAGCGTCACCACGATCACATTGACCGGATGCTGGCGGAAAAGGGCATCCCCCCGGAGGGCCCCTATTGCAAGCGGGACATCTGCGGAAAGGAGGCCTGCTTATGAAGCTGCGGGAATTGGGGATCGGCAGCGTGGTGCTGGAACCGGAAAGCGGCCTTTTCTTCCTGGTGGCCGCCCAAAACCATCCCGGCTACGGCGGCACCACCCTGCTGGCCCGGCACATTGTGGAACTGGGGTGCATGGACGGTGCGGAGCCGGATGTGCCCAACCACCCAGTCTTTGAACAGCAGAGCCTTTACGGAAGCAACGACTACGGCCAAAGCAATCTGCACCAGTGGCTCAATGCCGACGGCAAGTCCTGGTTCTGCCAGCAGCATCCTGCTGACATGCCGCTGGAGGAGCCCTACCTGCGGCACGGTGAGGTATCCTACTCCGGGCGGGAAGGTTTTTTAAGCCGCTTCTCTCCTATGTTCCGTCAGGCGCTGCTGCAAGTGGATATCCCTTACCTGCGCCGCACCGGCCGGGACACCGGTGAACTCACCTCTGTCAAGGGCTCCGTCTTTATCCCCAGCCGCACGGAACTGGGCAAGGGGGATGAGCACGGCTTTGCCGAAGGGACCATCTTCCCTCTGGCCTATGACCCTACAGCCTATAAAACCGTTCCCACCGAGACGGTCCTGGAGCGCTATGGCCGAAAGATCAACCCCCAGCGGCCCTCCGCCAAATACGATGCCCCCCAGATCTACGACCCCAAATACGGTTGGTGGTACTGGGTCCG
>URTS01000059.1 GCA_900550685.1 uncultured Oscillibacter sp. | reverse complement strand
AGCATCGGCGGGCAGGCACTTATTGAGGGTATTTTGATGCGGGGACCTGAAAAGCAGGCCATTGTGGTCCGGGATAAGGACGGCCAGCTGGTGGAAAAGGTAGAGGAACTGAAGTTCATCAAGGACCGCTACCCCATCCTGGGGGTGCCCCTGATCCGGGGCACCGTCAATTTCCTGGCGGCCATGGTCAGCGGCGTGAAGGCCCTGATGTACTCGGCGGACTTCTATCCGGACGAAGAGGTGAGCCAGCCCTCCAAATTTGAGCAGTGGCTGGAAGCGCACCTCAGCAGTGAGAAGCTGGAAAAGGCCATTGTGGCCTTCGCGGTGCTGCTGGGGGTGGGGCTGTCCATTTTCCTGTTCCTGGTGCTGCCCACCCTGCTGACCGGCGGCATTCTCCACTTTTTCCCCGGCTTTCCCCTGTGGGGCCGGAACGTGGTGGAGGGCCTGCTGAAAATCGTCATTTTCCTGGCGTACCTGATCCTCTGCTCCAAGCAGAAGGACATTTACCGGGTGTTCCAGTATCACGGTGCGGAGCATAAGACCATTTTCTGCTATGAGGCGGGCCTGCCCCTGACGGTGGAAAACGTCCGCATCCAGCCCCGGCACCATCCCCGCTGCGGCACCAGCTTTTTGTTTGTGGTGATCTTCGTGTCCATTCTGGTGTCCAGCGTGGTGTTCGGCATCTGGCCCATCACCAACGCCTGGCTCCGGACCCTGGTGCATTTGATTCTGCTGCCCCTGGTGGTGGGCATTACCTACGAGTTCAACCGCTGGGTGGGCCGCCACGTGCAGGACAGCGGGCTTGCCAAGCTGCTGACGGCCCCCGGCATGTGGATGCAGAATTTCACCACCAACGAGCCGGACGATTCCATGATCGAATGTGCCATCCGTTCCCTGGAGCTGGTGCTGCCCAGCGAAAAGGGCAAGGACGAGTGGTAAACGACAGAAAATACCTTCTTCCGCAAACCAGCGAAGCGTTTGCGGAAGAAAAAGGAGGAGCAAGGGAGTGAACGCAGTTTTCGCCGCAGGCGGAAACGGAGTTCAGCGGACTTTGCGACGACGCTATGGCTATCACATATAACGATTTATTTTTGGATATCCGCCGGGAACTGAAGCAGGGCGGCGTCATCGATACCACCCTGGAAGCCCGGGAACTGACCTGTTTCGGGGTCAACAAGAGCCGGGAGGAGCTGGCCCGGGACGGGCGGCTGTACGCTCCGCCGGAACTGGAAAAGCGGGTCCGGGAGCTGACGGCCCGGCACCTGGCGGGAGAGCCGGTGGCCTATCTCATCGGCGAGTGGGAGTTTTATGGCCTGCCCCTGGACATCTCCAAGGACGTGCTGATCCCCCGGCCGGACACAGAGGTGCTGGTGGACCAGGCAGTACCCCATATCCAGTCCCTGGGGGACTGCCGGGTGCTGGACCTGTGCGCCGGCAGCGGCTGCATCGGTCTGGCAGTTGCGTCCCAGTGCCCCGGCGTTCACGCGGTGCTGGGAGAATTTTCCGACGCAGCCCTCAAGATCTGCCGCCAGAATATCCGGCGGAACGGCCTGACGGGCCGGGTGATCCCCATGACGGTGAATGCCCTGGAGCGGCCGGACCGGGCCCTGGGAGAGTTTCACTGCATCCTCAGCAATCCGCCCTATATCCCCCACGGCGACATTCCGGGGCTGGACCACTCCGTGAAGGACTATGAGCCCCACCTGGCCCTGGACGGCGGGGAGGACGGCCTGGACTTTTACCGGGCCATCAGTGAAAAGTGGAAGGCGGCCCTGGCTCCCGGCGGACGGCTCTATTTTGAAGTGGGCATCGGCCAGGCGGACGCGGTGCTCCGCATCATGCGGGCCCAGGGCTTTGGGGACATCCAGGTGGTGAAGGACCACAACGACATTCCCCGGGTGGTGTTCGGCACCCTCTGCACCGAGGTCTACAGTCAGTAAAAACGCCCGGACCGGGCATTCAGATAGAAAATCAGAATTGGGAGGAAGAACGTATGGCAAAAGAGAAAGCGCCCATGCCCAGCGCCGCTCCGGCGGAGGACAAGAAGCGGGCCATTGAGGCCGCTATGGGCCAGATCGAGAAAATGTACGGCAAGGGCTCCATTATGCGCCTTGGCGACCAGAATAATTTACAGGTGGACGTGATCCCCACCGGCTCCCTGTCTCTGGACGTGGCGCTGGGGGTGGGCGGCCTGCCCCGGGGCCGTATCGTGGAAATCTATGGGCCGGAATCCTCCGGTAAGACCACCCTGGCCCTCCATGTGGCGGCAGAGGCCCAGAAAAAGGGGGGCGAGGTGGCCTTTGTGGACGCCGAGCACGCCCTGGACCCCACCTATGCCCGTGCTTTGGGTGTAAATATTGATGAAATGCTGATCTCCCAGCCGGACACCGGTGAGCAGGCCCTGGAAATTACGGAGGCCCTGGTGCGCTCCGGCGCCATCGATGTCATCGTGGTGGACTCCGTGGCTGCTCTGGTGCCCCGGGCGGAGATCGAGGGCGAGATGGGCGACAGCTATGTGGGCCTCCATGCCCGGCTGATGAGCCAGGCTCTCCGGAAACTCACCGGCGCCGTGGGCAAGACCAACACCATTGTCATCTTCATCAACCAGCTCCGCGAAAAGGTGGGCGTCATGTACGGCAACCCGGAGGTCACCACCGGCGGACGGGCCTTGAAGTTCTATGCTTCCGTCCGGATCGACGTCCGCCGCATCGAAGCCCTGAAAAACGGCGGCGAGGTGGTGGGCAACCGCACCCGGGCAAAAGTTGTGAAGAATAAGGTTGCGCCCCCCTTCCGGGAGGCGGAGTTCGACATCATGTACGGCGAGGGCATTGCCCACACCGGTGAGCTCATCGACCTGGGCGTCCGGCTGGGTATTATTACGAAAGCCGGCTCCTGGTTCTCCATGGGAGAGACCCGTATCGGCCAGGGGCGGGACGCCGCCAAGAAGTATCTGGAGGAGAATCCCGACATCGCCGCCGATGTGGAGGCTCAGATCCGGGCCAACTTCGATAAGCTGATGGGCAATCAGTCCCGGATCGCCGCGGCCAAGGCGGCGGGCAAGGCGGTGAATGTCTCCGCCGACGATTTTGACGATGAAAATTGACCGCATCGAGGCCTCCAAACACAAGCGGGGCCGGGTGCTGGTATTTCTGGCGGACGGCAGTCTTTTGAAGGTCACGGAGCAGGAGCTTCTGACCTTCGGCCTCCGGGCCGGGGACGAACTGGATGAAGAGACCCTTCGGCGGCTGAAGGAGGCCGCCGGGGTGTCCAGCATCAAGACCACGGCGGCGGACCTCATTGGCCGCCGGGCTATGAGCCGCCGGGACCTGGAAAAGAAATTGCAGGAAAAGGGGGCCACGGAGGCCGAGGCCCGCTACGCCGGGGAATGGCTGGAAGCCATCGGCGCCATTGACGACGCGGCCTATGCCGCCGCCCTGGTGCGTCACTGCGGCGATATAGGGTACGGTCCCCGGCGGGCGAAGGAGAAGCTACGGGAAAAGGGCGTGCCCAAGGACCTGTGGGACGAAGCCCTGGACGAGCTGCCCCCGGACGGGGACCAGATCGACCGCTTTTTGCAGAGCAAGCTCCATGGCCGCGCCCCGGAGGACAAGGAGAAGAAGCGGCTGACGGACGCCCTCCTGCGCCGGGGCTTTTCCTGGGGCGAGGTGAAGTCTGCCTGGGGGCGCTATGGCTCCGAGGTCTGGGAGGACTGACCCCAGACGGTGCGGGTGAAGTCCGCACCGAAGCGCAGGCCGGCCTGAAAGGATTGCAGCATTTCCCATCGGTAAATTTCATGGTAGGCTTGATCCAACCGGCTGTAAAAATCCTTTCCCAGGGTCTGTTCGATCTCATCCTCCAGGCCGCAGACCGTTTTGATGGCGGCCTGATAGGACGGCACCTGGGGCGGCGTCAGCCGTTCTGTGCAGTAGAAGTGCAGATCATCGAGAAAGTTGTTCATGGAAAACTCCTGTCATAAAGTTTACTTTTTGTAGATTTTATGATAGTCTACAAAAAGTAAATTGTCAAGAGGTTTTATGGAAAAAGCAAGCGTTTTTGGAGAAAGAGTCTATCTTTTGCGAAAAAAAGCGGGGCTGAACCAGAAGCAGCTGGGTGAGGTCCTGGGACTTTCCAATAAAGCAATCTGCACGATGGAGGGCGGACAACGGGGCACCACCATTGAAAAGCTGGTGCTGCTGGCCGAGTATTTCCACGTCTCCACGGACTATCTGCTGGGCATCACCGACGATCCCGCGTGGCGGGGCGGTCCCGGCTGACCCCGGCGTCTATTTGTTATTTCCGCCCGGAGGGGCGTATTCGATCATACCGGAGGAATCCATTTTGAGTTACAACGTATCATTCATTTCCCTGGGGTGTGCCAAAAACCAGGTGAACTGCGAGCAGATGATGGCCCTGTGTTCCGAAGCGGGCTACGCCATCCAGGCGGAGCCTGCGGGCTGCGACGTGGTGGTGGTGAACACCTGCGGCTTTCTGGCGTCGGCCTGTGAGGAGGCCATTGAAAACATTCTGGAGATGGCGGAGCTGAAAAAGGCGGGCCAGGTGAAGAAGATCCTGGTCACTGGCTGCATGACCCAGCGCTACAAGGGCGACATCTTCAACGAGCTGCCGGAGGTGGACGGCCTTTTGGGCACTGGCAGCTACGGCGACATTGCCACGGCCATCGCCGAGGTGATGGAAAAAGGCGAAAAGCCCTGCCATCTGGGGAATATCCACACCGCCAACCAGAGCGGTGAGCGCATTTTGTCCACGCCCCCGTGGTATGCCTATCTGCGGATCGCGGAGGGCTGCGACAACCACTGCGCATACTGCGTCATTCCGTCCCTCCGGGGCAAGTACCGCAGTCGTCCCATGAACGAACTGCTGGACGAGGCGGCGGAGCTGGCCTCCGCCGGGGTGAAGGAACTGATCGTCATTGCCCAGGACATCACCCGGTACGGCACGGACCTGAACGGCGAGCACCAGCTGGCCAAGCTGCTGAAAGAGCTGTGCAAGCTGGACTTCCACTGGATCCGGCTCCATTACCTCTATCCCACGGATACCACCGACGAGCTGATCGACGTGATTGCCAATGAGCCCAAGATCGTGAAATATCTGGATATCCCCATCCAGCACTGCAACGACCAGATCTTGAAGGCCATGAACCGCCGGGATACCAAGGCGGAGCTGCTGGGGCTGCTGAAAAAGCTGCGGGAGAAGATCCCCGGCCTGGTGCTGCGGACCAGCCTCATCACCGGCCTGCCCTATGAGGACGACGCGGCCTTTGAGGAGCTGTGTGACTTCCTGCGGGAGGTGAAGATCGAGCGGGCGGGGGTGTTCCCCTTCTCCCCGGAGGAGGGCACCAAGGCGGCATTGATGGACCACGTGGACACCGAGGAGGCCAAGCGCCGGGCGGAACTGGCGGTGGATGTCCAGTCCGACATCATCGACGCCTACAACGACTCCATCCTGGGGGAAGAGCGGGAGGTCCTCTGCGAGGGCTACGATCCCCAGGCCCAGATGTTCTATGGCCGCAGCTACGCCGAGTCTCCGGACATCGACGGCCGTATCTGGTTTACCGCTGACGGAGAGATTGCTCCCGGCACCTTTGTGAATGTCCGGCTGACGGGTACCATGGACGGCGAGACCACCGGAGAATTGGCCGGGGAATGAACTGGGGCGGCATTTTGCTGGGCGCGGCCTCCTTTGTCATCATCGGCGTGTTTCACCCCATTGTGATCCGGGCGGAGTACCGGTTCGGCAAGGGCTGCTGGCCGGTGTTTCTGATCGCCGGACTGGCGCTGGCCGCCGGGTCCCTGCTGGCGAAGGATGTGTATGCCGGAGCCCTGCTGGGCATCCTGGCTTTTGCCTGCTTCTGGAGCATCCGGGAACTGTTTGAACAGGAACGGCGGGTGGAAAAGGGCTGGTTCCCCAAAAACGAAAAGAGGAAAAAACAATGAATTTACCCAATAAACTGACCATGCTGCGGATCCTGCTGATCCCGGTCTTTATGGTGGTGCTGTACTGGGGATTCCCCGGGGCCACCTGGGTGGCGCTGGCCATTTTCATCATCGCCAGCTTTACCGACATGCTGGACGGCAAAATCGCACGGAAGTACAACCTGGTGACGGATTTCGGCAAATTTGCCGACCCCCTGGCGGACAAGTGCCTGGTGACGGCGGCCATGCTCTGGTTCGTGGAGATCGGCCAGATGCCTGCCTGGGCCCTGCTGATCGTCATCATCCGGGAGTTCGCCGTCAGCGGCCTGCGGATGATCGCCAGCGACAAGGGCCGGGTCATTGCCGCCGGATGGTCTGGCAAGGTAAAAACCGCCAGCACCATGGTGTGCATCGTGGTCATGTTCCTGCCCATTCCCGGCTGGCTCAATGCGGTGTGCGTGGCCATCATCGCCATCACCACCCTGTACTCCGGTGTGGAGTACTTCGTACTGAACCGGGATATCATCGCCACTGCCTGAAAATAAAGAAAATATGCCTGTTTCTTACGAAACAGGCATATTTTTATGGCTTCTTCCGAATGTTCAACATGAAGAACATGGTCAAGCCGCCCAGGCACACAGCCAGCACGTCCCGCCAGTCCCCCACGGAGCGGGGAAGGTACAGCGGTGTTACCAGTTCCCAGAAGGTGCCGCAGAGGAAAGA
Source organism: uncultured Oscillibacter sp. (assembly GCA_900550685.1). Classification (GTDB taxonomy): domain Bacteria; phylum Bacillota; class Clostridia; order Oscillospirales; family Oscillospiraceae; genus Oscillibacter. The sequence goes on along the minus strand of URTS01000059.1, from coordinate 4,332 downwards.
GAAACCGAGGGCGGAAGCGGCCTGCCGGACCGGGGGACGTCCCGACAGCTCCAGGGCGCAGTCCAGCACGCAGAGCATCAGTCCCCCGGCCAGAAAGTCGGCAAAGTGCCAGGCCAGCAGCCGGTGGAGCAGCCCGGCGGTGCGGGGAACCAGCCGGAAGCGGTTCAGAAGGTACAGGGAGGCGATGACGGCAATAGGCGGGCCGTAACGGCGCAGACAGACTTTCATCAGAAGAGGGAGAGGATCAGCAACGCCACAATGACGGCCGCCACCACGCCCCAGAAGCCCAGGCCGCTTTTCTCCGGATGGGCAGAGGGGGGCAGCTCCATGGCGCTTTCCCTCGTCAGCAGCGTGTCATCGGATTCGCCCTCGTCCAGCACGATTTTGAGATCAAAGAAAGTGTCCCGCAGGTTGGCGGCCAGGTACTGGGCGGCGCTGTCCGTCAGATCCCGCCGCAGCAGGACCCGCCCGCTGTAATTGGTGCCGTTGCACTGCTGGGCCAGCATTTGGGCGTACTCCGGGGAACAGCCGCAATATTTTTGCAGAGCGGCTTCCGCCTTGGACAGCTTGCTGACGGTGCCTGTGGAATAAATGGCGTATTTAGGGCCCCGGGGCGGCACGGTGGGCAGGGGATAGCCGCATACCGGGCAGAGGGTGCCCTCCACGCTGCGGCCGCAGCAGGGGCAGGTATCCGGCAGGTCGTAGGCCGGGGCGGCGTTCTCAGGTGTGTTTTCCGGGTCTGTTCCCAGCAGCAGGTAGTCCGCGGAAACATGGAGCTTCCGGCACAGTTCAGCGATGGTCAGCGCATCCGGCACCGCCTGGCCGGATTCCCATTTGCTGACGGCCTGGCGGCTGACGTTCACCAGTTCGCCCAGCTGCTCCTGGGTCAACCCGGCGGCCTTTCGGACGGCGGCAATGCGTTCGTTCAGTTCCATAGCGCGCTCCTTTGCGTTTTCTTGCATCAATTCTACCAGATAAGCGCAAAAAGGACAAGCATCCGGGGCTGGAATCCTGTCAACCGGCAGTTGACAAGCCTTCAGAAGGCGTACCGCAGGGCGTTCAGGTCGTGGGTGACGGCCAGAAAGCGGAGGGAACACACCGCATCGGTAGTGAAGATCATCAGACACAGCCAGGTGAGAAGGGGCGGCGTCCGGCTGGCGATATCGGCCACTATCGGAGCCAGTTTTACCGCCGGAAACAGCAGAAAACCCCAGGCCAGGGAGAAGGGGAGGGAGATCCGGCCGTGGAGATTGCCGGGCACGGTGGAATAGTCCCAGAACCGGACGCCCAGAAAGACCTCTCCCCACCAGTGGTACAGATATTCCGCGGCGGTGGCGGTGAGTCCGCCGAACACATACAGCCGCCAGCCGGAGAGAAAGAGAGGGGGCAGGGCCAGCACCGCCGCCATGCCCAGGCCGTACACCGGGCACAGGGGCAGGACCAGCAGGCACCGGCGGCGCTGCCGGGGCGAGCGGGTGACGGCGGCGAAAAGCCGCTCCAGACACCAGCCGCAGAAGCTGTAAAACCAGAGGTTCCAAAGAAATACCGTCACATGCCGCCCTCCTTTGCAAGGTTCCCTGTCAGTATCGGCAGAGGAGGCTTCGCTTATGCGCTTGCGCGGCGGGAATGGGTGTGGTATACTCAGGCAGAAAGAAACGAAAGGCGGGGTGAACATGGCAGACAGCTGGGAAGCGCTGAAACAGGACTGCGCCCACTGCCGGGGCTGCGCCCTGGCGGATACCCGGACCAACGTGGTGTTCGGGGACGGCGCGGAAACGGCGGAGATCATGCTCATCGGCGAGGGCCCCGGCCAGCACGAGGACGAGCAGGGGGTGCCCTTTGTGGGCCGGGCGGGCCAGCTGTTGGACGATATGCTGGAGATCATTCATCTGGACCGCACCAAGGTCTACATTGCCAACGTGGTAAAGTGCCGCCCGCCCCAGAACCGGGACCCCTTAAACGTGGAGCAGGACGCCTGCATCGGCTATCTGCGGCGGCAGGCGGCGCTGGTAAAGCCCAAGATCATCGTGTGCCTGGGCCGCATTGCCGCCAAGGCCATCATTAAGCAAGACTTCAAGATCACCCAGGAGCATGGTCAGTGGTTCCAGCGGGGGGGCGTGCAGATGACCGCCATTTACCATCCGGCGGCCCTGCTGCGGGACGAGCAGAAGCGGCCGGAGACCTTTGTGGACCTGAAAAGCATCCAGGCCAAGGTCCGGGAGCTGTGTGAGCATACGGAGTGCTGAAGAAAGGGAGACACCGCTTGAAGTGATGTCTCCCCATCGGTATATAAGAAAAGCGGACTGCATTGTGCAGTCCGCTTTTCTTATGGAGTTTTTTAGATCCGCTTCCAGGAAGCGCCGTCCTTGGTGTCGGTGATCTCGATGCCCTGGGCCTTCAGTTCATCCCGGATGCGGTCGGCTTCGGCAAAGTTTTTGGCCTTCTTGGCCTCGTACCGCTGCATCACCAGAGCGTCGATGGCGGGATCGCCTTCGCCGGTGACGGTGTAGCCGCCCTCCGCCTTGGCGGTCTGGGCTTTGGCGTTGGCCTCCCGCAGGGCGGCGGCCTTTTCCAGCAGGGACAGGCTCAGCACCTGGTCGAAGCTGTCCAGAATGGCCAGCTTGGTGGCGTCGTTGGTCTTGGCCTTCAGCGCATCATACAGGGCGGTGACACCCATGGAGGTGTTCAGGTCGTTGCCCAGCTGCTGAAGGAATTTGTCCTTGTATTCCTTGAGAACGGCTTCGTCCACGGCGCCGTCCTCCGGCTTCAGGGCCGCGATCTTAGCGATGAGCTTGGAATAGGCGGCGGCAGCGTTGTCCAGATTCTCCCAGGAGAACACCAGGGCCTTGCGGTAGTGGCTCTGGAGGCAGAAGAAGCGGTAAGCCAGGGGATCGTAGCCTTTTTCCTCCAGCAGGGAGACGGTGAGGAACTCGCCCTTGGACTTGCTCATCTTGCCGGTGGAGGTGTTCAGGTGGGCCACATGGAACCACTGGGGGCACCAGGGATGGCCCAGGTAGCTCTCGGACTGGGCGATCTCGTTGGTGTGGTGGGGAAAGGCATTGTCGATGCCGCCGCAGTGGAGGTCCAGATACTCGCCGTTATACTTCATGGAGATGCCGGAGCACTCAATGTGCCAGCCGGGATAGCCCACGCCCCAGGGGGAGTCCCACTTCAGGGCCTGGTCCTCAAATTTGGACTTGGTGAACCAAAGGACGAAGTCGTTTTTGTTGCGCTTGTTGGTGTCCTCTTCCACGCCCTCCCGGACGCCCACGGCCAGGTCCTCCTCGTTGTGGTCGTTGAACACATAGTAGCGCTCCAGCTTGGAGGTATCGAAATACACGTTGCCGCCGGCAAAATAGGCGTAGCCGGTGTCCAGCAGCTTGGTGATGATCTTGATATAGTCGTCGATCAGGCCGGTGGCGGGCTGAACGGTGTCCGGCCGCTTGATGTTCAGCTTGCGGCAGTCGTCAAAGAAGGCATCGGTATAGTACTTGGCCACCTCCATAACAGTTTTGTGCTCCCGGTGGGCGCCCTTGAGCATCTTGTCCTCGCCCTCGTCAGCGTCGGAGGTGAGGTGGCCCACATCGGTGATGTTCATGACCCGGTTTACGCTGTAGCCGGCATAGCGCAGGAACTTCTCCAGCACATCCTCCATGATATAGCTGCGGAGGTTGCCGATGTGGGCGAAGTGATACACCGTGGGGCCGCAGGTGTACATTTCCACATGGCCCGGGGTGTGGGTGGTGAATTCTGCTTTCTTATGGGTGGCGGAGTTATAGAGATACATAGTGATCGATCCTTTCTGATCCTCGTCTGTATTCGACACGGGACGAAAAAAGCCTCCCGTGCCGGGTTGGCACGAGAGGCGGTCAGAACCGCGGTTCCACTCTCATTTATTACTCAAATACCCGTGACGTGGGCAGTCCGGAGGGCATCTGCATCCCCCGCGCTCCCGGACGCACTTCCCATACCCCTCCGCAGGCGCGCTTACAGCCGGCGGCGCGCCCTCTCTGTCCGTTGGATGTACGGTACTCTTTCCGTTCAACACGCTATTCAACACTCTTACTATAGCAGGAGAAGCCGCCGGTGTCAACCCCGGCGGCGGGAGATACCCGGGGCTGAAAGGGCGGTGTACCCGGCGGCGGGCTTATCTGAAAATATAACGGATTAGCGCAAGAATTATACATGGTTAAACGATTTTTTGAAACTTATCTAAAAACCCTTGTATCTTTTTAGCGGTTGGGATATAATAACAAACACAATGCAAGGCAGTGCGCTGCCTTTATAAAACAGGAGTTAATGGCATGTTACATAAAAAACCGCGCATTTTGG
>URTS01000058.1 GCA_900550685.1 uncultured Oscillibacter sp. | reverse complement strand
TCTTTTATTTTTGGGGGACTTTCCGGCTCACCGGCAGTTCGCTGACCAGAGTGGAGCCCAGCACCAGGGCTGCCCCCCAGCATTCCGCTCCAACCCAGGGGCTCCTTTAAGAGCAGGGCGGAGAGGAGAATGGCCACGATGGGGTCGATGTAACTGAACAGCGCCGCCGTCTGGGCGGACAGCACCGTCATGGAGCCGAAGTACAGGGAGTAGCACCAGCCGGTGTGGAACACCGCCACGATCAGCAGCAGTACGGTGCCCAGGGGGGTGAAGGTGAGGGCGGAGAGGTCCTCCGTCAGCAGAATGTAGGGCACCATCACCACCGCTGCGGCGGCCAGCTGCAAAACCGTGCGGTCATAGGCGGGAACGTCCGCCAGGTATTTGTTGAGGAGGATGACACCGGCATACAGGGCGGCGGAGCAGAGGGCCAGCAGGATGCCCCGGGCCTCGGAGGGACCCGGCAGGCCGGACTGGGGCACGCCGGAGACGAACACCATGCCTGCCAGCGCCAGACAGACGCAGAAGAGCTTCCGGGCCGTCAGCCGCTCTTTTAAAAGCAGGGGAGAGGCCAGGGTCACGAAAATGGGGGCCGTGTAGTAGCAGAGGGTGGCAGTGGCCACGGTGGTGTAGCGGTAAGCTTCAAACAGGGTGATCCAGTTGAAGCTCATCATGGCGGCGGAAAGCACCAGCAGCTTCCACTGGCGGCGGAGGGACGCCTTGTCGATAGGCGTATGTCGAAGACGGGCCAGCAGAAGCAGAAAGGCAGCGCCCACGGCACCCCGCGCCAGGGCGATGACACTGGAGGGCAGGGGGATGGAGCGGACGAAAATGCCGATGGTGCCGAATACGGCCACGGAGAAGATCAGGTCCAGTTTGGCGCGGGTCACAGGACTCATAGAAAATTCCTCCCGGAGGTGATTTGGAATAGGGGTCACAGTAGCGGCAGCAGCACTTCGGAGAGTAGGCGGACGGCCTCCGGCAGCCGCTGGGGGGAGAGGCCCGCGTAATTGATAACCAGGGTATGGGCAAAGGCGGGATTCGCCATGGCGGCGTATTCTGACAAGAAGCTGAGTCGGATGCCGGAGCGGGCGGCCAGCTGGCCCAGCTCCCCATCGGAGCGCTGGGTGTTCAGCCGCAGCAGGAAGTGCAGGCCGGAGCGCTCCTCGGAAAAGGTGACCCGGGGGGCCAGGGCGCTGGAGCGAAAGGCCTCCACCACCTCCGCCCGGCGGTCCCGGTATTCCTTGCGCATCCGGGAAAGGTGGCGCTCATAGTGGCCGCCGGAGATGAAGCGGGCCAGCACGTGCTGCTCCAGGGCCGGAACGGTGCAGGCGTAGAACCCCAGTTCCCGGCGGTAGCGGTCCAGCAGCCGGAGGGGCAGCACCAGAAAGCCCAGGCGCATGGAGGGGGAAATGGTCTGAGAAAAGGTGTTCAGGTAGATCACACGCCCCCGGAGGTCGATGCTCTGCAGAGTGGGGATGGGGCGGCCGGTGAAGCGGAACTCACTGTCGTAATCGTCCTCAATGATGGTGCCCGCCTGTTCCTCCGCCCACCGCAGCAGGGCCTGCCGCCGGGCAATGGGTGTCACCAGTCCGGTGGGGTACTGGTGGTTGGGGGAGATGTGAAGGGCCCTGGCGCCGGAGGCGGCAAGGGCGGCGGGATCCACCCCCTGGCCGTCTAAGGGGATGGGGACGCAGGAGACGCCACAGGCCCGGTAGACCTGGCGGATCTTGGGGTAGCCGGGGTCCTCGGCGGCAAAAACCGTGTCCCGGCCCAGCAGCTGGGCCAGCAGCAGGTACAGGTACTCCGCGCCGGCACCGATGACGATCTGCTCCGGAGAGACGGCCATGCCCTTGAAGTCCCGGAGGTCGGCGGCGATGGCCTGCCGCAGGGCGGGCAGCCCCTGGTGGGGCACCGGGGACAGCAGGGCCTCCGGCTCCTCAGAGAGGACCTGCCGGGTGAGCTTGGCCCAGGTGGAGACAGGGAACCGGGCGGTGTCCACCTGGTTGCGGCTCAGGTCCAGCCGCCAGCGGGGGGCCTCCGGCTCCGGCAGGGAGACGGTCTCCCGGGGGGCGGGGGGCGTCTGCTCTACGGCGGAGACGAAGAAGCCCCGCTTGGGCAGGGCCTGCAGATAGCCCTCCGCCTCCAGCTGGCTGTACGCCCCCTCCACGGTGATGACGGAGACGTGGAGATGCTCCGCCAAAGCCCGCTTGGAGGGCAGACGGGTCCCGGCGGGCAGCGTGCCGTTTAGGATATCTGAACGGATACGGCGGCAGAGGTATTCATATAAAGGTAAGGAGCCCCGCTCCTCCATGGGATAGGTCAGCATGGCGCACTCCTGTCTGTGAGTAAATGAGCCGCCCCGGCGGGCAGGGCCTGCCGGGGCAGAAAAAGCGGAAAAAAGACGGCGCAGACGGGCTCAGAAGCTGCCCAGATCGTCGGGGCCGCCGTCCCGGAAGGTCCGGCCGCCGGGCACAGCGGCCTTGGCGGCATCGAAGTAATCCAGGCTGACGCACTGGTAATTGGGCAGGAAGAACAGGGACACCGCCAGGGACCACAGGCCGCACACCAGGATCTCCGGCAGGGTGGAGCCAACGGAGAGAATGGAGGCGGGATCCCCCAGGGCCTGCATGTACCGCTGACCGTCTACATACAGGGCGGGCAGCAGGCTCAGCAGCGCCCAGCCCAGGTAGCTCAGATCCAGCTTCAAAAGCTCCAGCTTCCAGCCCCGGGTCTGCTGCTTGCTCATTTCCAGGGCTTCCATAATATTCAGGCCCGGATTGTCATACAGGTTATACAGGGCGAAGTTGTAGCGGTAATAAGCGATGATGCCGGGGACCACGAAGAGCATGGACCACAGTAAAATGAAGAAGCTCATCACGAAGTTCAGGGCAATGATCTTGCCGGTGAAGGAGAAGCCATCGAACAAAGTGCCGTACTCCGTCACCTCGTGCCGGCGGATGCCCATGCAGTAGAGGGTAAAGCCGGCGGCCAGGATCCACCCGGCCAGGTTGGTGAAGATGGAGACGAAGGTGGTGAGGACCTCCGGCGCGCCGCCGGGGATGAGACTGCCGGCGAAGTAGTCCAACAGATTCAAAACCAGGGTCAGACCGCAGTAGAGGGCGGTGAGGCCCTTGGGAGAGACCTGCGCCGTTTGCAGCAGCTCCCGGGCCTGCTGCTTTAACTCGGCGCGGTTGGGCATATCGAACATAAATAAATCCTCCATTCTCCGCCCGCACCTGGGCGGACGGGACCGGCGCGCAGGCGGCGCGTCCGGTGCACAATACCATATTTTATATCACATGCCGGGAGAAAAGGCAAGAGCAGGTAAAAAGGCCGGGAAAGCGGCGGAAAACCGCCGGAAGGATATGGAGATTGCCAAATATCGCCAAACGATTACGTGAAAAAATTGGACAGAATAGAAAAAAATGCGGGCATTTCGACAAATTTCCTATAAAAATTGTATTCACAGTCTGGACATTTTTGCATTTGTGGTGTAAAATCTAGCCCAGTATGTGGTAGTGTGCCAGGGCTCGCCCTGCCGCGTCATCCGGCGGATGACGGGACAGGGAGAATTTTGGCGCCTATCAATGGAGTAAGAATGAGGTGAAGACAATGGCACAAGCTTTCTTTGGCGGCGTTCATCCCCATGACATGAAGGCCGCGACCAATGAAAAGGCCATCGAGCAGCTGGCACCCCCAGCCACCGTGGTCATCCCCATGTCGATGCACTTTGGCGCACCCTGCACCCCCATTGTTAAAGTGGGCGACCAGGTGAAGGTTGGCCAGAAGATCGGCGAATTCAAGGGGCTGGGCGCCCCCATCCATGCCAGCGTTTCCGGCACCGTGAAGGCCATCGAGCCCCGCCCCTTCTCTATGGGCGGTGATATGATGTCCGTGGTGATCGAAAACGACTTCCAGGATACTGTCAGCGAAGAGGTGAAGGCTCCCGCCGATCCCGATGCCCTGACCGTGGAGGAAATGGTGGAGATCGTGAAGAACGCCGGTATCGTCGGTATGGGCGGCGCAACGTTCCCCACCCACGTGAAGATCTCTGGCGGCATCGGCAAGGTGACGGACGTCATCATCAACGGCGCTGAGTGCGAGCCCTACATCACCGGCGACCACCGGGCCATGCTGGAGCGCACTGCCGACATCATCGGCGGCGCTACCTATCTTGCCAAGATGTTCGGTGTTGACAAGGTCACCATCGGCGTAGAGGACAACAAGAAGAACGGCATTGACGCTCTGAACAAGGTCATCGCTGAGAAGAAGGCCCCCGTGGTGGTGGAAGCCTTGCGCTGCCGTTACCCCCAGGGCGGTGAGAAGCAGCTGATCCAGGCCATCACCGGCCGTCAGGTGCCTCCCGGCGGCCTGCCCGCAAACGTGGGCTGCGCCGTGTTCAACATCAACACCACCATCGCCATCAACAAGGCCATCACCACCGGTATGCCCGTGGTGCGCAAGGTGGTCACCGTGTCCGGCTCCGGCATCGTGGATCCCAAAAACCTGGAGTGCCCCATCGGCACCCCCGTGTCCCTGCTGCTGGACGCCTGCGGCGGCGTGAAGGACGGCACTTACAAGCTCATCGCCGGCGGCCCCATGATGGGTATGGCCCAGTACACCGCGGATATCCCCGTGGCCAAGGGCACCGGCGCCATCCTGGCCTTCTGCGAGAAGGAAGAGCAGACCGTTGAGCATCCCCAGTGCATCCGCTGCGGCAAATGCGTTGCCGCCTGCCCCATGCACCTGGAGCCCCTGTTCATGTATCAGTATGCCGAAAAGGGCATGATCGACGAGCTGAACGAGGCCCACATCATGGACTGCATGGAGTGCGGCGCCTGCGCTTACGCCTGCCCCGCCCGCATGCACCTGACCCATATGTTCAAGACCGCCAAGCAGCTGGTGAAGAACAAGGCGGCTGCCGATAAGGCTGCCGCAGAGGCCAAGAAGGCCGCGGAAGAGAAGAAGGAGGCATAAGAGATGACGGATTACAAGAACTTAAAGCTCATTGCCACTTCCAACCCTCATATCCGCGGCAGTGAGACCACCCGGTCCATCATGCTGGACGTCATCATTGCCATGTGTCCCGCCCTGATCTGGGCCATCATTTACTTCGGCGTGGAGGCCCTGCTCCTCACCGCCGTGTCTGTGGCAGGCAGCGTATTCTTTGAGTGGGCCTACCGCAAGATCATGAACAAGCCCCAGTCCGTCGGCGACCTCTCCGCTGTGGTCACCGGCATGCTGCTGGCTTTCGTCTGCCCCGCCACCACCCCGCTGTGGATGGTCCTCATCGGTGACTTCTTTGCCATCGTTGTGGTCAAGCAGCTCTTCGGCGGCATCGGCAAGAACTTCCTGAACCCCGCTTTGGCGGGCCGTGCCGCTCTGCTGGCCAGCTACGCCGGTTCCATGACCACTTGGCTGCCCGCCGGCGTCAAAGCTGCCATCGGCGGCGGCCTGCCCGCTGACGTGGTGTCTGCCGCCACCCCGCTGGCCTATCTGAAGACCGGCGATATGGAGGGCCTGAAGGAGATCGCCTCCGTGGGCGATATGTTCCTGGGCAAGATCGGCGGCTCCATGGGCGAGATCTCCGCCCTGATGCTGCTCATCGGCGGCATCTATCTGCTGTGGCGCAAGGTCATCAGCTGGCAGACCCCCGTGGCCTACATTGCCACCGTGGCTGTCCTGACCCTGCTGTTCCCCAAGGCCGGTTCCGGCGTGGAGTACATGCTCTACAGCATCTTCGGCGGTGGCCTGTTCCTGGGTGCCTTCTTCATGGCCACCGACTACGCTACCTCTCCCGTCACCAAGAAGGGCCAGCTGATCTACGGCATCGGCTGCGGCCTATTCACTGTGTTCATCCGGTACTTCGGTTCCTACAATGAGGGCGTCTGCTACTCCATCATGGTCATGAACTGCTGCACCGCATTGATCGACAAGTACACCAAGCCCGTTCGTTTCGGCGTGGTGAAATCCGATAAGAAGGAGGCAGCCGCGAAATGAGTAACGAAGTGAAGACCAAGGCAAAGGTCGATATGGACCCCAAGTACATCATCAAGCTGACCGTGACCTTGTTCCTGACCTGCATGGTGGTGGCCGGCGTTCTGGGCTGGGTCAACAGCATCACCAAGGACAGAATCGCTGAGATCACCTGGAACAAGACCGTGGCCGCTATGCAGAAGGTCATCGTGGCCGACGATTTCTCCGATCCTCTGGAGCTGACCGACGCCATGACTTCCGCCGCCACCGCCCAGGGCGGCACTCTGGATGCCGTCTATGAGGCTCAGTCCGGCGGCCAGGTGGTGGGCTATGCTGTCAGCGTGTCCGCTTCCGGTTCTCAGGGCACCATCTCCATGATGGTGGGCATCGATCCCGACGGCGCCGTCACCGGCGTTTCCATCATCAGCAACGCCGAGACCTCCGGTATCGGCTCCAAGGTCATGAACAACGAGACCCTGGCCAACGGCACCAAGGTCCTGGATCAGTTCATCGGCAAGTCCGCTGCGGACGGTACTCTGGTGGTGGGCACCAATGTGGATGCCATCACCGGCGCAACTGTGTCCAGTAAGGGCGTTACCACCGGTGTCAATACCGCGCTGGCAGCCGCCGGCGCGATCGGCTAAGAAAGGGGGACGCTGACTTATGAAACTTGGTACACAATTCAAAGAGGGTCTGCTGACCCAGAACCCTGTTCTGGTCCAGGTGCTGGGCATGTGCTCCACCATGGCTATCACTACCTCTTTCTTCAACGGCATCGGTATGGGTGTGGCTGTTACCATCATCCTGACCCTGTCCAACATGATCATCGCCGCCATGCGGAAGATCATCCCCGATAAGATTCGTATCGCCATGTTCATCGTGGTGATCGCCGGCTTCGTGACCTGCGTGGACCTGTCCATCCAGGCCTTCCTGCCGGACCTGGCCAACTCCCTGGGCGTGTTCATCCCCCTGATCGTGGTGAACTGCATCATCCTGGGCCGTGCCGAGGCGTTCTCCTACAAGAACGGCGTGGTGGCCTCCATGTTCGACGGTATCTTCCAGGGCATCGGCTATACCTGGGTCCTGCTGGCTATGTGCATCATCCGTGAGTTCCTGGGCAACGGCGCCTTCGGCGGCGGCGTGTTCGGACCCCTCAATGAGGCTGGCCAGCACGTGGGCATCCAGATCTTCCCCGCCGACTACGGCGTGGGCATGCTGACTCTGCCTGTGGGCGGCTTCCTGGTGCTGGCGGCGCTGATTGCCACCATGCAGTGGGCGCTGGCCCGTCCCAAGAAGGATAAGGAGGAGAGCAAATAATGGAAATCTTTAAGCTGCTTTCGATTACGTTGGGTGCTATCCTGACGAACAACTTCATCTTCTCCCAGTTCCTGGGCTGCTGCCCCTTCCTGGGCGTTTCCAAGAAGGTGGACACCGCTGTGGGTATGGGCGTGGCCGTTACCTTTGTTATGGGCCTGGCCTCCGCCGTGTGCTTCGTGGTGAACAAGTTCATCCTGATCCCCCTGGACCTGGCCTATATGCAGACCGTGGCCTTCATCCTGGTCATCGCCTCTCTGGTGCAGTTCATCGAGATGTTCCTGCAGAAGGCCATGCCCTCCCTGTACACCGCTCTGGGTGTGTATCTGCCCCTGATCACCACCAACTGCGCCGTGCTGGGCGTTGTGCTGCTGAACGTGCAGAACAACTACAACTTCATCGAGTCCGTGATTTACGGCATCACCGGTGGCCTGGGCTTCCTGCTGGCCATCGTGCTGTTCGCCAGCATCCGTGAGCGTCTGGTGTTTGCCGACTATCCCAAGAACTGGGAAGGCTTCCCCATCGCGCTGATCACCGCCGGCCTGATGGCTCTGGCCTTCATGGGCTTCTCCGGCCTGAAGGTCTGGTAAGGAGGTAGGAAAGATGGGAAATATTATTGCTGCCATTGCGGTGCTCGGTATTCTGGGCGCTGTGTTCGGCCTGATCCTGGCCGTGGCCTCCAAGGTCTTTGAGGTCAAAAAGGATCCCCGGGAAGAGGCTATCCTCAGCCACCTGGCCGGCGCCAACTGCGGCGGCTGCGGCTTCCCCGGCTGCGCAGGCTGCGCCGCCGCCATCCTGGCGGGCAACGCTCCTGTGAACGCCTGCGCTCCCGCAGGTCCCGACAACGCTGCCGCCATCGCCGAGATCATGGGCATGTCCGCCCCCACCGGCGAGCGTCAGGTGGCCTTCGTCCGCTGCAACGGCGGTGAGGCTGCCAAGAAGCGCTATCAGTATGTGGGCGTGCATGACTGCATCTCCGCCACCAAGGTTGCCGCCGGTCCTCTGGACTGCCGCTTCGGCTGCCTGGGCTTCGGCTCCTGCGTCAATGCCTGCCAGTTCGGCGCCATGACCATCGGCCCCAACGGCACCGCCGTTGTGGATCCCGAGAAGTGCACCAACTGCGGCGCCTGCATGAAGGCCTGCCCCCGCGGCCTGATCACCTCCGTGCCTGCTAGCAAGAAGGTCCACGTGGCCTGCGCCAACCTGGATAAGGGCAAGGCCGCGATGAGCGTCTGCGGCAATTCCTGCATCGGCTGCGGCCTGTGCCAGAAGGAATGCAAGAAGGATGCCATCCATGTGGTCAACGGCGTGGCCGTTATCGACTACGACAAGTGCGTGGGCTGCAAGCTCTGCACCAAGGTCTGCCCCCGCGACGCCATCCTGCCCAAGGCTACCGCTGAGGAGAAGGAAAAGTACAAGGCCATCAAGAAGGCCCAGGCAGAGAAGGCTGCCGCTGCCAAGAAGGCAGCTGAGGAAGCCGCCGCTGCCGCTGCTGCTTCTGCAACTCCCGCAGAATAAGCTATATAAGATCTGTCCGGCGCTGATGCGCCGGACAGATTTTTTATGTCCGCTGAAGATTCAGCGCATAAAGGGAGGCGTTTCCGTGCCGGAAATGATGAAAATTCTCCCCTTTGGGCCGCTTTCCGGAAAATTTCACTTGACAAAATCTCCGGCAGACAACATAATAGGACTTGCTTTGCGCCGCAGTTGGCGGCTGCAGCTGGTGCCGGCGGCGAGAAAGTGCTCTTCTTCTGACCGCGGCGGTGAAGCGTAGCTCTGCGGAAATGTCCGGCTGGCGGCAGTCCGGGAGGACAGACAGCGTCTATAGATGCGGCGGCCGCCGGGCCGTCGCTTTTTTATGAGAACCGCCTGCTTTTCCCAGGGAAAGCGGGTTATGATAAAGAGAAACGGCGTGGAGCCGTTTCCAAGAGGAAAGGACCAACTATGATTACAGTCAATGATGTCAGTATGAACTTCAGCGGCCAGGCGCTGTTCAAGCACGTGGACCTGAAATTTGTTCCCGGCAACTGCTACGGGATCATCGGCGCCAACGGTGCCGGCAAATCCACCTTCCTGCGGATCCTCTCCGGGGACCTGGAGCCCACCACCGGCGAGGTCATCATCCCCAAGGAGGAGCGGATGTCCATTCTGAAGCAGGACCACTTCCAGTATGACGCCTACACCGTGCTGGACACGGTGATGATGGGCAACCAGCACCTCTACGACGTGATGAAGGAGAAGGACGCCCTCTATGAAAAGGAGGACTTCACCGACGAGGACGGCGTGAAGGCCAGCGAGCTGGAGGCGGAATTCGCGGAAATGGGCGGCTGGGAGGCCGAATCCGACGTTTCCCGCCTGATCCAGGGCCTGGGCCTGTCCAACGACATTCTCTACAGCGAGATGTCTACCCTTTCCGCCAAGGAAAAGGTGAAGGTGCTGCTGGCCCAGGCACTGTTCGGCAAGCCGGACATCATCCTGCTGGACGAGCCCACCAACCATCTGGACATTCAGGCCATCGAGTGGCTGGAGGACTTCCTGATGGAGTGCGAGAGCCTGATCCTGGTGGTGAGCCACGACCGTCACTTCCTGAATACCGTGTGCACCAACATCGTGGACGTGGACTATGGCCAGATCAAGATGTATGTGGGCAACTACGAATTCTGGTACGAGTCCAGCCAGATGGTCCAGCGGATGATGAAGGACCAGAACCGGAAAAACGAGGAAAAGATCAAGGAATTGCAGCTGTTTATCCAGCGCTTCTCTGCCAACAAGTCCAAGAGCAAGCAGGCCACCGCCCGCCGGAAACTGCTGGACAAGCTGACGGTAGAGGAGATGCCCGCTTCCTCCCGCCGGTACCCCTTCGTGGGCTTTACCATGGACCGGGAGTGCGGCAAGGAGATCCTGGCGGTGGAGGATATTTCCAAGACCGTGGACGGACGCAAGGTGCTGGACCACGTGTCCTTCCGGGTGAACAAGGGAGACAAGATCGCCTTTGTGGGCGAGGATGAGCTGGCCAAGACCACCCTCTTCAAGATCATCATGGGTGAACTGGAGCCGGATGAGGGCACCTACAAGTGGGGCACCACCATTACCACCAGCTATTTCCCCCTGGACAACTCCGCCTTTTTCAACGGCTGTGACCTGAACCTGGTGGACTGGCTGGCTCAGTACACCCCCCACATTCCGGAGGCCAACACCGAGTCCTTCAAGCGGGCCTTCCTGGGGCGGATGCTGTTCTCCGGCGACGATGTGTTCAAGCCGGTGAAGGTCCTCTCCGGCGGAGAAAAGGTCCGGTGCATGCTCTCGCGCATGATGCTCTCTGGCGCGAATGTGATCCTCCTTGACCAGCCGACGAACCATCTCGACATGGAGGCCATTCAGGCCGTCAACAAGGGGCTCGACGCGTTCCCCGGGAACATTCTGCTTGCCTCCCATGACCATGAGCTGTTGCAGACGACCTGTAACCGGGTCATCGAGTTCCAGCCGGATGGAAAAATTATTGACCGGCTTGGGACGTATGATGAGTACCTGGAGTGGAAGCTTGCGAAGTAATTTGGCGGTTCCTGCCGGGGCGCATTTTTGACTGCCGTCCGTGGCCAGGTATGGTCAGAGCACTTCTGGCAAAGACCTGCCAGTTTAAGCTGGCGCTTGCCGCCACGGACGGCAAAAACAAAAAGTGCCTTTCGGTGGGCCATGCCGAAAAAAAGAACCTGCCTCCC
>URTS01000057.1 GCA_900550685.1 uncultured Oscillibacter sp. | reverse complement strand
TATAGTTTTGAAGGGTACCGGTACGCATGAAGGTATCAAACCAATCAGTATTCGGATAGCGTAGCGGATCGATCATTCCTAACGCCATCCATTGATCGATCGTCCCATCTTTGAAATTATAGCTTTCCCGCTTTGTACCTGATGCTGCCCTAAACTGTTGCAATGTCAATGCACGTGGGTAATCATCCATAAAGTCATAAGAACGTGATGGTTTTTCTATCGCATAAGAGCCCGTAAAATTGATACTCGTCTTTCCCTTTTTACCAGTACGAGTTGTTATCAGAATAACCCCATTGGCAGCACGGGATCCATAAATAGAAGCAGATGCCGCATCTTTCAATACGGAAATACTCTCAACATCAGCCATATTGATACGATTGATATCGACATCCGGCATACCGTCAACAACTACTAACGGACTGGTATTGTTTACCGTACCCATACCACGAATCATCAAAGAGGCATTATCATTACCCGCCATACTGGTCGTTTGGGAAACCTGTAAACCAGGTACCAAACCGGAAAGTCCGGAAGACACATTGGATATTGAACGGCTTGATATTTTTTCATCAATATTGACTGCGGCTACCGCTCCAACCAAATTAACCTTTTTTTGAGTGCCATAACCAACAACGACAACTTCTTCAATTGCCTGAGAATCTTCTTTCAATGTCACATCAATTTCTGATTGTCCCTTGACCGGAATCTCAATGGAAGTATATCCAATATAAGAAATAATCAAACAGGCTGCTCAAGACACTGCCCAGGATATTCAGGCCGATGATAACAGCCACCAGCCAAAATACCCAGTTGACATTTCCGGTTTTTCCCTTGGCGCCGCTCCGGCTCTGCCAGTTCTGGCTGGATTTGGCTGCCGTCCGCCGGACGCTCTTGGAAAGGCCTATGCGCCTGCGCTCCCGGTTCTCCTCGTGAAGTTCCTCGTGGACAAAAGACCCGGTGTGGTTCTTCTCGTTGATGCCATCCACCCGGATCACACTGCCGTCGGCGTCGATGGCGGTGGACTTGGGCGGCTGGTTGAATGCGCCGCATCTGGGGCAGAAATCGTCCATATCAAAATCATACATCTTGCCGCACTCATAGCAGCGCACTCTCCACACGGTGACCACCTAACCTTTCTTTTTTTGATTTTACCATATTCGACGCCGTTTGAAAAGCGGATTTTTCCAAAAAACATGCCTGCTGAAGCCGGCTTCAGCAGACATGTTTTTGCGCGGTCAGGCGGTCAGACATTGGCCGTTTCCTGCTCCTCGGACGGTTCTTCCGTCTGAGACGCGGGCGCCGGCGCGGCGTCCGGCTGGGACACGTCAGCTTCCGGCTGTGCCTTGTCCTTGCGGGCAGGCAGCTTGCCGGAGGCGGCTTTCAGCGCCTTGGCGGTCTTGGACTCCTTCTTGGGGGCCGGGGTCCGCCAGTGGAGGGTGGTCTTGCTGAACACCGGCTCGCAGACGTACAGCACGGCGGGCATCACAAACAGGCAGATGCAGGCGGAGATCAACGCGCCCCGGGCCAGCATGATGCAGATGGCGCCGATGAGGTCGATGGAAGACACGAAGGACACGCCCAAAGTGGCGCAGAACAGCACCAGTGCGCTGGTGATGATGGAGGAATCCGCCGAATCCGCCGCGATGCGGATGGCCTCCTTCCGGCTCTTGCCGCTTTGCAGCTCCTCCTGGAACCGGGAAGTCATCAAAATGGCGTAGTCCACCGTGGCGCCCAGCTGCACGCAGCTGATGATAGTGGGTGCGATGAAGGGGGTGGAGGTGCCGGTAAAGTAAGAGAAGCCCTGGTTCAGGAAAATAGCCAGTTCAATGGTGGCCACCAGCACCGCCGGAACGGTAATGGACTTGAAAGCCCAGGCCACGATGATGAAAATGCAGATGATGGACAGGTAGTTGGCCACCACAAAGTCCACGGCGGTGGTGTCGATCAGATCCCGGTACATGGCGCCCTCGCCGGTGATCATGGCGTTTTCATCGTACTGCTTCAGGATGGCATTCATCTCGTCCAGCTGGGCCGCCACCGCATCGGTGGCCGGAGAATAGCTGGAGTTCACCATCATCAGCTGGTAGCCCCCCTGCTTGAGCATATCCTTCACCGCGTCGGGGATGAAGAAGTCGGGGATGCCGGTGCCCAGCATTTTGTGGTAGGACACCACGGAGGTAACGCCCTTGACCGCCTCCATGCGGTCCTCGATGTCGCTCATCTCCGCCGGGTTCAGGTCGTCCCGCAGGACGATGAAGTGGGAGGTGGCCATATCGAAGTCATTCTTCAGCTTCTCGTTGGAGACGATGGAGGGCAGGTCCCGGGGCAGGGACTCATCCAGCTTGTAGTAGATCCCGGCGTGGGACTGGGCGTAATAGGCGGGGATGAACAGCACAATAAAGATCACCATAATGGCCTTGTTGTGCCGCAGAATGAAGCTGTTCACCTTATCAAAGCTGGGCATCAGGCTCTTGTGCTTGTGCTTGGTGATCTGCTTGTCGAAGATCAGCACCAGGGAGGGCAGCACCAGAATGACGGTGGCCACACCCAGCACAACGCCCTTGGCCATGACGATGCCGATGTCCCGGCCCAGAGTCAGCCGCATGACGCACAGGGCCAGGAAGCCCGCCACCGTGGTCAGGCTGGAGGAGGACAAGGACCGGAAGGCCGCCACAACGGCCTGGGCCATGGCATCCCGGTTATCGTCGTAATTGGGCCGCTCCTCCTCGTACCGGTGGTAGAGGAAGATGGAGTAGTCCATGGTAACGCCCAATTGCAGAACGGCGGCGATGGCCTTGGTGATGTACGAGATCTCTCCTAAGAATATATTGCTGCCGAAGTTGTAGATGACGGCAAAGCCGATGCTGGCCAGGAAAATAAAGGGCAGTACAGTGGATTCCAGGGTCAGCATCATGGCGAACAGAGCCAGCAGTACTGCCAGGCCCACGAAGATGGGCAGCTCGCTGTCCATTAGGTCTCGGGTGTCCTTGATGACCACGGAGAAGCCCGCCAGGAAGCACTTCTCGTTGCAGACCTTCCGGACCTGCTCGATGGCCTCCATAGTCTCGTCCGACGCGCCGGGGTGGCTGTACTGAATGATCATCATGGTGGCGTCCCCGGAGAAGAACATATCCCGGAAATTGGCGGGGATCATGTCCGTGGGGATCTGGATGCCCATGAGGTTGCTGATCCAGATGGCGTTGGACACGCCGTCAATGGCCTTGATGTCATTGATGAGGCTGTTGGTGTAGCCGGCGGGCATATCCTCCACCACCAGCATGCTGGTGGCCGCCATTTTGAAGGGCTCCTCCAGCAGCTTTTCACCCTGGGAGGATTCCAGGTCCTCCGGCAGGTAAGAAAGAATATCGTAGTTGATCCGGGTGGAGACGTAGCCGATGGCGGCGGGGATCAGCATCAGCACCGCCACCAGGGCCACCAGCTTCGGCTTTCTGGTCAGCCATTTTGCGATTTTTTCAACCATGGCCGATCAATCCTTTCCGCCGAACAGGCCGGTGATGGCGGACCAGAAGTCCTTGAACATCTGGGCCACCCGGCCCCAGAAGGTAGTCTGGGCCGCGGCGGCGGTCTCGGTCTCCGTCTCGTCCTCATCAGGCACGGTGATCTCCTGGGTGCGGATCAGCACCTGGATACTCTGGGGCGCGGGGTTGCGGCTGTCGGTAAGGGACACGGCGTCGGCGGTGGCATCCATCAGCAGCAGGTTGTTCACATCGCCGGTGTACTCGTCCCAGGTGTCCTCAATGATGTCGCAGATGCTGGACTTGGCGTCCTTGATCTGGTTGGCGGTGCTCATGGTCTTGGCGGTGCGCCTCAGGTGCTCCGCCAGACCCTCCAGGGTCTGCTTGGTGCCGCTGTCCAGGGGGGAGCCGGTGGATTTCATCAGATTCTCCGTGTCCGTCACCAGGGACTGGGTGTCCCGGATGGTCTTGATGGCGCTGGTGCTGAGACTACTGACAGTCTTCAGGCTTTCCTGCAAAGTCGGCTCATAGTCGTTGAGGGTATCCCGCAGGTCCTCCACATCGCCCAGGATGCTCCGCAGGTCGGCAGAGGAATCCCGGATGGCATCGGTCAGGTCATCGGCGTCGTCCAGCATGTCGGTCAATCCGTTCAACTCGCCGCACAGGGCCGCCAGGTCCCGCAGCACGTTCTGCGTGGGAGGCACCACCGTGTTCATGGCGCCGTTCAGCTTTTTCTGCAGATCATTGATCTGAGAGGCGGCATTATCAATGCCATCCGTGATCAGGTCGATAATGGCGTCGTTGGGCTTGTCGTTCTCGCCAAGGTCTTCATCCTGATCGCCGGAATTTTCAGCGTTATCCGCCTGTTCACCAGCAGCACTGCCATTTCCGGTATCCGTACTGCTGTCAGACTCACTGCTCTTGGCATCCGCTCCGGCAGTGCTTTCGGAATCGCTGCTGTCAGGCCCATCATTTTGCAGGAGAGAACCAGAGAGCGCATAAATCGCCTCGTCCTCCAGCACGTCGGCATAGGTTTCATAAAAATCCGCGGAGAGGGTCTGGCCCGTAGTGTCGCCGCTGGCATAGACCAGCCAGAGGTCATTCATCATCTTGGCCAGTTTCTTGATCTCACTGGTGGATTTGTTCGGATATTTCGCAGGCAGAACAGACTCGCAGAATTTCTGGAAAGACATTCCTTTCTTATTTATTTGCAAATAGAGTCCAATCAGCGTGGCTCCATCCGGGTTCAGCGCCGCAACAGCTTCAAGAGACAATTTCCCATCTTGGATTTTTTTCAATGTATCGCACAAAACTGGCACCGCCGCCGCGATTTCCGTATTTGTTTTCCCCTGCAACGCCAGCATTGATGTAAAGAAAGCTTCGGCACTGCCAGCTTCAGCTTTCTCATAAATACCGTGGAGCTGCACCACCTGCTTCATCTGCTCCTTCAGTTCCGTACCGGTGCCGGGCTTGATAACCGGCTCCTCAGGCACGCTGGCGCTGGTGTCGCCCAGTGCTTTCCGCAGGCTGTTGAGACTGCTCTGCAAATCGCCGGAAGCCCGCAGGACGGCTTTCAGATCACCCTTGCCGTCTCGCAGATCCTCCAGGGCATCTTCCACATCCTCCAGGTCATCTCTTAGATCCTTAACGGTGTCCACCATGCTGTTGAGGGTGGCCTTGGAGCTGGTAATGGTCTTGCTGAGGGCTGTGATCTGGCCCTCCACCGGCTCCAGCACATCCGCCAGGTTGGAAAGGTCCGCCCGCAGGGCATCGGTGCCGCTGTAAATGGTGCCTTTGCCGTTGGAGAAGATGTCCCGGGCCTGGTTCAGCTGGTCCAGACCGTTGGCGGAGGCGTTCAGGCTGCCGGTCATGGACGCCATGGCATCCAGCAGGGAATCCATGCTGCCGGAGAGCTTGTTGTAGTTCTCCTCCAGGTCGTCCTTCCGCTCGGAAAGCTTGGTGATCTCTTCCAGCTGGCTCAGCGTGGCGGGGACCATCAGGAAGGTCATGCCGCCGAAGGAGAAATCGTCGCTGCCCACCCGAATGGTATAGTGGCACTCCTCACCGGGCAGGCCGATGAACAGCACCGCCCGCAGGTTGCCGATCAGCTGCACCTGGGCGCCGGGGGCCTCCAAGGACAGGATATCGTCCTGGTTGAAAACGGCCATGGCTTCCAGGGTGTAGTTGTTCCGGGCGTACTCGCTGGCTCCTTCGTTGGGCACAGCGTCCAGATTGATCTCCACCACACCGGTCTTGCCGGCCAGGTCCTCCGCCTTGGTGGGCACGCCGTTGAGGGTGTAGCTCACGGAGAGAGTCCAGGGCAGCTGCGCAAAGGGCTTCGCCGTCTTGCCTTCAAAATAAAAGGTATTGGGCAGGTCGCTCTCGTCCAGCTGGAACACGGTCTTACCGCCGGTCTGGGACGGGGCAGTGCCGTCGGTGAGGTTGATGACCTCATCATAGTCGCCGTAGTCCGTGACGGTGGCGATGCCGTTGGTGCGGTAGCTCTTCACCACGCTGCCGTCGGTCAGGTTTCCGTAATAGTCGGTCATGGCGTAGTAGGCCTCGTCATAGGTGGCGGTGACGCCGTCATCAATGGCGGCTGCCGGGATGGAACCCAGGGCCATCAGGGCGGCCAGGGCGCAACTGCCCCCTCGCAGGAGCTGCCGCTTTACGGTTTTCAGTGGATTTCGCATCTTGCTTTCTCCCTTTATAAAAATTTTTGAATTCGCTCAATCAAAATGCCGGGGAAATTTCAGGTCCGTCCGCTCCCAGGGCATCCCCCGGGCATTCTCGCCGACGCAGCCGTAGCAGGCCAGGGGCCGGTAGATGGGCCGGGTCAGTCCGAACCGGCGGCTCACCACCCCGGGCCGCATATCCACGTTTTCCTCCAGCCATTTGGCCAGGACCTGGTCCCGGACGGTTCCGGTGCCGAAGGTGTCCACCGTCACGCTGACGGGGTCCGCCAGGCCGATGGCATAGGCCAGCTGCACCTCGCAGCGGTCCGCAAGCCCTGCCTCCACGATGTTCTTGGCCAGATACCGGGCCAGGTAAGCTCCGGTGCGGTCCGCCTTGGTGGGGTCCTTGCCAGAGAGGGAACCGCCGCCGTAGCGGGCGGCGCTGCCGTAGGTGTCCGCCAGCGGTTTTCGTCCCGTAAGGCCGCTGTCAGCGGCGGGGCCGCCGGTGACGAACCGCCCCGTGGGGTTTATATACAATAAGGTGTCCTCCCGGACCAGCTCCGCCGGCAGCACCGGCAGGACCACCTCCTGCCGCAGGGCCTCCCGCAGATCGTCCACGGTGATGTCCGGGTCATGCTGGGCGGAAAGCACCACGGTGGTGATCCCCACCGGAACGCCATCCCGGTAAGCCACGCTGACCTGGGCCTTGCCGTCCGGCCGGAGCCAGGGCAGGATCCCCTCCTGCCGGACCGCTTCCAGCCGCTTGGCCAGCCGGTTGGCCAGGGTGATGGGCAGGGGCATCCGCTCCGCCGTTTCCCGGCAGGCGTAACCTGCCATGATGCCCTGGTCCCCTGCGCCGGTGTCCTCCGCCGCCCGGTGGCTGACCCCTCGGGCAATGTCCGGAGACTGGGGGTGGAAATGCACCTCAATATCGCAGGTTTCCGCATCCAGCCCCAGTTCCGGCCGGTCATAGCCGATATCCCGGAGCACTTCCCGGACCACAGCCTCATAATCCGGCCCCTGCTGGGCGGTGAGTTCACCGAACAGCCACACCCGGTTTTCCCACACCGCCGCCTCGCAGGCCGCCCGGGCCTCCGGGTCCTCCGCCAGCACGGCGTCCAGTAACGCGTCAGCGATCTGGTCACAGACCTTGTCTGGATGCCCCCGGGTCACGGCCTCCGATGTCAGAATGTGTTCCATGCGCTCCTCCACTCTCCAAGCGCCTGCAAACAGGCGCATTTTTTACTCTGCGGTGAAAGTGTATCATCTCCGTTTCGAAAAAAACACAGACAAACCCAGCTCCGTGCCTAAAATTTGGGCAGGGACCGCCACGCGTCCAGGCTTTCGCCCGCCGTCCCCCGGCAGTCCGCGCCAAATTGACACTTGAAGAACGCCGCTGCTTTCGTGTATAATGGAATGAAATTGGAAAAACACACGGAGGAAGGTCATGGCCCAACACACCAAAAACGCCATCCGGCTGGCATTTATCCAGCTGCTGAACGAGCGGCCCCTGGACAAGATCTCCATTAAGGATATTGCAGAGAAGAGCGCCGTCAACCGCAATACCTTTTATTATTACTACGCGGATATCTTCGCCCTGGTGGAGGATATCCTGCAACTGGAAATTGAGGATTTCCAGGCTAAAATGCGCCGGTATGACAGCTGGCAGGAAGCCTTCCGGGACGCCACGGCCTTCGCCTCTCAGAACAAGCGGGCCATTTACCACCTCTATAATTCCGGCAATCAGGAGACCATCCGCCGTTACTACCACAATGTGACCCTGGCCGCCATGACCTCCTATGTCCAGGATCAAGCGGAGGGACTGGACGTGGACCCGGAGGACATCCGGGTCCTGGCGGAATTTTACTCCGCGGCCCTGTCTGGCCTTACCGCCCTGTGGCTGCAAGGCGGCATGAAATACGACGTGGACGCCTACATCGACCACCTGGGCCGGCTGCTGGACGGTAATATCCGCCATTCCCTGGAGCACTGCCGTTCCGTTTCATAAGCGCACCGCCCCGTCCGGCTCTTGCCGGGCGGGGCTTTTCCACAGGCGGCGGAAATGGGCATTGACAAGCCTGACAAAAAGGGTAAAAATAGATACAGTTATTCTTTGAATCGTACAGCGCCTCGCCGCGCTGTCAGAAAGGAGCGCGCCATGCGGCATCTTCTCATACAGCTGCTTTACGAAATGGAGGAGCATCGCGACACCGTTCTGGTCAGCATTGTCTCCGAAAGCGGCTCCACCCCCCGGGGCACCGGCAGCCAGATGCTGGTCAGCAGCCGTGGCCGGGTAAACGGGACCATCGGCGGCGGCCGGGTGGAAAAGCAGTCAGAGAAAACGGCCCTGTCCCTGCTGACGGAGCGCCGCTCCCGCTTGCAACACTTCGGGCTGAACCTTTCCGGCGGGCCGGACAGCCTGGGCATGGCCTGCGGCGGGGATGTCACGGTGCTGTTTCAGTTCATCCCCTGGGATGACGGGGCATGGCACAGCCTGACCGCCGCAGCGGTCCAGGCCCTCCGGGAAAACCGCCCCGGCTGGCTGGTACTGCGGACAGACGGCGGTGAGCCCGCCCTGCTGGACGCCTCCGGCGCCGCCGTCACCGGTCAGGCCCCTGCCGGACCCTTGTCCGCCCGGGCCGTCCTGGCGGACGACTGCTTCTATGTCCCCCTGCCGGTGGGAGAGCGGGCGGTGATCTTCGGCGCCGGGCACATCGCCCGGGCCCTGGTGCCCCTGCTGCGGACCATCAATTTCCGTCCCGTGGTCTTTGACGACCGGCCGGAATACGCAGACCCCGCCGCTTTCCCAGAGGCGGAGGCCGTGCTCTGCGGCGATTTCCGGGACATTGCCGCCACCATCGACGTGACGCCGGAGGACTACGTCATCATCATGACCAGCGGCCACCTCCACGACCTGGAGGCCGAGGAACAGATGCTGCGGCGGGAAACCGCCTATGTAGGCGTCATCGGCTCCCGGTCCAAAATCGCCTACGTCAGCCAGCGGCTGCGGGAGGCTGGTATTTCCGAAGAAGCCATCGCTTCCGTCCACACCCCCATCGGCACCCCCATCCGGGCCGTGACCCCGGAAGAGATCGCCGTCAGCATCGCCGGGGAGCTGATCTATGAACGTGCCTGCCGCTGGGACGCTGCGGCGGAAAAACCATCAAAGGAGTAATACTATGCTGGTCATCATCCGAGGCGCCGGAGACATTGCCACCGGCATCGCCCTGCGGCTCCACCGGGCCGGGTACCGCCTGATCCTGACGGACCTGCCCCAGCCCACCTCTATCCGCCGCACCGTCTGCTTTTCCGAAGCCATCTGGCACGGCCGCTGCACGGTGGAGGATGTGGAAGCCGTGCTGGCCCGCAGTCCGGAGGAAGCCCTTGCCCTGACGGAGCGCAGGCAGATAGCCGTGCTGGCAGACCCGGAAAGCGCGTGCCTCCGGCAGCTGCACCCCGCCGGGGTGGTGGACGCCATCCTGGCCAAGCGCAACCTGGGCACCGCAATCACCGACGCGCCGGTGGTAGTGGCCGCCGGTCCCGGCTTCACCGCCGGGGTGGACTGCCACGCCGCCGTGGAAACCATGCGGGGCCACACTCTGGGCCGGGTCCTGTACATCGGCAGTCCCCTGCCCAACACCGGCGTTCCCGGCGTCATCGGCGGCCAGAGCGCCCTGCGGATCCTCCGGGCTCCGGCGGCAGGCGTTTTCTGCCCCAAAATGGAAATCGGCCAGATGGTCCAGGCCGGAGACGTGGCCGCCACGGTGGACGGCGTGCCTATGGTCTGCGCCATCGACGGCTGCCTGCGGGGCCTGCTCCACGAGGGGCTGGAAGTCTTTCCAGGCATGAAGTGCGGCGACGTGGACCCTCGGGCCAACGCCGCCAACTGTCTTACCGCCTCCGACAAAGCCCTGGCCGTGGGCGGCGGCGTGCTGGAAGCCCTGCTGCATTTCGGCTGCCTGCCGGACCGGCAGGCCTGATATTTCCCCGGCGGGCGGCCGTTCTGTCAGGCCCTCCGCCGGGTTTTTCCGGCCCTTCAGTTGGGATCTTGTGGATTTTGCCGCCTGATTGGGCCGTCTTTCTTCTTTCCAGCGACACCATGTCAGTGTTTAACCGTTTTACCGCGGACATTTCCTTTATTTTTTGTTCATTTTGCTAATTGCCCCTGTGAATACCCCTAACTTTTTGCCGCCTTTTTTGTCGAATTTGTTCATTGAACTTTCTTAACGGTATGTTAATATGTTGGGTGGATATGGTTAAACGTTTTTTCATATCCCCGAAATGACATGGTTCATTCGTGTGAAGGAAAGGAGAACAAACAATGATTAGCTTTTTCATTTGCCTGGCACTGCTGATCGGCGGCTACTTTGTTTATGGCTCCGTGGTGGAGCGGACCTTCGGGCCCGACGACCGTGAGACTCCCGCTGTCAAAATCAACGACGGCGTGGACTACATGGTTCTCCCCCAGTGGAAGCTGTTTATGATCCAGCTGCTGAACATCGCAGGCCTGGGTCCCATCTTCGGCGCACTGAGCGGTGCTCTGTGGGGCCCCGTGGTGTTCCTGTGGATCACCTTCGGCACCATTTTCGCAGGCGCTGTCCACGATTACTTCTCCGGCATGCTCAGCGAGCGCAACGCGGGCGCTTCCATCTCTGAGATCTCCGGCATCTATCTGGGCGGCACCATGAAGAACGTGATGCGCGTGTTCAGCGTGGTCCTGCTGGTCATGGTGGGCACCGTGTTCGCCGTGGGCCCTGCAGGTCTGATCCAGCTGCTGTTCACCAACGGCAACAGCACCGGCATCCTCACCAGCAAGCTGTTCTGGCTGGTGCTGATCCTGATCTACTACTTCATCGCCACCTTCCTGTCCATCGATAAGATCATCGGCAAGATCTATCCCATCTTCGGCGTCTGCCTGATCATCATGGCTGTGGGCGTGGCCATCGGCATCTTCACCAAGGGCTATGTGATCCCCGAGATCTGGAACAACTTCGCCAACATGCATCCCCAGGGCACCCCCATCTGGAGCTTCATGTTCA
>URTS01000056.1 GCA_900550685.1 uncultured Oscillibacter sp. | reverse complement strand
CGGCCTCACCGGCGCAGGCGCGGGCCAGCAGGGTCTTGCCGGTACCCGGAGGGCCCACCAGCAGCACGCCCTTGGGGATGCGGGCCCCCAGGTCGATGTATTTCTTGGGGTTTTTCATGAACTCCACGATCTCCTGGAGTTCTTCCTTCTCCTCGTCGGCCCCGGCCACATCGTCAAAAGTGACCTGCTTATCCTTCTCGCTGAGGCCACGGATCTGGGCAGTGCCGAATTTGGCCATCCGGTCCGGCCCCATGCCCCCCTGGGCCCGCATGGTCATAAAGTACCACATGGCCCCGAACAGCAGGGCCATCATCAGGTAGGGCAGAACGATTTCCAGCCAGTTGGTGGAATCCGGCGGCGGATAGCTGTAGGACGTGATGATCCCGGCGGCCTTCTGCTCCTTTACCAGATCGTTGAGATCGCTGTAAAAGAGGGTGTAGTCGTGGATGCGGCAGCGAACCGGCTGCTCGCTGCCCTTCACCTTCATCACCAGGGTGCTGGAATCCGTGAACTGGAAGGATTCCACCTTCTGCTGCTCGAAAAGCTGCACCATCTGGTCATAGGTCATCTCGTCCTGGCGGCTCAGCTGGGTCAGCCAGCTGATGCACAGGATCACGATCAGCAGCAAGGGCAGAATACTGATATTGGGTCTTTTTTTCACCATACGGGGGACGCCCCCTTCCTTGCACTACAGGCAGTTGAATTCATGGCATCCCCGGCGGGGGACGCCGGAGACAGCGGACGCTCAGGCGTGTTCGTAAACCGCGGGCTTCAGTACGCCGATATAGGGCAGGTTGCGGTACAGCTGAGCGTAGTCCAGGCCGTAGCCCACCACGAACTCGTCCGGCACCACGAAGCCCGCCAGATCGGCCTCCACCGCCTTTTCCCGGCGGGCGGGCTTATCCAGCAGCGTCACGATGGAAATGCTCTTGGCCCCCTTGGCCATCAGGTAATTTTTCAGGAAGGCCAGGGTGTTGCCGGAGTCCAGGATATCCTCCACAATGACGATCTCCCGGCCGGTGATGTCCTGCTGGAGGTCATGGGTGATCTGCACCCGGCCGCTGGACACGGTGCCGTTCTGATAGGAACTGACGGCGATGAACTCCACGTCGCACATCAGCTGGGAGGCCCGCACCAGGTCCGCCATGAAAATGAAGGAGCCTTTCAAAACACCCAGGAACAGGGGACGGCGGCCCTCATACTTCTTGTACAGGGCATCGCCCAGCTCCGCCACCCGGGTCTTCAGCTCCTCTTCCGTCACCAGGACCTTGAGAATGTCTTTCTCCATCTCATTGTTCATTGTTGTTCTCCTCTGTCTTTGTAAAATATCACCCGCGCCCCGGTTTCATGCCGGTCCGGCGCAAAATTTTCATCCAGTCCCAGTTCCGGGACCGCCGCGGCCCGGCCGTTCACCCGCAGCACCGGCCGCATCTCCCGGTCCGCCGGGGATACCCCCCGGTCCACGCACAGCCGCTTCACCGTGCGGCCGTTCAGCCGGTCCCTGGGGTCCCAGGCCGTCACGGTCAGGGCGGCGCCTGCCGGAAAAGAAAGGGTCATGCCCTCCCGGCCCGGTGATGCTGTCAGCGTCACCCGCCAGGGGCCGAAGGCCGCCGTTTCCCCCAGGGAAAGGGCCTGGGCCGCCGGAGGGGCCTGGGTCTTTTCAAACCGCAGGGCGTCCTTTTTCCGGCACACCGTCACCCCATAGGGCAGAGACAGCTGTCCCTGCCGCAGTTCCAGCACCGCCTGCACATGGGCGGCGGTCAGGTCCTTTTCATGGCCCCCTACAGCCGCCAGCACCGTCAGCACGCCCCGGCTCCGGATGGCCGCCGGAACAGCGTCCAATGCGGAAAGCGGTACTTCTGCAGAGGTGCCGGGGATAACTTTGCAGCCTTGCAACAGCCTGCCGCAGTCTGATGCCAAGGCCGCTTCATCCGCCGCCAGCAGAGCCGCCGTGCGGCTCATGTGCTCCACCGCCCGGGGATTCAACTGCTTCAAAACCGGCAGCACCTGATGGCGCAGCACGTTCCGGGCGGCATCGTCCAAAGCGTTGGTGGAATCCTCCACATAGGGAACATCACGGGCGGCGGCATAGGCCGCCAGTTCCGCCCGGGTCACCTGCAAAAAGGGCCGCAGGAGAAAATCCCGGGCCGCCGGGATCCCGGTAAGGCCCCGGAGCCCCGTGCCCCGCAGGAGGTTCAGCAGCATGGTCTCCGCATTATCGTCAGCGTGGTGGGCCGTCAGCACATACTTACAGCCCAGCCGCTCTTTTTCTTTGGTAAGGAAGGCGTACCGGGCTTCCCGGGCCGCTTCCTCAAGGGACATGCCCTCTCTCCCGGCCAGTTCCCGGACATTCCCCCGCCCGGAGACGAAGGGCACGCCGCGGACGCCGCACCAGTCCCGGACGAACTGCTCGTCCCGGTCCGATTCCGCGCCCCGGAGCTGGTGGTTGAAATGGGCGGCGGTGACAGGGATGTTCCGCTCCCGGCCCCAGACCGTCAGCAGGTACAGCAGGCACATGGAGTCCAGCCCGCCGGACACCGCCGCCAGCACCGGGCCTTCCCCGATCTTTTCCAGGCAGGCCCTGGCGGCAGGGAGGTCATTCGTCCTCGTCATACCGGTTTTCCAGGGTCGCAAAAGTGGTGTACTCCGGCATCCACCGCAGCTCCACCTTGCCGGTCTCACCGTGGCGGTTCTTGGCCACGATGCACTCGGCGATGTTCCGCTTTTCGGAATCCTCGTTATAGTAATCGTCCCGGTACAGGAACAGCACGATATCGGCGTCCTGCTCGATGGCGCCGGACTCACGGAGGTCCGACAGCATGGGGCGTTTGTCGTCACGTTTTTCGTTGGCACGGGACAGCTGGCTCAGGCAGATCACCGGCACGTTCAGTTCCTTTGCCATGATCTTCAGCATACGGGACATATCGCTGACCACCTGCTGGCGGCTCTCGCCGCCGCCCTTGCCGCCTGCCGAAGTCATCAGCTGCAAATAGTCGATGACCACCAGGCCCAGGCTGTCGATCCGGCGGCACTTGGCGTTCATGTCCGCCACGGACAGCATAGGGTTATCGTCAATGCGGATGTCCACCTTGTTCAGAACCCCTGCCGCGGCGGCGATCTTCTCCCAGTCCG
The DNA here is from genome assembly GCA_900550685.1 of uncultured Oscillibacter sp. Lineage (GTDB taxonomy): Bacteria > Bacillota > Clostridia > Oscillospirales > Oscillospiraceae > Oscillibacter. The sequence goes on along the minus strand of URTS01000056.1, from coordinate 8,177 downwards.
TCTCCCGAAGGGAGCCGGTGCGGAGCCGTCCGCTCTCCACGCAGGCCTCGGAGCTGAGCAGCCGGGTAGCCAGCTGCTCCCGGGACATTTCCAGAGAAAACACCGCCACCGTCTTTTTCTCCGACTTCGCCACGTTCAGGGCAACGTTCAGGGCAAAGGAGGTTTTGCCCATGCCGGGACGGGCGGCCAGCAAAATCAGGTCGGACTTGTTCAGGCCGGTGATCTTTCGGTCCACGGCGGAAAGGCCGGTGGACAGGCCCGGCAGATGGCTCTCGTTTTCGCTCATCTCGCTGAGGCGGTCCAGCACGTCCGGCAGCACCATCCGCAGGGGCACCATCTCCTGGGCGCTCTGGCCCCGGCGGACGGCATAGATCTTCTGCTCGGCGGCCTCCAGAATGTCGCCGGCCTCGCCCACGCCCTCCTGCACCAGGGCCGTGATCTCCCCCGCCGCCTGGGCCACGCTCCGCAGCAGGGCCTTGTCGTGGACAATGGCCACATACTCCATCACGTTGGCGCTGGTGGGGGTGATCTCCATCAGCTGGGCCAGGTAGGAACGGGTGGTGTTCTCGTCGTAGGTCCCGGCCTTGCGCATCTCCTCGCAGACGGTGATGCCGTCAATGGGCCTGGCGTAGGAGAACATGGTGTAAATGGTTTCAAAGATCTCCCGGTTCTGCCGGAGGTAGAAGTCCGAGGGCACCAGCTTGTCCATCACGTCCTTGACGCAGCCCTCGTCGATGAGCATGGAGCCCAGGACCGCCTGTTCCCCCTCCAGAGAATGGGGCATCTGCCGGATCAGCAGATCTTCATTCGCCATGGGACCCTCCTTTCCGCTTCCCCGGAAGCACGGTTTTCATACAATCATTTTTGTCGGGGCGTCCCCCTTGAATCAGCCTTACTTCTCCTCGCAGACGGTGACATACACCGTGCCGCTGACCTCAAAGCCCAGTTTGGCCTTTACCTGATAGCTGCCGTAGGCCTTGATGGGCTCGTCCAGCACCAGTTTCTGCTTGGGGATGTCCAGGCCGTACTGGGCCTTCAGGCCCTCGGAGATCTCCTTATTGGTGACGGCACCGAACAGCTTGCCGCCGTTGCCGGCCTTGGCGCTGATCTTCACGGGGCAGTTTTCCAGCTTCCCGGCGATTTCCTGGGCCTCAGCCTTCAGCCGGGCCTCCTCGGCCTTCCGGGCCTTCTCCTTCAGGTTCATGGTGTTGATGGCGTCTGCCGTGGCAGGCACCGCCAGCTTCCGGGGCAGGAGGAAATTCCGGCCGTAGCCCTCGGAGACCTCGATCATCTGGCCCTTTTTGCCCTGGCCGCGGACATCCTGCTGTAAAATCACTTTCATGTCAATATTCTCCTTTGGATCATGAATTATTTTTCAAAATACGCGTCCAGCACGCCGATCAGCTGCTGGCGGACGCTCTCCGGGTCGGAATCTCCCACCCGGCCGCCTGCGGTGGTGGAGTTGCCTCCGCCGCCCAGGGCTTCCAAGATCACCTGGACGTTGATCTCCCCCAAGGACCGGGCGGACATCAGCACGGCCCCCTCGGCGGCATAGATGACGAAAGAGGCCTGGACCCCCTTGAGGGTCAGCAGCTCGTCCGCCGCCTGGGCTGCCGCGATGCGGTCCACACCGGGCTCATCCACCACGGAGATGGCGATGTTCCCCCGGTACATCTCCGCCCGGCGGATGATGTCGTACTTAGTGACCATATCCTTGAGGTCGTTCTGGAACAGCCGCTGGACCTCCGCCGTGTCGGCGCCGGAGCGCCGCAGGAAGGCCGCCGCCTCGAAGGTCCGGCCACCGGTGCGCTGAGTGAAGTGCTTGGTATCCAGCACGATGCCCGCCAGCAGCGCCCCCGCTTCCTCCCGCAGGAGGTCCGTGGGTTCCACCAGGTATTGCAGCAGCTCCGTCACCAGCTCGCAGGCGGAGGAGGCGTAGGGCTCGTGGAAGCTGAAGGCCGCGTTTTCAATATAGCTGGCCGCCCGGCGGTGATGGTCGATGACCGCCACCCGGTTGCTGGATTCCAGCAGCTGGGGACTTTCCACCATGTCGGGCCGGTTGGTGTCCACCACCACCAGCAGGGTGTCCGCCTTCATCTGCAAAAAGGCGTCGCCGGGAGAGAGGAACACCCCCTCATACTCCGGCAGGGCGTTCAGCCGCTCCAGCATAGTCTTGGCGGCGTTGTGGTCTGCGTCGATGACGATGCGGGCCTGCTTGCCCCGCTTCCGGGCGGCGCAGCAGATGCCCGCCGCCGCGCCCACGGCGTCCATATCCGCAAAGGAGTGGCCCATGATGTAGACCTCTCCGGCGTCTGCGATCAGCTCCCGGAAGGCGTTGGCCATCACCCGGGACTTTACCTTGGTGCGCTTCTCCGTGGCCTTGGTGCGGCCGCCGTAGAAGGCGAAATCCACCTGGTTCCGCACCACCGCCTGGTCGCCGCCCCGGCTCAAAGCCATTTCCAGAGACAGCTTGGCGTTTTTATACAGCTCCGGGATGCTGGGAGAATCCTTGCCGATGCCGATGGACAGCGTGGGGTGGATGTTCTCCGCCACCCGGATGGCCCGGACGGTGTCCAGAATGGAGAACTTCTCATCCACAAAGTGCTGGAAATACTGCTCCTCAAAGAGGAAGAGATAATGGCTGCGGTCGGTTTTCAGCAGGATGCCCTGGCCCGCATTGGCCCACACCTGAAGCTTTTCGTCGATCTGGGCCAGGACGGCGCTGCGCTGGGTATCCTCGCAGGCCTTCATCAGGTCCTCGTAGTTGTCCAGCATCAAAATGGCGGCCACGGGGCGGCTGGCCTCGTAGACCTCCTTCAGGTGGTCGGCCTCAGTGGTCTCCACCCAGTAGGTGGTGGCCACCATGCTCTGCACGCCGCTGCGGCTCCGGGAGCGGACCAGGCTGCCGTAGACCCGGAAGCGGTGGCTGTTCAGCGTCACCCGCTCCGGGCTCTCCTGCTTGCCCGCCAGGAGCCACTGGACCTGGAAGTCCGGCACGGCCTCGGAAAGCCGCATCTCAAAAAGATGCTCCCGGACCCCCGCCAATTGCAGAAAGCTCTCGTTGCTCCAAATGATCTCCCCGGTGTCCGGCCGGAACACCAGCGTGGGCAGGGGGGAATTGATGAGGGTGGACTTGCTGGCGGTGTCCACGCTGCCGGTGACGGAGTCGATGTACTGCAAAACGCTCTGGCGGCGCTTCTGGTTGTTCTGCCGGAAATAAAAATACAGCAGGACCGTCACCGCTGCCTCCGCCAGGGCCAGCTTCCAGTTGACGGGAACCGCCACCACCACAAACAGCAGCATGAAGAAGAAGTAGAACTTCAGGTTCGGCTCCAGCAGGCGGGAAAGTTTTTTGTTGCTCATTCCATACCTCGCTCTTTTTCATGGGGCTCGGAGCGCCGGAAGCGGCTGTCCGCAGGCGCGCCGGTTTCATTCGATAGGTTTTTATATTATAACAGTATACCCGCTGTTTCGCAATGGCATTTCCGCCGAAATCCAAGAATTCCGGCCCGGTTCCCCGCCGTTCCGCCCCCATCCGGCCAAAAAGCGGAAAATTCCCTGTGCCGCAGAAGCACAGGGGATCCGGATTCGCGCAGTCTCCGCGTTGAGAACGGGGCAGGCAGCCCTTTCTCAACCTGTCAGTGTTCGCCGCGCAGCAGCCTCCCGCAAACCGTCAATAGTCCCGGCGAAACTTTTTTCCGGAACGGACGCCGCCGGGCCTTTTGTCCCTCTGTAAGAGCATTTTCCGGGATTTTTCAAAATTTTATGTATACAAAGCCGCCGATCTGTGGTATACTATATTGAATTCATCATCAGGAAGCACGGCTTCCCTCTTGTTTTTCGGGGCATTTCCCCATTTCTTAACTTGTATTTTACTGCAAACGCGCTTTTGCAGTCGAATAATAAACGAATTTTCCACATCAGCCCGGAACGGACGCCGCCACACTGCGGACCGGTGTTCCTTTTCCGGGTCCCAGAACCAGGACTGAACAGACGAAACCGAACCTCCGCCGGCGAAACGGGGCCGCGCGGACAACGGACGTCTTTCTTTTGCTATGCCTGTCTCCGTCTGTTCTGACCGGTCCTCACCGGAAAATTCCTACATATTCTCCGCCGGAGGCCTGTTTCTGCCCCGGCGGTATCAAAGGAGTTATGCTATCTATGGCAGAAAAACTGAAAATTATCCCCCTTGGCGGTCTCAACGAGATTGGCAAGAACATGACCGCCTATGAGTACGGCGGCGAAATCATCGTGGTGGACTGCGGCATGGCCTTCCCCGGGGACGACATGTACGGCATCGACTGCGTGATCCCCGATGTCAGCTACCTCATCAAGAACAAGTCCCGGATCCGGGGCCTGTTCATCACTCACGGCCACGAGGACCACATCGGCGCCATTCCCTACGTCCTCAAGCAGATCAACATGCCCATCTACTGCACCCGCTTCACCGCCGGCCTCATCAAGCTGAAGCTGGAGGAGCACCAGCTGGTGAAGTCCACCAAGCTGGTGACGGTGGAAGCAGGCAAGAGCGTCCGGGCCGGTAAGTTCACCGTGGAATTCATCCATGTGAACCACTCCATCGCCGACTCCGTGGCCTTCGCCATCCACACCAAGATGGGCACCATCGTCCACACCGGCGACTTCAAGATCGACTCCACCCCCATTGACGGGGAGGTTATCGACCTGGCCCGCCTGGGCGAGCTGGGCAAGGAGGGGGTCCTGTGCCTGTGCGCCGACTCCACCAATGTGGAGCGCCCCGGTTTCACCCCCTCGGAAAAGACGGTGGGCGCCACCTTCATGCGCCAGTTCCAGAACTGCGATGAGCGCATCATCGTCACCACCTTCGCTTCCAACGTCCACCGGGTCCAGCAGGTGCTGGACGCCGCCGCCAAGTGCGGCCGGAAGGTGGCCGTCACCGGCCGCAGCATGGAGAACATGATGAAGGTCTCCACGGAGCTGGGCTACATGAAGGTCCCCAAGAACACCCTGGTGGACATCAACAAGATCAAGGGCCTGCCCAAGAACAAGCAGGTCATCGTCACCACCGGCTCCCAGGGCGAGGAGATGAGCGCCCTGTACCGCATGGCCTTCTCCACCCACAAGCAGGTGGAGATCGGCGCGGGGGACAAGGTGATCCTCTCCGCCTCCGCCGTTCCCGGCAACGAGGTGACGGTGGGCCGGGTCATCAACGAGCTGTTCCGCAAGGGCGCCACGGTCATCTATGACCGGGCCGACATGCTCCACGTCTCCGGCCACGCCTGCCAGGAGGAGCTGAAGATCATCCACGCGCTGACGAAGCCCCGTTTCTTCGTCCCCCTCCACGGTGAGCAGCGGATGCTTCAGATCCACTGCCAGCTGGCCCAGCAGATGGGCATGGACCGCAACCACATCGCCATCGGTGACAACGGCAGCGTCATTGAAATTACCGGCAAGAGCATGAAGATCGGCGGCTCCGTCACCGCCGGAGAGGTCTATGTGGACGGCTCCGGTGTAGGCGACGTGGGGGCCGTGGTCATGCGGGACCGCAAGCGCCTGGCCGAGGACGGCATGGTGGTGGTGGTCCTTCCCATCGCTACCCAGGACGGCGCCCTGCTGGCTCCGCCCGAGATCATCACCCGGGGCTTCATCTATGTGAAGGAGTCCGGCGACCTGATGAAGGAGCTGCAGAACGTGGCCATGGACGCCGCCGACGGTGTCACCGGCCGCAAGCGCAGCCGGGACGACGGCGAGCTCCGCAGCGCGGTGAAGTCCGCCGTCAGCAGCTACCTCTTCAAGAACACCAAGCGCAGCCCCATGGTCATTCCCGTTGTGACCCGGCTGTAAATTCTAAAATAAACGCCCCGTCTGCGGTACAGACGGGGCGTTTTTCTATGCTCTTTGCTCTTTTACAGGTGGTGCTCCCGCAGCAGCTTCTTGGCCTGCTCCCACAGCTCGTCGCTGACGGTCTGAACCACCGCCACCTTCTCCACCAGTTCCGGCAGGGCCGCCTTCAGCTCTGCCTCCACAATGGTCTCGTTGGTCAGGTCCGCCGAGGGGCACCCGGCGCAGTGGCCCAGCAGCTTCACATATACGGTCTTGCCCGCCACATGGTCAATGGAGATGTCGCCGCCGTGGGCCCGCAGGGCAGGCCGCACCTTTTCCTCCATGGCCGCTTCAATGCGCTCCAAATCGCTCATATCCGTTCCTCCTGTGTCCTTCTTTTCGCCCAGTATAGCACGGACTGCTTCTGCCGTCCATGGGAAATTTTGAAAATTCCTCTTGACATCTCGCGCCAACTGTATATACTGTGTATGTACAGTACGAACGGAGGACTTCCATGGAACTCATTATCCGAAACAACAGCGGCCAGCCTATCTACGATCAGATCAGCGGGCAGATCAAAGCCCAGATCCTCTCCGGCGCTCTGTCGCCGGGGGACGCGCTGCCCTCCATCCGTGGGCTGGCCAAGGACCTGAAAATATCCGTCATCACCACCAAGCGGGCCTATGACGAACTGGAGGCCCAAGGGCTGATCAACACCGTGGCCGGCAAGGGCTGCTTTGTGGCGGAGCCGGATCTGACTCTGCTCCGGGAGCAATCGCTCCACCTGCTCGAGGACCATCTGGCCGCCGCCGCAGAGCTGGCGCGGACCTGCGGCCTTTCAGAGCCGGAATTGGCGGAGCTGCTGCGCCGCAAGTGGGAGGGATCTCTATGACAAATGCTATCGAATTGAACCATATCAGCAAATCCTTCGGAGAATTTTCTCTGAAGGACGTGACTCTCGCCATTCCCGCCGGGACCATCTGCGGTCTGGTGGGCGAGAACGGCGCGGGCAAATCCACCCTCATCCGCATTCTCATGGGCGCGCTGCGGCCGGACAGCGGCACCGCCGCCGCGCTGGGCGTGGACGTCTCCGCCCCGGAGTTTCTGAACGCCAAGGAGGACATCGGCGTGGTGCTGGACGAGGGGTGCTTTCCTGAGACCCTCACCGCCCCGCAGGTGGGCCGCGTGATGGCCGCCACCTACCGCCGCTGGGAGCAGGATACCTTCGACGCCTATTGCCGCCGTTTCGCTCTGCCGGAGAAAACCGCCTTCAAGGACTATTCCCGAGGTATGAAAATGAAGCTCACCATCGCCGTTGCCCTCAGCCATCAGGCACAACTTCTGGTGTTGGACGAGGCCACCGCCGGACTGGACCCCATCGTCCGGGACGAGATCTTGGAGCTTTTCAATGAGTTTACCCGGGACGAGACCCACTCCGTCCTGATCTCCTCCCACATTCTCAGCGATTTGGAAAAGCTCTGCGACTACATCGCCTTTCTCCATCAGGGGCGGCTGCTGTTCTGTGAGGAAAAGGACGCCCTTCTGGAGCAATACGGCATCTTCAATGACACGGCGGAGCAAGCGGAGGCCCTCATGCCGGAAGCCATCGTGTCCATGGAAACCACGCCCTACGGCGGCGTCCGGGCGCTGGTGCGGCGGGAGCTGGCCCCGGTGGGCTTCCAACTGGAAAAGCCCACCATTGAGGACATCATCCTCGCTCTGGTGAAAGGAGAAAAGCAATGAAAGCCCTGCTGTTGAAGGATTACTATACTCTGGGGAAGTCCCTCCGCTCCCTGGCCCTCATCGTGCTGCTATGGAGCGTGATTCCTATGGCGTTTCTCAATGTATTCGCCATGATTTACGGCTCCATGATCCCCTATTCCGCCATGGCCTATGACCAGCAGAGCCGCTGGAATACCTTTGCCCGGATGCTGCCCTACCGGGAAAAAGACATTGTCCTGAGCCGGTACGTGCTGGGCTGGCTCTGCACTGCCGTTGGCGGAGCCGCCGTGCTTGTGTTCCAGAATGTCCTCTCCCTGTTCTCCCCCCGCTTCGGCTGTTCTCCTTGGACAGTGCTGGCTGCTTCGTGTGTGGGACTTCTCTTGCTGGACATCAACGTTCCCCTGATGCTCCGCTACGGCACGGAAAAGGCCCGGTGGGTATCCAAGCTGGTCATCATTCTGGCCTGCGCATCAACCGGCGCGCTGGGCGCATTGGTCAATGACGCCAAAGCCGCAACCGCTACGGTCCTCTCTCTGACGCTGGCCGGAATGCTGGTGCTGACCATCATCGCCACCGCCGTTTCCATCCTCCTGTCCCTGAAATTCTACCGGGAAAACCGTTGAAAATACGCAAAAAGCCGTCCGGCTCCGCCG
>URTS01000055.1 GCA_900550685.1 uncultured Oscillibacter sp. | reverse complement strand
TAGCGTTGCCGCCGATGACCTTGGCAATATCCTCATCGCTGTAGTTGTGCTTTACCAGCCAGCGGATAATGTTCCAGCTGGACTCAGTGGGGTTCTCCAGATACTTCACATAGGGAACCTCTTCATACTCCACACCGCTCTTGGCGGTGGCGGCGATGGACAGTGCCTGTGCAAAGGCATGATGCACGCCCACATGATCGCCGTACAGGCAATCCACACCAAAGCCCACATGGTCGATGCCCACCATGTTCTTCACATACTCAAAGTGCTCCATGAAGCTGTCCAGATCATGGGTCATCTTGGTCTTGGACATGGTGGTATGGGGGGCGGCCTCAATGCCGACCACGCCGCCCTTCTCAGCAACGGCCTGAATCATCTCATCGCTGGCCATCCGCTTGGTGTTCCACACGCTTTTTGCCCCCACATGGCTCATAATGATCGGCTTCTTGGAATAGGTGATTGCATCATAAGCAGTCTGAGGGCCGCAGTGGGATACGTCAATGAGCATACCCACCTTGTTCATCCGCTCTACGCACTGCTTGCCGAACATGGTCAGGCCGCCATCGTGGACCTCCTTGCAGCCGTTGCCCAGCGCATTGCTTTCGGAATAGGTCACACCCAGCTGGCGGACGCCCAGGCCATAGAGAATATCAATGCGGTCTACCTCATTCTCAATAGGAGCGGCTCCCTCCACCACGAATACCATGGCGATCTTTCCGGCCTTCTTGGCGGCAAAAATGTCATCCACGGTCTTGCAATGGATAATGAAATCCTGATGAGCCAGATCGCACAGCCGCATACCCAAATCGTGAATGATGTCGATCCACTTCCAGCCGCCGGGACTGGAGATGATATTCACACCGTCCAGCTGGTTATCGAATACGCAGTCGATATTCGAATAGGCCAGTGCTTCATAAGCGGTCATTTCCCGGCCGTTGCGCATCACATTGTCGATATTCTGCTTGCTGGTAACGTCCTTCGGGAACAGAGTCGGGTGATCATGGACGCTGACATAGGGATATTTTGCCAGCAGTTCAGCAACACGGGCCTCCTGCTCCGGTTCCAGTTCTACTACATGGCGGCCGGCCCAATCCCATTTGGCCCACTCAAATTTGGGGTAATCCTTCCCTTCCTCCAGATACTCATATGCTTTGTAGCCTTTATAGGCAGGCTTCATTTTGTACTCCATCGCTTGGTTTCCTTTCTGTTTTTAATTATGACCAGACTTCTCGCAGCACCCGAACGGCATTGCCGCCCAGCACCTTGATGATTTCCTCGTCCGTATAACCGTGTTTGATGAGCCATCTGGGAATATTCCAGCTTGCCTCGGTCGGATTTTCCAGATACCTCACAAAGGGAACCTCCTGATAAGGCACCGTGGTTTTGGACGTATCTCCGGTAGACAAGGCTGCGGCAAAAGCGTGATGCAGGCCTACATGGTCGCCGTACATACAGTCCACGCCGAACCCCACATGGTCGATGCCCACCAGATCTTTTACATATTCGAAGTGCTCCATGTAGCTGTCAATATCGTGGGTCATGCGGGTCTTTGACATGGTGGTATGGGGGGCGGCCTCGATACCGACCACACCGCCTTTGGCAGCAATGGCCTGAATCAATTCGTCACTTGCAAGGCGCTTCGTGTTCCAGACGCCCTTCGCTCCGGTATGGCTCATAATAATGGGCTTGGTGGAATGGACCACAGCGTCATAAGCGGTCTGAGAACCGCAGTGGGACACATCAATAAGCATTCCCACTTTGTTCATTCGCTCCACACATTGCTTGCCGAACATGGTCAGTCCGCCGTCGTGGTCCTCTTTGCAGCCGCTCCCCAACGCATTGCTCTCGGAATAAGTTACGCCCAGTTGGCGGACGCCCAATCCATACAGGATGTCAATGCGGTCCACCTCGTTTTCAATGGGAGCAGCTCCCTCGATCACAAACACCATGGCGATCTTGCCCTCTTTTTTTGCGGCAAAGATATCGTCCACAGTTTTACAGTGGACAATAAAATCCTGATGGGCCAGGTCACACAGCCGCATCCCCAGATCATGAATGATGTCGATCCACTTCCAACCGTTGGGACTGGAAATAATGTTGGTGCCGTCCATCATATTATCGAAGATACAGTCAATATTGGAGAAAGCCAGCGCCTCGTAACCGCAACGGTCCCGGCCAGTCCGCATGGCGTCAAACAGCGGTTCACAGGTGGACATATCCCGTGTGGTAAAGTCCGGATGGTCGTGGAGGCTGACGTAGGGCGTCCTTTCCAGCAATTCCCTGCACCGGGCCTCTTCTTCCGGATTCAGGGGCAGAACGTTTCGACCGGCCCAGTCCCAGTCCGCCCAGTCAATGACCTTAAAATCCTTTCCCGGCTCAAGATACTGATACGCCTCGTAGGGGCGATACCCTTTCTTCAGTTGAAATTCCATACAATTTGCTCCTGTTCAGCAGAACGGTCAGGCCCAGACTTCCCGCAGCACCCGGATGGCGTTGCCGCCGATGACCTTGGCAATATCCTCTTCACTGTAATTGTGCTTTACCAGCCAGCGGATGATGTTCCAGCTGGCTTCTGTGGGATTCTCCAGGCCCCAGACGAAGGGCACTTCCTCGTAAGAGGCATTTGCGTTTTCCGCCGTAGACAGGGCGGCGGCAAAGGCGTGGTGCACGCCCACATGGTCGCCGTACAGGCAGTCCACGCCAAAACCCACGTGGTCAATGCCGATCAGGTTCTTCACATACTCGAAGTGTTCCATTACGCTGTCCAGATCATGGGTCATCTTGGTTTTGGACATGGTTGTGTGGGGAGCAGATTCAATACCGACCACACCGCCCTTGGAACCGATGGCTTTAATAAGATCGTCGCCGGCCATACGCTTAATGTCCCATACGCCCTTGGCGCCCACGTGACTCATGATAATAGGTTTCTTGGAATACATGACCGCGTCATAGGCTGTTTGCTGACCGCAGTGGGACACATCAACAAGCATACCCACCTTGTTCATCCGCTCCACGCACTGCTTGCCGAACATGGTCAAGCCGCCGTCGTGATCCTCCTTCATGCCATTACCCAAAGCGTTGCTCTCAGAATAGGTCACGCCCAACTGTCGGACACCCAGGCCATAGAGGATATCGATACGATCCACTTCATTTTCAATGGGAGCCGCGCCCTCAATACAAGGCACCCAGGCGATCTTGCCGGCCTTCTTAGCGGCAATAATATCATCAACCGTCTTGCACTGAATCAGGAAATCCTGATGAGCAAGGTCGCACAACCGCATTCCCAGATCATGAATAATGTCGATCCACTTCCAGCCGCCGGGACTGGAGATGATATTCACACCGTCCATCATATTGTCGAAGATGCAGTCAATATTGGAGTAGGACAGTGCCTCATAACCGCAGACAGCGCGGCCCTGCCGCATGGAATCATAAATGTGGTCAATGCTGGACATATCCTTTGGGTAAAATGTAGGGTGATCGTGAAGGCTGATGTAAGGATGCTTCTTCAGGATCTCCTGCACCATGGCTTCCTGATCCGGCTCCAGCTCTACAACATGACGCCCAGCCCAGTCCCACTGTGCCCATTCGATCTTGGGATAGTCCTTGCCCTCTTCCAGATATTCATAAGCCTTATAACCCTTATAGGCAGGTTTTTGCACAAAGTTCATCATTTCACACACCTTTCTTCATCATCTTTTTTGAAAAGAGGGAGGCTCCCGCAGGAGCCTCCCTCTCTCCATGCGATCATTACATACGAATCAGCAGGGGCGCTTTATTTCGCGTAGACGTTGACAAAGTTGGCGCAGGCCAGGAAGGCGCTGTTGCCGGGGGACAGGTGCCAGCCGATGAAGTTGGTGGTGTCGGCGGCATAGGTGTTGTTGGGCACGAACAGGTGGCAGCAGGGCAGGTTCTCCACGAACCAGGTCTGCCATTCGTTCAGCAGTTCCACACGCTTGTTGTAGTCGGTTTCACTCTGCATAGCCTGCAGCAGGTCCTCCTGCTCCTGGCTGTTGAACTCCATGAAGTTCAGGGTCTGGCCAATGCCGAAGCAGGTCAGCAGGGTGGTGTCCACGTCGTCGATGCTGCCCCAGCTGCTGTAGCTGATGTCATACTGGTGGCCCTGGGTCACGTTGGCGGAGAAGGTAGCAGCATCCACAGGCTGCAGCTTCAGTTCCACGCCGGCCTTGGCAAAGTCAGAGGACAAGATGGACATAACGCCGTCCACGTTGGTCAGGGTGCTCTTGTAGGTGATGGTGAAACTCAGAGGCTTGCCGTTGGCGCTCTCGCGGATGCCGTCGCCGTTGGTGTCCACATAGCCGGCGTTTTCCAAAATGGAAGCGGCGGCAGCGGTGTCAAACTCGGGCTGACGGATGTTGGAAGCGGTGAAGTCGCTGTAAATGGGGCTAATGGGGGTGTACATGGGAGTGGCAGCTCCGGACATGGCCACGTTCACCAAAGCCTCACGGTCGCAGCTGGCGGCCAGGGCCTTACGGACGTTCACATCCTGCAGCAGTTCATTGGTCTGAGAGAAGGTGATGAGTGCATAGCCCAGAGAACCAACGGTGTCAATCTGATAGTTGGGGTTGCTCTGCAGCTGGGAGATGGAAGAAGCGCTGAGGAAGTTGGCGCAGACGTCGATTTCACCGTTCTGCAGAGCCAGCACCATGGCGTTTTCATCGGTGTAGACGCGGAACACCACTTCATCAATATAAGCGCCGGTGCCGTCGTTGGCCAGGGTGAAGTAGGGGTTCCGCTCCAGGGTCACATACTCGCCGTCCACCCACTCGGAAATATAGTAGGGGCCATAACCAGCGCCGGAGTAAGAATAGGTGGTGGGCTCCTCCACAGAGGACCACTCGCTCTCCCGCATAATGGGCATCCAGAAGCCGGCGCCCTTCCAGAAGTTCACGTTGCCGGAAGTCAGAACGAACTCCACGGTGCGGTCATCCAGGCAGGAGGACTTGTCGGGATCCACCAGGCCATAGTAGCTGTCGAAGAAGCCGATGTGATGCTCCACACCGTACTTGGCGGTGAACAGCAGATCCTCAGAGGTGACGGGGGTGCCGTCGTTCCAGTAGAGTTCCTTCAGCTTGATGGTCCAGACGGTGCAGTCCTCGTTGGACTCAGAAGACTCGGTCAGGTAGTCATACTTGTTGCCGTCATCGTCCATAGCCACGGGGTTGGGGCAGACCAGATTCATAATGGTGGCAGAGTTCAGGTCATTCTGGCACCAGATGTTCATGCTCACGGGAGCACAGTTCAGGCCCACCCGCACGGTACCGCCGGCCTTGGGGCCTTCGGTGGTGTCGGACGCGGTGTTGTCATTGTCGGCGGTGTCGTCCGCCTTCTTGCCGCCGCAGGCTGCCAGGGAAAGCACCAGACAGAGAGACAGCGCGAGTGCAAGAAACTTTTTCATGTTGTTACCTCCAGTAATATTTCATCACAGCTTCGCTGCAACGCTTGAAATTGATTGGGCCGACGCTCAGCCCTGGGCATTTTTCCGAAGGACACGACCTGCGTAGGTTCTCATCAGGTCGCCGTCTTTCAGCTCGACCTTGCCGTTGCATAGCACCAGATCGCAGCCTGTGGCATTCATCTGCGGTGTTTTGTACTGCATCTGATCCATCTCCGGATACCGGTAATTGGGCAGATCGATCACGGCGATGTCGGCGTAATTGCCCTCCACCAGGCGGCCCCGCTTATAGATGCCGAAGTGATCGGCCACCATGCTGGTATTTCTGCGGACAACCTCTTCATAGGGAACGCCCTTGCCCACATACATCTGTGCGAAAATGGCGAACCCGCCCCGGCGTCGGATCTCGTACCAATCATAAGGATCCGCAGGATCGCCCATGATGGTGTCGCTGCCCACGGAAACATAGGGATTCTTCACGATGGATTCACAGTGGTCGATAAAATTGCTGGGCACATTGGCGGCGGGAGCGTTGAGCCAGAACACATAGTTCTTCTCATCGCCCAGCAGATCCAGCATGCAGTCATCCTCGTCGATGCCCCGCTCCTGCGCGATATCCCGGACAGACCGGTTTTCCAGGTGCGGATCATCGGAATTGACAATGTAGACCTTGTCCTTAGAGCCGGCAAAGGTATAGTTATCCTTCTTGATCATTGCCCGGCCCTCGGGTGTATGCAAGGCTCTCTTGACACCCTCAATGCCCTGACTGAACAGCTCGTCGCTGAGGGCCATGGTGAACAGCAGCATCCGCTCTTTGCCGGTGCAGTGTCCCACACTGCTGGGGATCACATCGATCCGGGCGCGAACGCCGTCTTCTTCGATGGCTTTCAGCGCAATGTCATATGCCTCAGGCACAGCGGAAGCCAGATGAGAGATCTGGATCTTGGCACCGGTGCGGCGGCCCACCTCGCAGAATTCCGCAGTAGACTCGGGAATACCGATCTGATGGCGGAGATGGGCTGCGGAAACCGCATCATACCGCTTGATCTGACTGACTACATTACACAGTTCTTCCATGGAGGCATACCGGCTGGGGACATAGTCCAGACCGAAGGAAATGCCCCAGGCGCCCTGATCCATGTTGTGGCGGATGATGTTTTCAATCTGTGCCTGCTCCAACTCGTCCGGCGCCCGATTATAGGCACCATGCATCACATACTGGCGGATACTGCCGTGGCCCAACAGGGTGACAAAGTTGCAGTTGGTCCCCACCTGTTCCACAGCCTGGGCATAGCTCTCAAAATCATGCCAGTCGGGCCAGTCCTGCAGGTAGCGCTGATACTGCTTCAGTCCCACAAGGCCGTTTCCCAGATAGTAGTCCAATACTTCCTTTTTATGTCCGGGTGTAATACTGTGGCTGCAATTGCCGTTTATCAGAGTGGTCACACCCTGACGGATATAGGACTCATAGCGCCCATCGTCAAAGCAATACCATTCCTCGTGAACGTGGGGGTCGATAAGGCCGGGAATCACGTATTTGCCGGCGGCATCGTATACCTCGGCGGCAGGCTCCTGAATATCAGGGGCAATGCGGGCTACCTTATCACCCTTTACCGCAACATCCGCTTTAACAGCAGGCTTTCCGGAACCATCCACTACCAAGCCGTTTTTAATCAGATAATCATACATACGTTTGTACTCCTTTCCGATCACTCTCTGGATTTAGGGCTGAGACTGTCATTGATGGCCGTTCCCAGCAAATTGAAGCAAACCACATACACCACGATGCACAAACTGGGCAGCAGCCACCACCACCAGGGATTGGGGTTGCTGATCACCGCGTTCTGCCCCCACGCCCGCTTGAGCATGGTCCCCCAGCTCCAAGTGGTCGGATCACCCAAGCCAAGAAAGCTCAGGCTGGCTTCCGTCAGCACGGCGGAGGCCATCACCAGTGTCATATTGACGAACACCGGGCCGGTAGCGTTGATGAGTATGTGCTTGAAGAGGATCCGGGGCTTGGAGAGTCCCAGACAGGTGCAGGCCTCAATATACTGCATCTCCCGGATCTTCATGGTGCTGTTCTTTGTTACACGGGCCAGCTGCGGCCAGGAGAATATACCTAAGATGATCGCCACGTTGGTAATGGAGGTTCCCATTACCGCCGCAATAATAATCATCAGCGGCAGCATGGGCAGCGTCATAAAAATGTCAATGAAGCCGTCGATCACTTCCCGGAGCCAGCCGGTATTATAGCCGCACAGCAGGCCCACAGGTATGCCGATCACGCCAGCAATGAGCATAGCCATAACGGAAACGTACAGTGAGGTGCGGGCGCCCCAGATCAGTTCTGCAAAAATATCCAGACCAATGTTATCGGTTCCCAACCAGTGCAGAGCGCTGGGAGCTTGAAGGATATCCTGCGTGTAGCCATCTGGTTTGGTGATCAGCATCGGCCCCACCAGGCCGATCAGCACAATCAGCAAGACGCCGATCATGCCGATCATACCGTTGCGATTACGCACAAAATAATAGAGGAAGCCTTTTCGTTCTTTCATAATCAACCTCCCAGCTTGATTCGGGGATCCAGCCAAGCGACCACGAGATCAGTGAGAAAGCTCATGATCACCACAGCTACCGCCATCACAAGAAACGCCCCCTGAAGCACAGGGTAATCCAGTGCATTCACAGCGTCATAGACCATCCGGCCGATGCCCGGCCAGGAGAATACCGTTTCCGTCACCGTGGCGCCGCCTACCATGAATCCAATCTGCATACCAATGACCGTCACAGTGGGGATCAGTGCGTTTTTCAGCGCATGGACGCGAAGTACACGCCCCTCGTTATTTCCCTTGGCGTAAGCGGTGCGAATATAGTCCTCATGCAGCACGTCGATCATGCTGTTGCGGGTATACAGCACCGCATTAGCAAGGTTGGTGATGGACAGGGCAATAGCAGGAAGGATCAGATGCTTGGCAACGTCACCGTAATAAGACCAGCCGGTGCCCTTGGGCGGCGTATACGCGCCGCCGGTAGGCAGCAGCTTCAGCTTAAAGGAAAAAAGGTACAGCAGCAGGAACGCCATAAAGGGAATGAACACAGATATTCCCATCGTCACCAGCACGCTGATGATCCGGTCCGAAAGTTTTCCTTTGTGGGCTGCCGCGTACAGGCCCACGCTGATGCCAACCAGAATGACGATCAGCATGACTGCCGCCAAAAGCAGCAGCGTCCAAGGCAGCTTTTCCGCAATATACTGGGAAACCGGAATTCGCTTGGCAAAGCTGGTTCCCATGTTGCCGTGAAGCAGCTCCTTCATATAGAGGCCGTACTGGGTCAGCTTCGACTGGTCCAGGCCGAACTCCTCGATCAGTGCCTGCTGCGCGTCCTCGGACATCTGAGGACTGACCATCAGATCTACGGGATTGGAGGGCATAGCACGGACAATAAAGAATACCAGCGTCACGGAGAGCAGGATCGTCAGAATACCCCGCCCGAGACGTTTCAGAAGATAACGAACCATCGATCAACCCTCCTTTGCAAAGTGACAGCGCACGCAGTGACCAGGTCCCACCGTTTTCATGTCCGGCTCCTGCTCGAAACAAATGGGCTTTGCCATGAAGCAGCGTTGGCAGAAGCGGCAGCCTGCCGGGGGATCTACTGCGCTGGGAATATCCCCCTCCAGCAGAATCCGCTCCTTGTGGAGCGTGGTGCTGGGCTCCGGTACAGCGGAAAGCAGAGCCCGGGTATATGGATGGATATTGTCCCCCGTCAGTTCACTGTACGGGGCGATCTCCATGACCTTGCCCAAGTACATCACCATGACCCGGTCACTGATATAGCGAACCACTGCCAAATCGTGGCCAATGAACACATAAGTCAGATGAAACTGCTCCTTCAGACTTTGAAACAGGTTCAAAATCTGCGCCTGTACGGAAACATCCAGTGCGGAAACGGACTCATCGCAAAAAATCAGCTTTGGATTCACCGCCAGAGCCCGGACGATGCCAATACGCTGCCGCTGACCGCCTGAGAACTCATGGGGATATCGGTCGAACACCGCAGGCTGCAGCCCCACGACTTCCAGCAGGTGCTGGATCTTTTCCTTTGCCTCAGCATAATTGGATGCCTGACCGTGAAGCAGCATTGGCTCGGCGATCGCATTGCCGATCTTGATTTTGGGGTTCAGGCTGGCGTAGGGATCCTGAAAGATCATCTGTATCTCACTGCGCAGGCGACGCTTTTCGCCGGCAGATACTTTGAAGTCCGTAATGTCCTCTCCCTGATAAAACACCTGACCGGAGGTGGAGGGCGTCAGCGCAAGGATCGTTCGGGCCAACGTGGACTTACCGGAACCGGATTCTCCCACGATTCCCAGCACCTCGCCGGGATAGACCTCGAAACTGACATCCTCTACGGCGTGCACGTATTTCTGTTTCTCAATCAGCTTTCGCTTTTTCACAGGGAACATCTTAGTCAGATGCTCTGCTTTCAAAATGGGGGTTTCCTTTTTTTCACTCATGGTACGGTTCCTCCCCTTCAAAGTTCATCCAGCATTGAACGATATGGTCTTCTCCCACCCGCTTTACCGGTGGAATTTTGGTGCGGCACTCCTCCGTGCAATGTTGGCAGCGATCTGCAAACCGGCACCCCTCCTTAAAATCATACACGGTAGGCACAGTGCCGGGTATGGTGTAGAGCGGCTTCTTCTCACTGCGCATAGTAGGTACGGAGGCCATCAGCCCCTGGGTGTAGGGATGCAGGGGATTGTCGAAAATAGCTTTCAGTGTGCCACGCTCAATGGCACGGCCCGCATACATCACCACCACCTCCTCGCAGATCTCCGCCACGATCCCCAGATTGTGCGTAATCAGCATCAGACTGCCGGAGGTTCCCTTCAGGCGGCGCATGATATCCAGGATCTGCGCCTGAATCGTTACATCCAATGCGGTGGTCGGTTCGTCAGCGATCAGTATGGTGGGATGGTTGATAATGGCCATGGCGATCATTACCCGCTGGCGCATACCGCCGGAAAACTCATGCGGATATTGATTGATCCGGGTCTCCGGATTGGCAATGCCCACATCATTCAGCGCCTCACAGACCTGCTTCCGGATCTCATCTTCCTTCATTTCCGGATGGTGCAGCTTCAGGCATTCGCCAATCTGCTTGCCGATCGTCATGACTGGATTCAGCGCTGTCATTGGCTCCTGAAAGATCATTGCGATCTGTCGGCCCCGAATCTTTTCCATCTCCGGCTCAGACTTTTTCAGCAGATCCTGTCCTTCCAGCAGGATCTCTCCTCCCTGTACAGAGGCCGCTGCCGGCAGAAGCCGCATCAGAGAAAGGCTGGTCATGCTTTTGCCGCAGCCGGATTCGCCTACGATCCCCAAAGCCTTTCCTTCTTCCAACTGCATATTCAGATGGTCGATCAGATTGTAGACCTTTCCGTCATCGTCCTTAAAACCCATGCTGTAATTCTTGAATTCTACCAGTGTTGACATGATTGATGCCCACCTTTCCTCTGTGCGTTTCCACTTCTAAACGGAACCGATGCATTTCAGCCTCGCGTTTGAGATTTCAGCCGCTTTGGCACTTTGTCGCTTTGCAACATTAAATTAACGATTGATTTTTGCTATCATATTTCTTTGACGGCTAAAAATAAATGACATATGTCACGTTCTTTTCACTGAACTTTTTTGTAATTTCCCCGGAATTTTTGATGCGTCCATGCAAACAAAAGGACTTCCCAAAATTTGTTTTTAACTTAAAAACAAACAAATACTTTTTTGTTTCTCCAAAGATAACATTTTGTCGTCCCTTTACTTTTTTATGAACTTATGTTATCTTTACTATTACTAAAAAGTATAACTGCACACGAAGAAAGCGATTGCTTTCGCACTTTCTAAAGGAATGTTT
>URTS01000054.1 GCA_900550685.1 uncultured Oscillibacter sp. | reverse complement strand
CAGATGAAGCAAGACGCCGCAGACACCATCGGCGGGGTCATCAGCCAGCAGATGCGGTAAAAAAACAGGGCCAGACAGGAAAATTCCTGTCTGGCCCTGTCCGGTACTTTCCGGCCCTTTCCCCGTGTGGGTCAGCGTGTGAGTCTTGAAGAAACGTCAAAAATTAAGCACCTCAAAAAGTTGCGGATTATGAAAGAAAATCACCGGAATCAAGTGATTCCGGTGATTTCTGGTGGAGACTACTGGACTCGAACCAGTGGCCTCATGCGTGTGAAGCATGCGCTCTAACCAGCTGAGCTAAGCCTCCATCTTTTTAATTGGCCTATCAGACGCCGCTCACGACGTCTGATAGGTTGGTGACCCGTACGGGATTCGAACCCATGTTACAGCCGTGAAAGGGCCGTGTCTTAACCACTTGACCAACGGGCCAGGGAACATCCATGAAGCGTTCAAAACGCTTCATGGATCTGGTAGCGGCGACTGGATTCGAACCAGTGACACTCCGGGTATGAACCGAATGCTCTAGCCAACTGAGCTACGCCGCCATAACTGTCTTGAACAGGCACGAATTACTATACCAGATAGGGGGTGGAATTGTCAAGCCTTTTCGAAAAAAATCTGAAATTCTTTTTCCTCAGTCCCGTTTGATCTGGATGGCGTTCACCGGACAGCCGTTGGCGGCATCCAGCACCCGGAAGATCCGGCCCGGCTCCGGCAGGGCCAGCACCGTGGATACATGCTCCACCACCCGGAACACCTCCGGCACCGCGGCGGCGCACATGCCGCAGCCGATGCAGCGGGTCTTGTCAACACGCAGCGTCATCCATGCGCCCCCTCTCACTGGATATGATAATTATACCGGAAACCCGCCTGCTTTGCAAGCCGCTTTCCACCAAAAAACGCCTTTGATTTCTGGAAGTCATTCCCCATTTTGTAACAGTTTATTCATTTACTTCCCCCGCCGTTTATGCTATGCTACGGATGTTATGTAGACTGACCCGTCCGGCGCCGCGCCGGACCCACAGAGTATAGGAGGCTTATATGAAAACCCGCATCCGCCGCATCACATCCCTGCTGCTGTCCTTCAGCCTGCTGGGCGCGCTGACGCTGCCTGCCGCCGCGTCGGAGGCCCTGGGTGAGGACATGTCCGCCAAGGACACCGTCATCCACCAGGAGACCCAGCTGTCCACCAACGTGTTCTGGAGCACCGCCTACTCCGATCTCCGGACGGAAAACCTCATCACCTACACCCCCAACAAAACCGTCACCCCCATCGTCACCTACGGCGACGTGCTGACGGACCGCTCCAGCGTGGCAGCCATGGCCGGCACCCTGGAGACAGAGGGCTACCGGGTGGTGGCCGGCATCAACGGCGACTTCTATAATGTGTCCACCGGACTGCCCATCGGCCTGGTGGTAACGGAGGGCGTCCTCCGCAGCAGCGACGCCGGGTATTACGCCATCGGCTTCCGGGCGGACGGCACCGCCGTGCTGGGCAAACCCGGCGTCAAAGTCAGCGCCGACCTGGGCTACGCCGTGGATGACGGCTCCGGCAGCTCCACGGAGCTGATCCGCTCCGTGGCCGCGGTGAACAAGGCCCGCACCAACAGCGGCCTGTTCCTCTATACTTATGATTTCAACGCCAAGCACACCACCGGCACCACGGAAACCGGCGTCAACGCGGTCTGCACCATTGAGCGGGGAGAGCTGTCCATCGGCTCCACCGTCACCGCCCGGGTGGACCGGGTGGAGGAGACCACCGTCACCGCCATCCAGCCGGACCAGATCGTTCTCTCCGCCAACGCCAACGCGGACGCCTATTACACCAATGCCCTGCGGAACATGCCCGTGGGCAGCGAGGTGACCTTCACCGTCACCGCCAACAGCGGCTGGGAGGATGTGGACTACGCCGTGGGCGCCCTGTATTGCCTGGCCCAGGACGGCGTTGTGACCACGGGTCTGGCCGCCGGGGCCAATCCCCGCACCGCCGTGGGCCAGAAGGCGGACGGCACCCTGGTGTTCTACACCATCGATGGCCGCAAGACCGGCCATTCCATCGGCGCCTCTCTGACCCAGATCGGGAAGCGGCTGCTGGAACTGGGCTGTGAAACCGTGCTGTGCCTGGACGGCGGCGGCTCCACCAACCTGGCGGTGACCACCCCGGACGCCACCACCGCCTCCATCATCAACACCCCCTCGGAATCCAACCGCAAGGTCACCAACCAGATTTTTCTGGTGGCCTCCAACCGCGCCAGCGGCGATCTTGACCACTTCTATGTCAATGCCGCCAGCGATTACGTTCTGGCAGGCAGCACCGTGCCGGTGACCGCTTCCGGCGTGGACAGCAACTACATCCCCATGGACGCCAGCTATGACCTCTCCGCCAGTGCGGGCGCCATCACGGAGCAGGGAGGACGCCAGCTGCTTGTCACCCCCGCCAGCGGCGGCGACATCACCGTGACGGCCTCCGGCCGTGGAGCCAAGGGCAGCACCGTGGTCCACGCCATCCGGACGCCGGATACCCTCACCATCAAAAACGGCAGCACCGCCCTCACCAGCCTGACCCTGACCCCCGGCTCCTCCGTGAACCTCAGCGCGGAGGCGGTCTGGAACCATATGACCCTCTGGAACAACGGTGAAGCCGTTACGTGGAGTTTCACCGGAGACTGCGGTTCCATGGACGGCTGGGCGTTCCACGCCAGCCAGCCCGGTTCCGGCACCATCACTGCCATTGCCGGAGATAAACGGGTCAGCATTCCGGTAACGGTCTCCACGTTGTCCCTGAAGACTGTGGAGAACTTTGAAGGCGCCACCTCCATCTTCCGGGGCAGCGGCAGCGGCATGGACGTGAGCCTGAACCACGCCGCAGACACCGTGGCCCTGGGCAAGGGCTCCCTGAAGCTGGACTACGATCTGAATGAAACCAACGAATTCGGCTCCGGGGACTACACCGCCGAGTGGCGGGCCGCCAACTCCACGGAGATCGCCAGCGGCTACACAGCCCTGAACCTGTGGGTCTACGGCGACGGCTCCGGCAACACCCTGACCATGCTGTACAGCAACGGCACCAAGGGCCACCTGCCCCGGAACATTGCCACTCTGGACTTTACCGGCTGGAAGCAGTTCAGCATTGCCGCTACCGACTCCTTCTCCATTGAGGGCCTGATGGTGGAGGCCCCCTACCAGGCCACGGAGACCGGCCTGGTCTACGCCAACACGCCCCGCACCGGCACGGTCTACATCGACCAGATCACCGCCGCCTTCCCCGGCACGGTGGACAACACGCCGCCTACGGTGACGGCCACCCTGGACCAGCAGGACTGGGCCGTCAACATCAAAGTCTCCGATGATGTGGACGGCATCCTCCCCCTGTCCTCCATCACCGTGGCAAGGAACGGCGACACGGGCCAGGCCCTGGAGGGCTATAATACCAGCACCGGCACCCTGAAATACTATCTCCCCGGCCCCGGCGAGGCAACTGAGGCTACCCGGGTCACCGTCACCGCCGTGGACGCCTCCGGCAACATCGGCCGGGCCAGCGTGGACATCGACCCCTACAACGTGGGCCACAAGTTCACCGACATCCAGGACTACTGGGGCGCCACCTACGTGGACTTCCTCTATAACGCCGACATCACCACCGGCTACAGCGACGGCACCTTCCGTCCCAACCAGAACATCAGCCGGGCCCAGTTCGCCGTCATGCTCTACCGCTACCTGAAGCTGGACGAGAGCAAGTACGCCTCCGTAAACCTGCCCTTTGCAGACCTGGGCAGCATCCCCGCCTACGCCATTCCCGCCGTGAAGGCCCTGTACACCGAGGGGGTCATCACCGGCTCTGAGAAGAACGGCAAGCTGTATTTCAACCCGGACAGCGCCCTGACCCGGGCCCAGGCCGCCGCCATGATCGGCCGCACCCAGGCCAAGGGCTACGCCCTGGCGGACCTGACCTTCTCCGACAGCGCCAGCATCCCCGCCTACGCCGCCTATTACATCCGGGCCATGGTGGGCCAGGGGGTCATCAGCGGCTACAGCGACGGCACCTTCAAGCCCCACAGCAATATCACCCGGGGCCAGATGGCCAAGATCCTCTACAATCTCATGTAAGCAACTCAAAAATCCCCGCCCGGCTTATCTGGCCGGACGGGGGATTCTTTTGCCATTTATAATTTCATTTCAGCTGCATACTCCTGCAGCATACGGTTGATCTCTTCCTCGTTTTTATAGAACGTATCGTCACACTGTTCCAGTATTGCCTGTGCTGTCTCATCGGATTCTTTGTCTAAGTACGCGCTATATGCGTCTCGTAAATTTCTTTGCAGTTTTTTCGGCAAAACGGCCTCTAAAACCGACAGTTCTTTCTGCAAATCGTCTGTATTTTCGGTGTTGAAGAAATATTGGTCATGTCCGCCATTGTTGACCTCGCTCTGATAGGACATCAATTCCTTGTAGGGGGAATCTGCACGGCCTTCCGTCCATAGATCCCACATCTTATTCCACTTTTTCTGCTCGTCGGATAATTCTGCTTTGCCCTTCTTCAAAAAATCAAATACACCCATCTGACCAATATCCCCCTTAAAGTCTTGACCAACTGCGTTTTTTCATTGTACCACATCCCCCGCCGCCCCGGCAAGACCGGCCCCCTCTGGACAAACCGGGCGGCATCCCATATACTGATCGCAGAAGGGAGGGGGAGCCCCATGGCATTTTACCAGCAGCTGGGCGTGGAGCCCGGAATCACCGCCGTCATCGGCAGCGGCGGCAAAACCAGTCTCCTGGGCCGATTGGCGGAGGAAGTCCCGGGAACGGTCATCCTCTGCACCACCACCCATATCCGCCCCTTTCCGGCCTATCCGCTGCTGACGGAGCCAACGCCGGAAATCGTGTGGCAAGCCCTGGCCAACAGCCGGGTTCTCTGCCTGGGCACCCCCTGTGAAAACAACAAACTCACCGCCCCAGCTCTGCCTCTGGACGTTTTAGCGGGACTGGCGGACTACGTGCTGGTGGAGGCCGACGGCTCCCGACAGCTGCCCCTGAAGGCCCATGGCCCCCAGGAGCCGGTGATCCCCACTGCCAGCCGCCGGACCATCTGCGTGGCAGGCGCCTCCGGCTTCGGCAGGCCCATCCGGGAGGCGGTCCACCGGCCGGAGCGGTTCTGCACCCTCACCGGCGCGGCGGAAACGGCCCCAGCCACGCCGGAACTGGCCGCCCGGGCTCTGCTGGCGGAGCATCTGTGCGATACCGTATTCCTGAACCAGCTGGACCGTCCGGAACAGCTTCCGGCGGCCCGGAGCTTCGCCGCAGTCCTGTCAGCCCACGGCATCCGGGTGTGGGGCGGCAGTCTCCGCTCCGGCAGCATTTTCCCTTTGGAATGACTGTCCACGGCGGAAAGCCTCTTTTTTGCCGGAGGCCGTCCCTTTTCACAAAAACTGGCTTTTTTCTTTGTACCCCCTGACAAAAGTGTATAAATCCTGCACTTTTTTGTATGTGGGGGTTCACAGCCTATGGCAGAAATGCTATACTTTAATGTATTGTTAACGGGTATCCGTTTCCTTTTAATACGCCTTTTCATACCATCGGCAACGAAAACGAATGGAGAGTCATATGAACGCGCG
The DNA here is from genome assembly GCA_900550685.1 of uncultured Oscillibacter sp. Classification (GTDB taxonomy): domain Bacteria; phylum Bacillota; class Clostridia; order Oscillospirales; family Oscillospiraceae; genus Oscillibacter. Next base: position 5,740 of record URTS01000054.1, on the reverse strand, counting down.
GGAAAAACTGACACATTGGATCCCCAAAGTTGGGCTCCGCAACATCAAAACCGCTCTGGCGGCGTCACTGTGCGCCCTGGTGTACTATTTTCTGGACCGCAGCCCGGCCTTTGCCTGCATCGGCGCCATCTTCGGCATGGGCAGCAGCTATGAGCAGAGCCGTCTCCACGGCGGCAACCGCTTCTTCGGCACGCTGGTGGGCGGCTTTATCGGCATGGGGCTCTTCGCCTTTTATATGCACCTGTTTCCCGACGGCAGCCACCGCTGGTTCCTGGTGCCCCTGACCTTCATCGGCGTGGTGATCCTCATTGTGCTGTGCCAGTACATCTGGGTGGGCGGCGTGCAGCCCGGCGGCGTGGTGCTGTGCATCCTGCTGTTCAACACCCCCACGGACACCTACATCTCCTACGCTCTGAACCGCATCCTGGACACCGGCATCGGTGTGCTGGCGGCCATGTTCGTCAACGGTATGCTGCCCGGCGGCTTCACCTTCGGCTTCATGCACCGCTTCTACCAGCGGGTGGGCATCAAGGACGACGTGGTGGACGAATTTCCCATCAGCCGCGCCAAGCCCATCGCCTGATTCTTAAATCCAACAGCCCCGCCCTTTTGAGAAGGGCGGGGCTGTCAGCGTCTTGTAGCAGTTTCACGCCTTTGAAAAAGTGGCAAAGCCACTTTTTCGACAGTCAAACCGTGCCGCCCTGACAGGTGCGGTCCGGCCCCAGTTCTGCGCTTATGGCAGCCATTAGAAAAATTATACTTGACATTTCCGGATTTCTGTGGCAAAATCGCACTTACCAAATACGATGAAGGGAACAAGTAATCCACTTCGCTCCGCTTTCAGAGAATTGCCGGTTGGTGCAAGGCAATAAGCGCCGGAGAGGGACGAAATCATCCCGGAGTAGCCTGCTGAACATTTTCTAGGCAGAGCCGGACGCACCCGTTACCGTGCAGGGCTTGTCGGAGCCTGCTGAGATGGCGGCGCATGTGCGCCGTTAACAAGAGTGGTACCGCGAAGGATTTTAACGCCTTTGCCTCTTGATTTGCAAGAGGCAAAGGCGTTTTTGGTTTTCTGCTGCGGCAGAGTCGGCCGGAACCGCCCGGATATTCTCATCCGGCATACATATTTTTCAACACACCAACGGAGAAGAAAAGGAGAAAAACATCATGGCTGTCAACAAGTATTACGATTCCGACTGCAACCTGGGCGTTCTGGACGGCAAGACCGTCGCCGTCATCGGCTTCGGCTCTCAGGGCCATGCCCATTCCGAAAACCTGGCCGAATCCGGCGTCAACGTGGTGGTGGGCCTGCGGAAGGGCTCCTCCCACTGGGAGAAGGCTGCCAAGTTCGCTGAGACCTGCCCCAACTTCCACGTGATGGAAGTGGAGGAGGCCGCCAAGGCCGGCGACATCGTCATGATGCTGGTGCCCGATGAGCTGTGCGCCGACATCTACAACAAGCAGGTGGCCCCCTACATGACTGAGGGCAAGACCCTGGCCTTTGCCCACGGCTTCAACATCCACTTCAAGACCATCGTGCCTCCCGCCAACGTGGACGTCATCATGGTGGCTCCCAAGGGCCCCGGCCACACCGTCCGCAGCCAGTACCTGGAGGGCAAGGGCGTGCCCAGCCTGATCTGCGTGGAGCAGAACTACACCGGCAAGGCCAAGGACGTGGCCCTGGCTTACGCCTCCGGCATCGGCGCCGGCCGTGCGGGCATCCTGGAGACCACCTTCAAGGAGGAGACCGAGACCGACCTCTTCGGTGAGCAGGCCGTTCTGTGCGGCGGCGTGTGCGGTCTGATCCAGGCTGGCTTTGAGACCCTGGTGGAGGCCGGCTACGAGCCTGAGATGGCCTACTTCGAGACCTGCCACGAGATGAAGCTGATCGTGGACCTCATCAACCAGGGCGGCTTCGCCAAGATGAGCTACTCCATCTCCAACACCGCTGAGTACGGCGACTACCGCACCCGCAGCCGCCTGATCACCGAGGACACCCGCGCCGAGATGCGCCAGATCCTCAAGGAGATCCAGGACGGCACCTTCGCCTCCGAGTTCCTCACCGAGATGAACCCCAACGGCGGCCGCAAGACCCACTTCCTGGCCCAGCGCCGGATGGCTGCCGAGCATCCCATCGAGAAGGTGGGCGCACAGCTGCGGGCCATGATGAGCTGGCTGAAGAAGTAATTCCCGCACCGCACCATCAGCAGGCCGGAGGCCGGGGGCCATGGCCCCCCGGTCTCCGGCTCTTTCGAAAAATACAAGGAAAAAGAGGAAGATACCATGCGCAGCGATAACGTGACAAAGGGCGCCGAGCGGGCGCCCAACCGCAGTCTGTTCTACGCCCTGGGCTACACCCCCGAGGACCTGGAAAAGCCCCTCATCGCCGTGGTCAGCGCCCACAGCGACATCGTTCCCGGCCACATGAACCTGGATAAGCTCACCGACGCCGTGAAGGCCGGCATCGAGGCCGCAGGCGGCACCCCCTTCATGGTCCCCGCCATCGGCGTGTGCGACGGCATCGCCATGGGCCATGTGGGCATGAAATACTCCCTGGCCAGCCGGGAGCTGATCTGCGACAGCGTGGAGACCATGTTCATGGCCCACCAGTTCGACGGCATGGTGCTGGTGCCCAACTGCGACAAGATCGTCCCCGGCATGGTCATGGCCGCCGTGCGGATGAATGTGCCCGCCGTGGTCTGCTCCGGCGGCCCCATGCTGGCCGGCACCTATGACGGCCAGGAGGTGAGCCTTTCCAAGATGTTCGAGGCCGTCGGCTCCTACAAGGCCGGCATGATCTCCCAGGAGAAGCTGGAGGAGTGCACCCAGAACTGCTGCCCCAGCTGCGGCAGCTGCTCCGGCATGTACACCGCCAACTCCATGAACTGCCTGTGCGAGGCCATCGGCATCGGCCTGCCCGGCAACGGCACCATTCCCGCCGCCTACAGCAAGCGGCTCCAGCTGGGCCGCAGGGCAGGCGCCGCCATCATGGAGATGGTCCGCCGGAACATCTGCGCCCGGGACATCATCAACGCGCGCAGCATCCGCAACGCCCTGACCTGCGACATGGCCCTGGGCTGCTCCACCAACACCGTGCTGCACCTGCTGGCCATCGCCAAGGAGGCCGGTGTACCGGTAGACCTGAAGCTGTTCAACGAGATCTCCGCCAAAACCCCCAACCTGTGCCATCTGGCTCCCGCCGGCCCCACCCACATGCCGGACCTGTACGCCGCAGGCGGCATCCCTGCCGTGCAGGCGGAGCTGGCCAAGCGGGACCTGCTGGACCTGGACTGCCTGACCGTCACCGGCAAAACGGTGGGGGAGAATATCCAGGGGGCCCAGAACCTGAACCACAACGCCATCCGTCCCATCGACGATCCCTACAGCCCCACCGGCGGCCTCCAGATCCTCTGGGGCAACCTGGCCCCCAACGGCTGCGTGGTCAAGCGCAGCGCCGTGGCTCCTGAAATGCAGACCCACACCGGCCCCGCCCGGGTATTCAACAGTGAGGACGATGCCATCGCCGCCATCTACGCCGGAAAGATCGTTCCCGGCGATGTGGTGGTCATCCGCTATGAGGGCCCCAAGGGCGGCCCCGGTATGCGGGAGATGCTGAATCCCACCTCCGCCCTGGCAGGCATGGGCCTGGACAAGACCGTGGCCCTCATCACCGACGGCCGCTTCTCCGGTGCCAGCCGCGGCGCCTCCATCGGCCATGTCAGCCCTGAGGCTGCCTCCGGCGGCCCCATCGGCCTGGTGCAGGAGGGGGACCAGATCGCCATCGACATCCCCAACGCCTCCGTGCAGCTGCTGGTGTCCGACGAGGAACTGGCCGCCCGGAAGGCCGCCTATGTCCAGCCGGAGCCCAATATCACCACCGGCTGGCTGAGCCGGTACGCCCGTATGGTCACCAGCGCCGACGAGGGTGCCGTCCTGCGGTAAACCCACGGATACAAGGAAGTGAGTCCATTGAATTTTGAAGAGATGAAGCGGCAGCTGGACGGCCTGGTGATCTTCCGGGAACTGCTCCGGGACGAAGCAGTGGCCATGTTCCGGGAGGTCCTTCAGGACCGCTGCCGGAACGACGGAGACGCCTTCACCACCCACTGCGGGGAGTTCGTGTTCCGCCTGTTCCAGCAGGGAGACTGCTGGACGGAGTATCTCCGCAGCGCCGTGATGGAAAGCGAAAACGTCTGCATCCGGAACTGGGCCTCCGGCACGGTGACGGCTTTGCAGGAGCGGTGCCTGGACCGGGAACTGGCCTTTCTGGACCAGCTTTCCCAGGTCACCCTGGCGGACCTCACCGCCGGACTGGATAACGCCCCTGCCTTTCTGGAGGGCTGGCGGACGGAGCCCGGCTCCATCGCCCAGGACTACCGCCAGCGGATGCAGGAGGTAGGTGCCAAGGGCTACGGCATTTTTGCCCGCTATCACATGTTCACCGTGGAGAACGGCCAGCTGGTGCCGGTGAAGCACCCGGACCCCCAGCAGCTGGAACAGCTCCCAGGCTACGAACAGGAGCGGCAGAAGGTCATCGCCAACACCCAGGCCCTGCTGGACGGCAAGCCCGCCAACAATGTGCTGCTCTACGGCGACGCCGGCACCGGCAAATCCAGCGCCATCAAGGCCATCGCCAACAACTTCGCCCCCCAGGGCCTGCGGCTGGTGGAGGTCAAGAAGAACCAGCTCTACCAGATCCCCGATCTGATGGATGCCCTGGCCGCCAACCCCCTGAAGTTCATTCTCTTCATCGACGATCTCAGCTTCACCTCCAACGACGATAACTTTGCCGCCCTGAAGGCCATTCTGGAGGGCAGCGTGGGCGGCCGGGCCCAGAATATCGCGGTCTACGCCACCAGCAACCGCCGCCACCTCATCAAGGAAACCATGACGGACCGCACTGGCGACGACATCCACGAAAGCGACACCCGGCAGGAGCTGATGAGCCTGTCCGCCCGCTTCGGCCTCACCGTCACCTTTGCCAGCCCTGACCGGGACCGGTATCTCTACATCGTCCGGGAACTGGCCAAGCAGTACGGCGTGGACCTGGACGAGCATCTGCTGGCCGTCCGCAGCGAGGCCTTCGCCATCCGCATGGGCGGGCGCAGTGCCCGTGTGGCCAAGCAGTTCATCGAGCTTTGCAAATCCGGCGTGCAGGTCTGACCGGCCCCGCCTGAAAGAGAGAGGACACCCCTATGGGCGCATCTGTTTTGATGGAGCTGGCGGTCTCCGCCTGTGCCACCACCTTCACCCCCGGCCCCAACAACATTCTGCTCCTCAGCAGCACCAGCACCTTCGGCTTCCGGAGGTGCCGCCCGCTGCTGCTGGGCATCTGGGTGGGGCTCATCACCGTCATGCTGATCTGCGGCTTCGGCTGCGCCGCCCTGGGAGATCTGGTCCCGCAGATCGTCCCGGTTGCGAAATATGTGGGGGCGGCCTACGTGCTGTATCTGGCCTACAAGACCTTTATCCGGAAAACCGGCAGCGGCACGGCGGACGCCTCCCAGCCCCTGACCTGCGGAAACGGCTTCCTGCTCCAGTTTCTGAACATCAAAATTCTGATGCTGGGCATCGCCTTCTATTCCGGCTACATCCTGCCCTACGGCTTCCACCCCGGCCACATCGTGGCCTTCGCCCTGGTGATGGCCCTGTGCGCTGGCACCGGCAACCTGATCTGGGCCACCCTGGGCTCTCTGCTCTTTCCCCTGTACAGTAAGTACGCCAGGGCCATCAACACTGT
>URTS01000053.1 GCA_900550685.1 uncultured Oscillibacter sp. | reverse complement strand
TGCTCAGCGGCTACGGCCACTATGTCCCCGGCACCCTCATCATCAAGGGCGTGGACGCCATGGCGGCGGCCCTGATCTTCCGGGCCCTGGGCCGGGGCAAGACCGGCATGCTGGTCAGCGGCATCGTAGGCGAGACCATCATGGTCCTGGGCTACTTCTTCTATGCCTCCCTGATCCTGGGGAAGGGCCTGGCGGCTGCCGCCAGCATCCCCGGCAACATCGTGCAGGGCATCGCGGGCATCGCCATCGGCATGGCGCTGGCCATTCTGCTGCAAAAGTCCAAGTCCAGCGTGCTCAGCGGCTTCAACGCGTAAAAAGGATCAGGCTCAGCCGTGCGGATTTTCCGCACGGCTTCCTGTCCGTTTATTGATAAGGAGGAACCGGTCATGGCAGGAACGGTACATACATTGGAAAATCATCAGCTGGTAGAACAGGTGGAGCGGGAATCCGCCCAGGCGGCCCGCCAGTTAGCGGAGGCGGCCCATCTGCGCCGGGGCCAGATCGTGGTCATCGGGTGCAGCACCAGCGAGGTGGTGGGCCGTCAGGTGGGCAGCTGGTCCACGCCGGAGGTAGCAGACGCCATTTTCCGTGGTCTGAACAGCGTGTTCGCCCCCATGGGGGTCTATATGGCCGCCCAGTGCTGTGAGCATCTGAACCGGGCACTGATCGTGGAGCACGAGGCCGTGCCGGGGGCGGAGATCGTGAACGTTGTCCCTCAGCCCAAGGCCGGCAGCTCCTTCGCCACCGCCGCCTATCACGCCTTCCGGCACCCGGTGGCCCTGGAGGAAATCCGGGCGGACGCCGGACTGGACATCGGCGGCACCCTCATCGGTATGCACCTGAAAAAGGTGGCAGTGCCGGTGCGACTGGAGCAGAACCACATCGGCCAGGCCATTCTTCTGGCGGCCCGCACCCGGCCCAAGTTCATCGGCGGCGACCGGGCCGTTTACGACGAGACTCTGAAAGAGAGCTACCCCAATTTTGATTAAAAAAACTGCGCCGCGGAATCAAATCCGCGGCGCAGTTCTTTCATCTGATTCAGTGGATCGCCAGGCGGCTGCGGACCAGCTGGTAAAGATACTCCACGCCGTATTTCAGCGCGTCCTCGTCCATCAGGTAGCGGCAGTTGTGGTGCGGGAAGGTAATACCCTTTTTCTCGCTGCGGGCACCCAGCTCCACAAAGAAGCCGGGGCAGTTTTCCTGGAGGGCGGAAAAGTCCTCGCCGGGCATCAGGGGATCGATCTCCAGCACGGCGCTCTCACCGAAATGCTCCTCAATGACCTTGCGGCCGGAAGCCGTCAGGGCCTTGTCGTTGATCACGGAGGCATAGCCCAGGGTGAACTGGAAGTCGCAGTCCGCGCCGTGGGCCGTGCAGATGCCCCGGGCCAGTTCCTCCATCAGCTTGGGAAGCCGCTCCCGGGTCTCCTTGCTGAAGGTCCGGGTGGAACCGGTGATGGCCACCTCGCCGGGAATGATGTTATAGGCCTCTCCGGCGTGGATCATGCACACGGACACCACTGCAGGCTCCACCGCCTGGATGTGGCGGGAGACCAGGGTCTGCAAGGCGCCCACGATCTCACCGGCGATGACGATGGGGTCCACGCAGGTCTCCGGGAAAGCGGAGTGGCCCCCCTTGCCGATGACCCGGATGTCAAAGCGGTCGGTGGCGCTGGTGAGGGCGCCGGGCCGGACGCCGAAGGTGCCCGTGGGGAAGTTGGAGCTCAGATGCATGCCGTACAGTTCGTCCACGCCCTCCATCACGCCTGCCTTCAGCATCTCCGCCGCGCCACCGGGAGGCAGCTCCTCCGCGTGCTGGAACAGGAACCGCACCTCGCCCCTGAGGCTGGTCCGCTCCGCCGCCAGCAGCTTGGCCGCCGCCAGCTGCATGGCCGCGTGGCCGTCGTGGCCGCAGGCGTGCATGACCCCAGGCACCGTGGAGGCAAAGGGCAGGCCCGTCTCCTCCTGGATGGGGAGGGCGTCGATATCCGCCCGCAGAGCCAGCACCGGACCGGGCTGGGCGCCTTTCAGCACCGCCACCACGCCGGTCTTGGTGGGAAATTCCAGGGTCAGGCCCGGAATTTTTTTCAGCTCCTCCGTCAGGTAAGCCGTGGTATTGACCTCCTGAAAGGAAAGCTCCGGGTTCTGATGCATATGGCGCCGCCAGGCGATCACGTCAGGCTCCAGCGCCAGGACCTCTTTTGAAATCATATTCATTACTCCTGTTCTTGAATGGGTATTTCATTAGTTCAACTTATATGAAACAAGGGCGATTCCCGTCCGAAATTATGGTATGGTATGACCTTGACTTTTTCCCTCAGAAAGTTAGAATAAAGTAGTCTCATTTTTAAATTGCCGAATGGAGGGGAATGCGCCTTGCTGAAAGAGATTGCCGAAGCCATGCTGGGCAGCCGCCCCTTTGACCTGGTGATCCGCAATGTGCAGATCGTCAACGTGTTCAGCGCTTCTATTGTAAGCGGCTCCATCGGCATTGTCAACGGTCATATCGCCGGGGTTTTCGGCCCGGAGGAAGCGCCGGAGGGCCGCCGAACCATAGACGGCGGCAGCGCTTACGCCCTGCCGGGCTTCGTGGATTCCCACATGCATCTGGAAAGCAGCATGCTGACCCCTGACCACTTTGCCCGGGTGGCCCTCTCCTGCGGCACCACCACGGTGTGCGCCGACCCCCACGAGATCGCCAACGTGCTGGGCATCGAGGGAGTCCGGGGCCTGGCGGACGCCTGCCGGGACCTGCCCCTGCGGGTGCTCCTCACCGCCCCCTCCACCGTTCCCTCCGCCCCCGGCCTGGAGGATTCCGGCTTTGACGTGGGTCCTGCTGAAATGGAGGACCTGCTGGACATTCCCGGAGTGGCGGGACTGGGGGAGGTCATGGATTTCAACGCCGTCGCCGCCGGGGATGAGCGGATGCTCTCCGTCATCGAAGCCGCCGCCAGCCGGGGCGTTTTTCTGGACGGCCACGTCTCCGCCCTCACCGGCCGCCGCTTGCAGATCTTCCGGGCCATGGGCATCGACAGCGACCATACCACCCCCTCCGCCGAAAAGCTCCGGGAGGAGCTGGCTCTGGGCTTTACCGTCCAGGTGCAGGAATGCATGCTGAGCCGGGAGATCGTTCAGGCCATGAACGACGCACCGGTCCAGGACCGCATCTGCCTGGTGACGGACGACGTGCCCCTGCCCCGGCTCATGCGCCAGGGCCACCTGAATTTTGTGGTGGAACGGGCCATCGAGCTGGGTCTGGACCCCATCCGGGCCATCCGTTACGCCACCATCAACCCCGCCGTTCGCCTGCGGCTGCACCGCACTGGCGGCATCGCCCCCGGCATGGAGGCGGACATTCAGTTGGTGCGGGACCTGTGCCATCCCAGGCCGGAGCTGGTGCTCCGGAGCGGGGAAGTGGTCTGGGACCACGGCAGCTATCTGCTCCGCACCGCTCTCTATCAGATCCCGGACCACCTGCGGGGCTCCGTTCATCTCCGTCCCGTGACAGAGGCGGATTTTGCCGTCCGGGTGCCGGTGCCCTCCGGTTTTTCCGGCGGCACCGCTCTGGTAAACCTGATGGGCCAGGACGGCACCTCCATCCGCACCCACTGGGTCCGGAAGGCCCTGCCCCTGTCCGCCGAAGAGCAGGGCTTTGCACGGCTGGAAACGGCGCCCTATTTAAAAATGGCGGTGTTCAACCGCTACGGCCGGGACCAGCACGGCATCGGCCTGCTGACGGGCGTGGACGGCGTCACCGGTGCCGCCGCCCTGACCTACGGCCACGACTGCCACAACCTGACGGTCTACGGCGGCAATGACGCCGATATGGCCCTGGCGGCCAACACTCTCCGGGACGCGCAGGGCGGGCTCTGCACCGCGGAAAACGGCAAGGTGCTGACCCTCATCCCCCTGCCGCTGGCGGGACTGATGTGCGACCAGTCTCCGGAAGCGCTGCTGGCGCAGATGGAGCAGTTCCTGGCGGACTGCCGCCGCATGGGCTTCACCCACAAAAATTTGCTGACATTCTTTACCCTTATGCCGCTGGCGGTTTCGCCGGAGCTGAAATGCACGGACCGGGGTCTGGTGGATGCGCTGCACAAGCGGCTTCTGCCCTTGATTGAAGAGATAAAGGAGATAAGTTCGGATGGAACGTAAACACCGGGCACTGCTGCTGGCGCTGCCTACCGTATTGACCCTGCTGTTTTTCTTTGTGGCGCCCATGGTCTACATTCTGGTCCACACCCTGCACGAAAACGGCCTTTCCAATTTCGTGAACTTTTTCAGTGACCCCTTTTACCGCAACATTCTCTGGGTCACCTTCCGGGTGTCCCTGGTGTCCACCGCCATCTCCCTGGTGCTGGGCTACCCCACGGCCTTCTACATGGCCCGGACCAAGTCCCGCATGAAGCAGGTCATGATGATCGTGATCCTGTTTCCCTTCCTGGTCAGCGCCGTGGTGCGCTCCTACGGCTGGATGGTCATTCTGGGCACCAACGGCCTTCTGAACCAGCTGCTCCAGACCCTGGGCCTCATCTCCGCCCCTTTGAAAATTCTGAACACGGAGACGGCGGTCATCATCGGCATGATCCACCTGCTGGTGCCCTACATGGTTCTCTCCCTGGTGGGCGTGCTCCAGAGCATTGACCCCAATGTGGAGTACGCGGCCTACAGCCTGGGGGCTTCTCCCTTCCAAACCTTTTCCAAGGTGGTGTTCCCTCTGAGCCTGCCGGGCATCATCTCCGGCTGCGTGCTGGTGTTCACCATGAGCATGACCTCTTACGTGACCCCCAAGCTGCTGGGCGGCTCCAAGTTCCGGATGATGGCCACCATGGTGGTCCAGGAGATCAACGTGAACTTCGACTGGGGCGCCGCCTCCGCCATCAGCTACATTCTGCTGGCGGTGATCCTGCTGGTGCAGGTCGTTGTGGTGCTGTGCACCTCCGGATATATGAAACGCATGGGAGGAGGAAAGTGATATGCGCGAGAAAGATGTAAACCTGCCCTGCCGGATCTTTGCCATTCTGGTGATGCTGTTCCTGCTGGCACCTTTGGTGGTGATCGTTATCGCCTCTTTCACGCCCACAGCCCTCATCACCTTCCCGCCCCAGGGCTTCTCCCTGAAATGGTACGCCAATATCTTCGGCTCCTCCACCCACTTTATGGATGGCCTGGTGAGCAGTCTGAAAATCGGCATTCTAGCCACGGCCCTGGACATCCTGCTGGGTGTCACGGCAGCCCTGTCCGTCTGCCGGTACAGCTTCAAGGGCAAGGATGCCCTGCTGAATTACTACACCTCTCCCATGTACGTGCCCAGCGTGGCCTTCGCCTTTGTTTTGCTGCAGGTCTACAGCCAGATCGGCGGTGTCCCCGGTATGCTGCGCATTTTCATCGGCCATCTCATTATCATTCTGCCCTACATCGTGCGGAACACGGTGTCTGTACTCCATGTGTTCAACTGGACGCTGGAGGATGCGGCCACCTCCATGGGAGCCACCCCTATTCAGGTGTTCTTCAAGATCACCATTCCCTTGGCCCGGCCCGGCATCATGGCCGGTGCGCTGCTGGCTTTTTTGTATTCCTTTGACGAGGTGGCCCTGAGCAGCCTGCTCTCCACCCCGAGGTTCATCACCCTGCCCATCCGCATCATGAACTATATGGAGCTGACCTTCGACCCCACTCTGGCCGCCATCTCCACACTGCTGATCCTGGCATCTCTGGTTCTGATCGTGCTGATGGAGAAGTTCGTAGGGTTGGACATGTTTGTTAAGTGAGAACGGAAAGGTGTAAACTATGGCTACTTTGGAATTACAGGGACTGACCAAGCGGTTCGGCGATTTCACCGCGGTGGATTCCATGAACCTGAAGGCTGCCGAAGGCGAGATGATCGCCCTGCTGGGCGGCAGCGGCTGCGGCAAGACCACCACACTGCGCATGATCGCCGGCTTTACTGAGCCCACCGCCGGGCAGATCCTGGTGGACGGCGAAAACGTTTCCACGATCCCCCCCTACCGCCGCAATATCGGCATTTTCTTCCAGAATTACGCGCTGTTCCCCCATATGACGGTGTTTGAAAACGTGGCCTTCGGCCTGAAGCTCCAGAAGCTGCCCAAGGAGGAGATCCGGGAGCGGGTGGAGCACATGCTCTCCCTGGTAAAGCTCACCGGTATGGACAAGCGCTATCCCCGGCAGCTCTCCGGCGGTCAGCAGCAGCGGGTGGCCTTGGCCCGGGCTCTGGTGACCCGTCCCTCCATCCTGCTGCTGGATGAGCCCCTCTCCAACCTGGATGCCAAGCTCCGGGTGGAGATGCAGGTGGAGATCAAGCGCATCCAGAAGGAGCTGGGCATCACCACCATCATCGTGACCCACGACCACGAGGAGGCCGTCTCCCTGGCGGACCGGGTCATCGTTATGAACGCCGGACACATTCTGCAGATCGGCAAGCCCCAGGAGGTTTTTGACCGGCCTGCTTCTCCCTTTATCGCGGACTTTATGGGCTTTTCCACCTTTCTCCACGGCACGGCCGCCGGAACGGAAGGGGAGATGCGCCTGATCCGTTGCGGTGCCCACACCCTCCAGGTCCCGGCAGAATCCGCCCGGGAACTGGCCGAGGGGGATGCCTGCATTCTGGCCATCCGCTCCGAAAATATCCAAACCGCGGAGCAGGAGGGGGCAAACACCGTCCGTGGCACCGTCAAAAGCGCCACCTACAAGGGCCACACCACCCGGCTGGAGGTCTCCGGCTGCTTTGAGGAAATGGTGTACCCCGCTATCCATGAATACGCGGACGTGCAGGAGGGCAGTGAGGTCCTGCTTCACTTCCCCGCCCAGCATTTCTGTGTATATAAAGACATCAAGTAAAATCAGGAGGATGTAAACAAAATGAAAAGCAAGCGTATTCTTGCACTGATGCTGGCTCTGGTCATGGCCCTGAGCCTGGCCGCCTGCGGCGGCAGCAAGCAGGAGGAAACTCCCGCTGATAACGCCGGTAACGGCGGGGACTCCGACGGCACCCTGGACTTCGGCGGTGCCGAACTGGTCGTCGCCACCTGGGGCTGGGCCGAGGCCGGTCTCAAGACCCTGGCCGCTGACTTCGAGTCCCAGTACAACTGCACCATCGTGGTGGACCCCACCAGCGGCAACGGCGACCGGCTCAACAAGCTGATGGCTGAGCAGAACGATCCCACAGCCGATGTGGCCCTGCTGACCAAGAGCTTTGCCCAGACCGGCAACGAATCCGGCCTGTTCGAGAAGATCGACACCAGCATCGTCACCAGCCTCGGCGACCTGTATGATATCGCTGTCAACGCCGACGGCTATGGTCCCTGCTACTCCCTGTGCCGCTACGGCATCATGTACAATGCCGACGCCCTGGAGCAGGCCGGTCTGCCCGCCCCCACCTCCTATGAGGACCTGTTCGACGACCAGTATGCCCACATGGTGGCTCTGCCCGACATGACCTCCACCGCCGGCCCCTACATGCTGGTAGCGATGGCTGAAGCCCTGGGCGGCAGCCAGGAAGACGTGACCCCCGCTATGGAACTGATGCAGGAGAAGAAGGACAACATTGATCTGTGGTATTCCACCTCTTCCGACGTTGTCAATGCCTTTACCACCGGTGAGGTCAACATCGCCGTGTTCATGGACATCAACATGCCCAGCCTGACCGACAGCGGCCTGAACATGGTCTGGGTGGATGCCTCCGAGGGCTCCTTCGCTGCTCCCGCCACCGTCAACGTAGTGAAGAACTGCAAGAACCCCGAACTGGCCCAGCGGTTCGTGGAGTACCTCATCAGCAAAGACACCCAGGACAAGATCGCCGAGGTCATGAACGAGGCCCCCGTGAACAAGAACGCCTCTATGGACGACTCCCTCAAGACCTATTTGGCCTTCGGTGATGACTCCATGAGCGCCCTGAAGGAGTTTGACGAGGCCTACATCGCCGCCAACAAGGAAGCCTGGATCGATACCTTCCAGCGCACCGTTGCTGTTCAGTAACCTACCAAAGTATCCGCAGAAACGGAGGAGACGCCCCGGCGTTTCCTCCGTTTTTCAAGCATCTGACAAGGAGGAGCCCGCCATGAAGCTGACTGTCTTATCGGAAAACACCGCCCTGGACCCCCGCCTTGAGGCGGAATTCGGCCTGTCCGTCTATCTGGAGGAGGGGAACACCCGCCTGCTGTTCGACGCTGGGGAGCGGGGTGCCTGCCTGCGGAACGCGGAGAAGCTGGGCATCGACCTCCGGCAGGTCACGGCTACGGCCTTCAGCCACAACCACCGCGACCACTGCGGCGGCCTGCTGTCCCTGGCGGCGGTCCTGCCGCCGGAAGTTCCCATTTACGCCCACACCGGCTTTTTCATCCGGAAATGGTGGGACCACCGGTGCGACCCGCCCCAGCAGGAGACCTATGCCCAGACCCTGGAGCTGGTAGGCCCGCCTATGGAACCCTCTTGGTTCTTCCAGCAGGGCCTGACTGGTTTCCGCTGCCTGGCGGACGACACGGTGGAGATCGGCCCTCATGTGTATCTCCTGGGGAATTTCCCCGTCCCCGGACCAGAGGAGGCGGTGCATCCCTCCTCGGTCATGGAGGGGCCGGATGGCCGCCTGGTGCTGGATACCTTCCCGGAGGAGCAGGTCTGCGTGGTGGATACTCCGGCGGGGCTGGTGGTGCTCACCGGCTGCGCCCATAACGGCATCTGCAGCATTCTCTCCACTGTGGAGCGGCGCTTTCCGGGCCGTCCCATCCACGCCATTTTCGGCGGCACTCATCTGGTTCCCCCAGACCCGGCGCGGATTGCCCGGACGGTGGACTGTTTCCGCCGCAGCTCTGTCGCCTGCGCCGGTGTCTGCCACTGCACCGGCCCTCTGGGGCTGGAGGCCTTTGCCCAGTCGGTGCCCGCCTATCTGCCCACCGGCGCCGGCCTGGTATGGCAGACCCCCTCTTTTGAGGAAAACCAGCAAGGAGCCAACCCATGACATTGCAGCAGCTGAAATACGTCATCACTGTGGCCGCCAAGGGGACCATCAGCGAGGCCGCCAAGGCGCTTTTCATCACCCAGCCCAGCCTCACCGCCGCCATCAAGGACCTGGAAGCGGAATTCGGCATCGCCATTTTCAACCGCACCAACAAGGGCGTGACCCCCACCCCGGAGGGGGAAGAATTTCTGGGATACGCCCGCCAGATCATGGAGCACACCAATCTGCTGGAGGAGCGGTACGGCGGAAAGCAGGCAGGAAAGCACCTTTTCTGCGTGTCCGCCCAGCACTATTCCTTTGTGGTGGAGGCCTTTGTGGACCTGCTGCACGCCTGTGGCGGCGACGAATACGACTTCCGCATCCGCGAGACCCAGACCTATGAGATCATTGAGGACGTGGCCAGGCTCCGCAGCGAGATCGGCGTGCTGTATCTGAATCAGTTCAACGAAGCCGTGATCCGCAAGGAACTGCAAAACCACGAGCTGGTCTTTACCCCCCTTTTCACCGCAAAGCCCCATGTGTTTGTCAGCACTGCCAACCCCCTGGCCGCCAAGGACGCCGTCTCCCTGGAGGACCTGGCTCCCTATCCCCGGCTCTCCTACGAACAAGGGGCCCACAACGCTTTTTATTTTTCTGAGGAAATTCTCAGCACCCGGGAGAGCAAAAAGGATATCGTGGTCCGGGACCGGGCAACGCTGTTCAACCTGCTGATCGGTCTCAACGGCTATACCATTTGCAGCGGCGTGATCAGTCAGGCGCTGAACGGCGCAAACATCGTCTCCGTCCCCTTGCTGGTGGACGATTCCATGGAGATCGGCTACATCACCCACAGCCGCATC
The DNA here is from genome assembly GCA_900550685.1 of uncultured Oscillibacter sp. Classification (GTDB taxonomy): domain Bacteria; phylum Bacillota; class Clostridia; order Oscillospirales; family Oscillospiraceae; genus Oscillibacter. Next base: position 1,579 of record URTS01000053.1, on the reverse strand, counting down.
CTGCCCAGTCCGCTGGCCAAACAGTATATCGAAGTCCTGCGCCGCCGCACCAGCGGCATGGCATAAAAAGCCGCCCTTCATGCTTTCAGGCACGGAGGGCGGTTTTCAATATAGGCGCATTCTATACCGGCAGATGGATTTTTCCAATTTTACAGTGTGTGCCGGACGGCGTATACTGATGTCAACGCATAAAATTCCAAATAAAGGAGAAACAGCTATGCTGAACATCAAATACGACATTGTCGGTTCCTTCCTGCGCCCTGCCCCCATCAAGGAGGCCCGGGCCAAATACGCCGCCGGGGAGATCACACTGCCGGAACTGCGCAGCGTTGAGAACGCGGAAATTTCCAAGCTGGTAGAAAAGGAGGTGGCCCACGGCCTCAAATACGTGACAGACGGCGAGTTCCGCCGCAGATGGTGGCACCTGGACTGGCTGAAGGAGTTTGACGGCTTCACCACCCAGCACCTGGACCGGGAACGCAACGGCGTGGTGAACCACATTGAGCTGGGCTACATCACCGGCAAGGTCTCTTACGACCCCAACCGCGCCCATCCGGAGATTGAAGCCTACGACTTCCTGCGGCAGGAGGCCGCCAAGTACCCCGGCATCACCGCCAAGAAGTGCATCTCCGGCCCCAACATGATCCTGGTGGACAACTATCTGCAAATGGGCATCAAGGAGATTCCCTATTACGGCAGCGATGTGAACGCCCTGATCGACGACATCGCCCTGGCCTATCAGGCGGCCATCCGGGACCTGTACGACCACGGCTGCCGCTATCTCCAGATCGACGACACCTCCTGGACCTACATGATCGACGAGAACTTCCTGAAAAAGGTGGCTGGGCTGGGCTACGAGAAGGATGAAATCCTGGATTGGTTCCGCCAGGTGTCCACCAAGGCCCTGGAGGGCCATCCCGCCGACATGACCATCGCCAACCACTTCTGCAAGGGCAACTTCAAGGGCCACCCCCTGTTCGCCGGATTCTATGACTCCGTGGCCCCCGTCATCAGTCGGATCCCCTACGACGGCTTCTTTGTGGAGTACGATGACGAGCGGTCCGGCTCCTTCGATCCCTGGGCGGTGCTGAAGGGCACCGGCAAGACCTTTGTGGCCGGCCTCATCTCCACTAAGAACCCGGTGCTGGAAAACCACGACGATATCAAGCGCCGCTATTTAGAGGCCAAGGCCGTGGTGGGCGGCAACATCGCCCTGTCTCCCCAGTGCGGCTTCGCCTCTGTGGAGGAGGGCAACTGCATCGACGAAGAGACCCAGTGGAAAAAAATCGACCTGCTGGTCTCCTGCCAGGATTTCCTGTAAAAAATATCCCCCGGCGGAAGCGCATCCTGCTTCCGCCGGGGGCTGCTTTTCAGGTCCGGTCCGCCAAGGCAGGCCATAAAAAAACAAGAGCGGTGTGCAATGCACACCGCTCTTTCATACACAGCGCAGTTTCCCGCTGTATCCGTGGGCAGGGTGCCCGCAGAAGCGGATAATCTTACTTCAGGCTCTCAGCCACCGCGACAGCCACCGCCACAGTTGCACCGACCATGGGGTTGTTGCCCATGCCCAGGAAGCCCA
>URTS01000052.1 GCA_900550685.1 uncultured Oscillibacter sp. | reverse complement strand
CAGGGCATCCGAATCTCGCGGATGCCCTGGGTGGCTTTTTGCGTTTCGCCAGAAAGGAGGTCATCACCATGGCAAGCGAGATCAAAAGACGCTTCACAGACACAGAAATGCAGATCGCTAAGGAAGCGGATCTACCGGAGCTGCTGACCCATTTGGGCTATCAGGTATGGCGGATCGGCAGATACCACACCACAGCGGAAATGGACAGCCTGCGGATCAAGGACCGCCGCAAGTGGTTTCGGTACTCGCAGAATACTGGCGGGGACGCCATTACCTTCCTGCAGCAATTCTGCGGCAAGAGCTTTTCGGAGGCTGTGGAGTACCTACTGGCCTTTCACGGCAGGGCAAGAGACTCCCCCCACCAAAGCGACGTCTTCCGTCAAGCGGGACGAGGTGCAAAAGCCCTTTGCCCTGCCCCCTCGCAATGCGGATGATCGCAGGGTGTTTGCCTACCTGCACAAGCGCGGCATCGCTCCACAGGTGATCCGTCAGTTTTTGAACAGCGGCCTGCTGTATGAGGACACCGAGCATCACAACTGCGTGTTCGTCGGAAAGAACAACGCAGGGCAGGCAAAATACGCGGCTCTGCGTGGAACCTATGACCGGGATGGCAAGGGCTTCCGCGGAGATGTGACAGGCAGCGATAAACGTGTCGGCTTCGCGCTCCCGTATGACCGCAGCTCAGATCAGGTTCTCGTATTCGAGGCGCCCATCGACCTGATGAGCTATCTCACACTTCACCGGAACACACCGAACGCACTGGCCCTCTGCGGCCTTTATGACGGCGCGCTGCAAGCCTATCTGGCAGATCATCCGCAGATCAAACGGATCGAATTGTGCCTGGACGCAGATGGGCCGGGACGGGAGGCGGCTTGGCAATTTCAGAACAAATACACAGCCATGGGCTACGCCGTGACCGTGGAGGAACCCCGCAGCGGCAAGGACTGGAATGAGTATCTGCAAAAAAGAAAAACACCTGAGAGGGGGCGGTAATCAAGTAATCAACACGAAAGATCCAAAGAAACCTATTCGGAAAATATAAGGAGGAAGTTCGCATTTGAATAAAAAATATTTCTTTTCTCACCGTGTACTGGCCATGCTTCTGACACTGACCCTGTGCCTTGGCATGATCCCCACGGCATCAGCCGCCCAGCAGAACAGCTACCATGATCCCGTCGAGCATTGGCAGCAGGCCAGCAACCGGACGAATGAACTGGATGTCAACGCCATCGTCACCCATGAGACCTTCTACTGCGCCACCTGCCGGGAAAACACGGATTTCACCGTCTGGCGTGTTCCGGAGTATACCCGCTCCGGTGAGACGGCCCTGAACCGCAACGTCAAGTATTCCAACGGGATGTGTATTGACGAAGTAACGGTAGGTAGTCTGGATACCGGTGTCCCCGGCGAGAACGCCTATTACACCGGTTACCACTGGACCAAATCCGTATGCAGCCGCTGTGGAGACTGGAACAGTAACGAGACCAACGGCGCCCCCTACGCATGGGACAAGAACATCTACGTTCTGCATGACTGCGCCGCCAAATTTTATCTGGATCTGCCGGAGACCGTTACTCATGAATATGTAGACAGCAAGTACCACCGCACCGTCACCAAGGGCGGCACCTACTGCTGCTTCTGTTACGGTACGAATTACGAGAAATCCTCTGTGCTGGAACGCCATGACATGGCGGCGGAGACCCTGCCCCAGCCCGCTCATGGCCGTTTCGCTGCCGTGGAGAAGTGCCGCCTGTGCGACTATACCTGCTATGACTACACGGCGGCCAAGGCCGTTGTTGCCAGCTACTACGGCGTGGCAGACGGACAGCCACATACCATCAGCGTTACGGACTTGTCTGAAGCCGGTGTCCGCACCGCCATCCGCTACGGCAACAGCGCGGATAGCTGCACCATGACTTCCGCGCCCAACTATACGGACGAGGGTCAGTACACTGTCTATTACGAAATCACCTACACCTGTGACGGTGTGGATATGACGGAAAACGGTGTGGCCTATGTCTGGCTGCGGGATGATACCACAGATGAAAACGGCAACTGCGGCTGCGGCTGCTCTAACCCCAACTGCGGCTGTCAGAACAAGCATTGCAACGGAAATTGCTGCACCGACAAGGGCTGCGGTGAAAACCACAAGTATATTCTGCTGGACAGCACCAAGGCCGGCTGCACCACCCTCGGCTATGACCGCTACCTCTGTACGGAGTGCGGCAAAATCGAAAAGCGCGACTATGTGGACTCTCTGGGCCACGCATGGCAGGGCATCGTCATCCGTGACGCCACCTGCGAAACCGATGGCAAGCTGCTGGAGCTTTGCTCCCGCTGCGGACAGCTGAAGCAGACAGCTACCCCCAAGGGCGAGCATACTTATGAGACCTACGCCGTGGCCGCCACCTGTACCAGCCCCGGCTATACCGTCCGGGAATGCTCCGTTTGCGGCGACCGCCATATCGAGGACATTACTCCCGCCATTCCGCATGATTACAAGGCCCATGTGATCGAGGCTACCTGCGATGCAGAGGGAAAGACCATCCATCGCTGCGATGGATGCGGCAGTTCCTTTGTAACGGATTATACATCCCCGCTGGGCCATAGCTGGGACAAGGGCACCCTTGTCACCAATGCCACCTGCACCGGCGAGGGGGTTATGGAATATCGCTGTATTCGCTGCGGCTACCACCGTCTGGATGCCGATCCCGCGGATGGCCACATCCCCGGCGCTCCTGCTACCTGCACGGACCCCCAACTCTGCACCCGCTGCGGCGCCGTGCTGGAAAAGGCTCTGGGACATGATTACAAGTCCGAAGTGACTGCTCCCACCTGCACGGAGATGGGTTATACCACTAACACCTGTGTTCGCTGCGGCGATACCAACAAGAGCGACTACACCGAGCCTGCCGGTCATAAGCCCAGCGACTGGATCATTGACAAGGAGCCGACCACCGACTCTGAGGGCGGCAAGCACAATGAATGTACCGTGTGTGGCGAAAAGCTGGAGACACAGCCCATTGAAAAGATCTACAACAGCGCCACCACGGACAGTAAGGGTGAGGCCATTGTGGGCGGCTACCTTGTGACCGTCACCGATACCGACACCAAGAATCCCGTAGCAAACGCCGCCGTGGCACTCCACAAGGATAATTCGATCTCCATCCGCCTGCCGAATAGCCGCCTGCTGGACTACGCTGATCAGACCACCGTCACCGTGCAGCTCGTCAAGGACAAGAGCGCTGTACCGGGCATGAGCATTGCCGTTACAGACAAGAATGATAACTACGCCTCCAGTAAGACCGACGCCGCGGGCCAGATCACCGTTCCCACCGGCAGCGGCAAGACCAATGAGGACGGTAAGGTCACTGCTGGCTATGAGGATGCGGACGGCGACCGTTGGACGCTGACCATCAAAGTGGAGCACACCGATACCGGACGCCCCATCCCCAACGCGGAGGTCGCCATCGGCAAGACCGGCAATATTACGGTCAAACTGCCGGATGGCACGGATCTGGATAAAAACCACCGTGTGACGGTTACCGTCACCGACCACAAGAAAAATCCGCAGGAGAATAAAAACATCATTGTTAAGGGCGACCTGAGCCAAACGGCCAAGGGCAAGACGGATCAGGACGGCAAGCTGACCGTTCCGGAAATCGAGGAAAGAGAGCGTCACGGCACCTATATCCTGGGCTACACAGACGGGACCTTCGGCCCCAGCCGCAGCATGACCCGCGCGGAGGCCGCCGCTATCTTCGCCCGTCTGCTGGCGGAGAAGAACGGCGATACCATTTCCACCGTGGCCAACACCAGATTTACGGATATTCCCGCCCATGCCTGGTACTCCGGTTATGCCAAATACCTCAATAACAACGGTGTCACCTACGGTAAGAGCAAGACTATCTTTGCCCCCAACGATGCCATTACCCGTGCCGAGTTCACAACGCTGGCCGTCCGTTTCTTTGATGTGTACGGCGATGGCGACGCTGAGATCATGGAGCAGTATAAGGACTTTAACGATGTGAGCGACGGCTATTGGGCCGCCACGTACATCAAGGCTGCCGCCAAGCATGGCTGGATCAACGGCTATGGCGACGGCTCCTTCCGCGCTGACGACGAGATCAACCGCGCGGAGGTTGTGACCATCGTCAACCGCCTGCTGGGCCGTGAGGCGGACGCGGACTACATTGCGGACAATCTCCGCAAGCTGAACACCTTCCCGGATGTCAGCCGCAAGCATTGGGCGTACTATGCAGTCATGGAGGCTGCCAACGCCCATACCGCCATTCTTGGTGACAGCGAAAGCTGGAGCAAGTAAACACCCTGCCGCCCTCCCGATGCCGGGAGGGCGGCTTTTCTAACATCAAACATCATAATTAAAAAGGAGAACTGAACTATGCTGAAGATCACTGCCATTGGCAACCTGACCAACGATGTGGAACTGAAAATGAATGAGACTACCGGCAAGCCCTACGCCATCCTGCGAATCGCCTCGGACCGCCGCTATAAGGATAAGGACGGCAACAAGCTCACCGACTTTATCTCCATCAAGGTGCGCGGCCCTCTGGCCGAGCGCTGCGCCGAGTTTGCCTGGAAGGGCTGCAAGCTGGCGGCCTCCGGCGATTTTGAGACCATTACCTTTGAGGACGAGCCGGAGCGTCAGCCCGGTTTCCTCATCAAAGCCAGCGAGGTGGAGTTCCTTTCTCCCCGCAAGGTGGAGGAAACGGCGCAGAAATTGGAAGATGAGTCTGTCCGCGAGGTCGCTGCCTGATGAAAAATACCGGGATCACATATACCAGCGCTGAACGCAGCCCTGTGATCCTGCCGGAGATGGCCGAGCTGCTCCCGCCTTTGAGCGCGGAGCAGCTTGACGCTCTGGAAGCAGATCTCATCAAAAACGGCTGCTACGCACCTATCATCGTCAATGAGGACATGGTCATCATCGACGGGCACAACCGTCAGGCACTGTGCGAAAAGCATGATCTGCCGTACACGATGGCCGTTTTCTCGTTTGAGGATCTGTTGGAGGCCAAGCAGTGGGCGCTGGATACCCAGAAGGGACGCCGCAACCTTGAAAAGTGGGAGCTGGGCAAGATCGCCCTGAAGCTGAAGCCGGAGATCGAGGCGAAAGCCAGGGCAAACCAAGGAACACGCACAGACCTTTCGGCAACATTGCCAGAAAGTTCCGATACTGTGGACACCCGCAAGGAGCTGGCCGAAGCGGTCGGCTTGGGCGAGCGCACGATGGGCAAGGTCATACAGATCGACGAGAATGCTCCGGACGCCATCAAGGAGGCGCTTGATAAGAAGGAACTGTCCATCAACAAGGGCTATGACCTGACCCGTCAGCTTCAGGATGTACCGGATGATCAGCGGGAACAGGCTGCCGCGGAGCTGCTGGAATATGAAAAGGCGAAGAAGGATCTCAAACAGCAAAATGCGGAGATCGACCGCAGGGGCAAAGTTGCAAACACTTTCTGCAAGGCATACGAAAAGGCTTCTCTTCTGACTGCCGCCGAGGAAGATGTCCGCTGCTGGACGGAAGGTACCCGCATGACGCTGGAGGAACTCCAGGACACCGTGAAGGAGTCCCGTGAGATCGCCCAGGTGTTCGCCGCCATTGCCGATATCATCGAGCAGAAGATCCTGCCTGCAGACTGGCGGAACACCGGCCCCGCGGAGGATATTCCCTGTGAGGTGGCGTCATGAGCGAGATGCTTTCTGTTCGCCAGTGGCAGGACCTGTTCCGCAAGGGGGCGTTTCAGGATAGATCCCGTGAGACGCAGATCCGCGCCGGGTGGTATGACTGGTTTTGCAGCGATACGGCTCTTGCCGGCAGACTGCAGCGGATCGGCAGGGTGGTCATGGGAATCACGGAACCTGCCATTCTGGACAATTACTATGTCTGGTTTAAAAACAACTGCCCCATGGACGGCTCCCTCTATGATGACGTGCGCTTTGAGCCGTTGGAGGGAGACCGCTGCGGACGGTACTTTGTGGTGTCTCAGGATTGCCCTTATGAAAAGCAGAAATGGACGCTGTATACGGAGCGTGGCGGTTTTCAGGAACCGGAGTTTGGGTGCCAAAGTGTCCGTGAAATGCAGAGATATCTGAATGAGCATGGAAAGAAGTTGGTGCGGGCAACAGAGCCGCCGACTGTTACGAAAATGCCAAAAAAGGAGGAACCGACGCGATGAAAGAGAAGAAAAGTCCTTCACCGCCCAGCCTCCCTCCTGACGCCCAAAGGGAGATCCTGAACAGGCTGTCCGCGGAGACCCGGATCAGTTCTCAGGAGATCGCGGCCATCTTGGAGCGGCACGGCGTCTGCGGCGATATCGACGCCTTGCAGGACGCCTATCGGAAGCGGCTGGGCCAGCGCCTTATGTCCACCATTCGGGATGAGACCGGCAAGCGTGAGGTGCTGGCCGCCAGCGGCGGCGAGTATGTCATCGTGGATTGCTGTAACGATCCGCAGAAGCTGAAGGCCATTCGGCACCGCATCCAGGCGCAGATGAACGGACTGGATATGTCTGCCGGAAAGGTGCAAAAGCGCGTCCGATTCCTGGAACGCTTTGCGTTCTGGACGAGAAAGGAGACCTCGGATGGAGCGGCGTGAATTGTCAGCGGCGGATATCTACTGTAAATTCGCGGCGCAGCTGGATGGGGAGGGCTTTCGGCTGTATCGCGCCGCGCAGCGGATCACCGGCTTCCAGCCCTATGACGCTTTCCCTTATGAAGATAACCGGGGCGCGTTTGAGGCGGCGGACGGGCATACCCTCCTGCGCTATTTGGAAGCAGCTCATTTCGATGCAGTCACATGGGAGATCGTCCCCGGAACCACCTACGAACGGGCCATTCTCGGCAAGGTAGACACCACCACGCCGGAATACCGCGCGTTTCGTGAAGCGATCTGCGCGGATGCGCTGGGGCGCATGGGGTTGGCACATCTCCTGAAAACAAAGGAAAAAGGAGCGAAAGAGGTGGGACATGAACGATAACATCACTGAAATCAACAAAGATACTTTCTGGAAGCTGATTCAGAGTGCAAAGGAGACCTGCGGACAGGACATGGACGCTATGATGGACTTCCTGAAAGACCGGCTGGTATCTATGGGACCGGAGCAGGCGCAGAATTTCCATGATATCCTCCACGCCTATCAGGACCTTGCGGACAAGTTTGGACTGTGGGACGCCGCCGGGGTCATGAAGGAATATGGCTGCAGCGATGACGGCTTTATCGACTTTCGCGCCTGGCTCATTGCCCAGGGAAGGGACGTCTATCTGTCCGCGCTGGCAGACCCGGACTCTCTCGCGGAGGTCACCCCCTACGGGGACTGCTGCTTTGAGACGCTCAGTTATGTAGGAGATTATGCCTATGAGCAGCTCACCGGCAAAAGTGCCTATGACCAGACGGATCAGACAAGATATGAAACACTGCTGGCAGAACTGGAACAGGATATCGTCTACAAAGGCGGTATTGAATTTCCCAGAGAGGGACCGGAGCTGAAACAGTACCTGCCACGGCTCTGCGCGGCGCATCCGGGCTGGGATGGCAAGACACGCTGGAATGTGCAGCAAAAGGAAATGCGGGATCTCATCCGTGCCGGAAAGGCGTATGACCAGCGGCAAGCGTCCAAAAAGAAACACCGCAATCATGGAGGTGAGGCCAGATGAGCGAATCCGTCATCATCGGTGTAGATCATGGCTACGCTGCCATGAAAACCGCGCATTTTTCCTTTCACACCGGGCTGGTGGCCCATGAGCATGAGCCGTACACGCTGAACAATGTGTTGGAATACGGCGGTAAATATTATGTGGTGGGCAGCGGACGCCAGCCGCTCCAAAAGGACAAGACCCAAACGGAGGATTACTATCTTCTTACGCTGGCCGCCATCGCAAAGGAACTGGCATACCGCAATGCCGGAACGGCAGCGGACATCCATCTGGCAGCCGGACTGCCGCTCACCAGCTTCGGCAGGGATAAGAAAGCGTTCCGGGACTACCTGTGCCGGGGCGGTAAACCGGTGTCCTTCCGCTATGAAGGACAGGACTATGTCATCACGATCTCCAAAGTGTCGCTGTATCCGCAGGGCTATGCCGCAGCGCTGACGCAGGGTAGCCTGCTGGATGAGCCATCCGTCATCGTTGCGGATATCGGCGGCTGGACGGTGGATCTCATGCGGCTGGACAACCGCATCCCCAACGCCGCCACCTGCCGCAGTCTGGAACTCGGCATGATCCGCTGCCTGGATGAGATCAGCGAGCAGATCCGTCGCAGCCTTGGCCTGTCTATGACGGCAGCGCAGATTGAAAGCGTTCTGCGCGGCGATGCCAGCCATGTGAACGAGGACGCGAAAAAGATCATTTATCAGGAAGCGGAACGCTACACCAAACGCCTGCTCTCTGCCATCGCGGAGAGCGGTCTGGACGTCCGAGCCATGCCTGCTGTTTTTCTTGGCGGCGGTGCGACGCTGCTGAAGCATCATGCTTCCGCCGCGGACGGACTATGCCGTCCCATCATACTGGATGACGTTTGCTTAAATGCCAAGGGATATGAGCGTCTGACAGAGCGAATGTCGAAAAAGCATGAGCAGTGACAAGAAGCGGCTGAACCTGTCCTTCTCCATGGCCTCGCCCATCCAGCGGCAGGCGTGGCGGACGCTGATGGATATTCCGGCGGGTGAACGCACCGGTGCCGTCTGCCGGATGATCTGTGAACACAAAAATCAGCGGGAACTGCTGGAGGCTGTGCGTCAGGTGATCCGTCAGGAATTGCAAGACAGCCAGATCCAAATCGCACAAGCAGCGCCGCAGGCCGGGAGCATCGACGAGGATGTTCTCGGCTTTCTTGCGTCGCTGCAGGAAGGAGATGATACAGACTGATCCGATACTTTGATATGTTTGCCGGCATTGGCGGTTTCCGCTCCGGGCTGACCCGCGCGGGCGGTTTCCGGTGTGTTGGACACTGTGAGATCGACAAATACGCCAATGCCAGCTACCAAGCGATCTACGAACCGGGAAAGGAGGAACGATACTATCCGGACGCAACCCAAATTGACCCCGCAGATCTGCCGGACTTCGACCTGCTCTGTGGAGGATTCCCCTGCCAGGCATTTTCTAACGCTGGCCGCAGACGGGGCTTTGCCGACGCCAGAGGAACTCTCTTCTTTGAGATTGCCCGATTGGCTCAAGCAAAGCGACCTCCGTATCTGCTGCTTGAAAATGTTCCCGGCCTTTTATCGCATGATCAAGGGAAAACCTTTTCGGTCATCCTCTCCGCACTGGATGACCTGGGGTACCATGTCGAATGGACTGTGCTTAACAGCAAATGTTTTGGAGTCCCGCAATCAAGACGAAGGCTGTTCCTTATCGGATATCTTGATCCCCGATGCGCCGGGAAAATATTACCTGTCTTCGGCACAGGTGGAAAAGCTCTTGTACAAGTCCTCGGAGGGCCGCAAGGCTCCCGGATCTATGACGCGGACGGAGTAGCCTGCACCCAGACTGCCGGCGCTGGCGGCATGGGCGGGAAGACCGGATTATACCTGGTGGGCTTTAACCGGAAAGATGGGATCGTCGGAAAGCGGGATACAGCAATTCCGCTGAACGCCAGCGATTTCAGAGGAATCAACCGGAACCAAACACAAAACGCTGTGCTGGTAGACCTTTGCAGCGGGCATCCAAAGCAAACGGACGCTGCCCGCTGTCTCACCGCCCGGTATGGACAGACCACACTGTCCAACCGTAAAGGCGAGCGCTCCGGTGTCCTGCTCATCAAGGAGGCGACCAAGAAGGGGTACAAGGAGGCTCAACCCGGCGATACGGTGGATTTGGGCTACGCAGGCAGCAACACCCGCCGCGGGCGCGTTGGGTGTGATATTGCCCATACGCTGGAAACCAGCTGTATTCAGGGAATTGTAGAAAACGGTGGACGCATCCGCCGTCTCATGCCCCGCGAGTGCCTGCGGCTCCAGGGTTTTGAGGAATGGCAAATTGACCGCATCCTCGCCATCCAGTCCGACGCTCAGGCCTATAAGCAGGCGGGCAACAGTGTCACCGTCAATGTAATTGAGGCGATTGCCAAGCGTATCCAGGCAGTGGACGAGGAATTGAAAACAGGTGCCGCAGCATGATCGGAATGAAGGATCAGTGCTTTGGCGTTGAGGTCGAGATGACGGGACTCACTCGCGGGCAGGCTGCGCAGGCGCTGGCCAATTATTTTGGCACAGAACCTTACTATGTGGGGGGCGGTTACGATAAATGGAGCGTGAAAGACCCGGATGGCAAGGCATGGAGCATCATGAGCGATTCCAGTATTGTTACGGAAATGAAAACTGCGAGCGGGTATATACGCACCGGTGACATCGAATACCGGGTCGAGATGGTGACGCCAAAACTCACTTACGCGGAGTTACCCAGGCTTCAGGAGTGTGTCCGTCAGGTGCGCCATGCCGGGGCCAAAGTCAACCACTCCTGCGGTATCCATGTTCATGTGGACGCCGCCAACCACAACCGCCAGAGTCTGAAAAACCTTCTGAGCATTATGTACTCCAAGGAGGATATCCTGTTCAAAGCACTGCAGGTAAATTCAAGCCGTGTCAGCCAATACTGCCAGAAGGTGCGGGAGCCAATGCTAAAGGAAGCACGCAAGCTCTCCTCTGACGAAACAAAAAATCTCACGGCGCTGGAAAGCATCTGGTATGAAGGGAATATCTCTGACCGAGAACACTATAACTGGACGCGCTATTATGCCCTGAATCTGCACTCTGTGTTTTATAGAGGAACCGTTGAGTGGCGTTGTTTCAACTCTACGCTTCATGCCGGAAAGGTCGCGGCCTATGTGAATTTATGCCTTGCCATGTCTGCTCAAGCCATTAACCAGCGCAGCACCGTCATGCGGAAAACCTATAGTGACAACGAACTGTTCACCTTCCGTGTCTGGCTGGTGCGGCTGGGACTCAACGGTGACGAGTTCAAGAATACCCGTAATCATCTGCTGGCCAATCTGGAGGGTGATCGGGCATGGCGCTATGACAAGGATACTTATGAAGCCAATAAAAAGAAGAAAAAATCCAGAGAAATGGAGAGGTGAAGCCATTGAAGATACAGATCGAAGAAACCGGCTATGAGGGAACGGCCACGGAGATCATGGGCCGTCTGCGGGACCAGACCTTTGATCCCACAGAGTTCCCGGACATCGAGAGCTACATCTGGTTTTTACAGAGCAATGTCATCCGCACCACAGGTGTAGACTGCCCGCTGCCGGATGGAGATACGGAAACGCAGGCGCAGGCCATGTTCCGCCATCTGGACAGAATCGGCGGACTCAGACTGCTGGGGGACTAAGATGGAAGAAACTCTGTATTTCGCCTACGGCAGCAATATCAATTTAGAACAGATGGAGCATCGTTGTCCAGACGCCCAGCTCGTTGGGCCGGTGACGCTGCAAAACTACGAATTGCAGTTCCGCGGCAGCGGCTTTGCTACCGTCGCACCCAAGAAGGACAGTGTTGTCCACGGTCTGCTGTGGAAACTTACGCCTTCGTGTGAGCAGTCGCTGGATCGCTACGAGGGGTATCCCCGTCACTACATCAAGGAAGCGGTAATGGTACAAACCGCGGATGGCTCAAAAATCCCCGTCATGGCTTATATCATGGCGGAACCGCTGTGCTGCCAGCCCGCACTGCCTTCTCCGTATTATTACCGTGCGATCCAGCAAGGCTTCGAGGCCAACGGCTTGCCGGTGGAATCGCTGGAGGAAGCGTGGAACAGGACCATCGACGAAATCTGGTTAGGAAAAGTGGAGAGGCTGAAGAATGGGAAA
>URTS01000051.1 GCA_900550685.1 uncultured Oscillibacter sp. | reverse complement strand
GGCGGAATGGCAGCCCAGCAGCCGCAGGCCGGTGCGCATCATCAGGGGATTGGGCTTGCCGCAGAAATACGCCTGCTTGCCGGTGGCCATCTCGATGGGGGCCACCAGGGCCCGGCAGGCCGGGGCGATGCCGTTTTCAATGGGACCGGACACGTCGGAGTTGGCGCCGATGAGCTTGGCCCCCGCCATCACCAGATTGGTGGCCTTGGTCAGGGTGTCCAGGGAGTAGGCCCGCCCCTCGCCCACCACCACATAGTCCGGGTTCACATCGTTCATGGTAAAGCCCGCGTCGTAAAGGGCGTTCAAAAGCCCCGCCTCGCCGATGGCGAACACGGAACAGCCAGGCGCCTGCTCCTTTAAAAAGGCGGCGGTGGCCAATGCGCTGGTATAGAAGTGTTCCTCCGGCACATCCAGCCCCATCCGGGCCAGCTTCTGGTGCAGTTCCCGGGGGGTGTAGCCGCTGTTGTTGGTCAAAAAGAGATATTCCTTATGCTCATCATGCAGCCACTGGATAAATTCCCGCACGCCGGGAAGGATCTGATTCCCATGGTAGATCACGCCGTCCATATCGCAGATAAAGCCCTTTTTGGCGTTGAAGTCGATCGTGTGAAATTGTTCCATATCCATACCGCCTTTCCCTGGTTACTATAGCATGGCTCCCTGCCTGCTTCCACCCTGTTTCACGAAAGTTTTTCCAAATTTTACCCAAACCAGACAAAAAGGACACCTAATCCGGCACTCCGCCGGAGCCGGTGTCCTTTTTCACGCTCCGCCGCTTTTATTCGCTGATGTCCCGGGTAGCGTAGGCGTTCAGGTCCATGCCCGCCGTGTGGCCCGCCAGATATTCATAGTACCCCTGAGCGCCGATCATGGCGCCGTTGTCGCCGCACCACCGCAGGGGCGGCAGATACAGCGTGTACCCCTCCTTTTCGCAGGCCCGTTCCAGATCCCCACGGATCACGGAGTTGGCCGCCACGCCGCCTGCGGCGGCAATGACGGTGCGCCCCGCCTGCTGCGCGGCCTCCATGGCCCGGGGCACCAGGGTATCGCTGACGGCCTGGGCAAAGTCCCGTGCCAATGCCGGAGCGTCCAGGGGCTCGCCGGTCTGCTCGGCGTGATGGGCCAGATTCACCACCGCCGTTTTCAGACCGGAAAAGCTCATGTCCAGCGGCGCCCCCTCCACATGGGAATGGGGCAGAGTGTAGACGCCGCCCTTGGACTGCTGGGCCAGCTTGTCCATGGGTGCGCCGCCGGGATAGGGCAGTCCCAGCACCCGGGCCGCCTTGTCGAAGCACTCCCCCGCCGCGTCGTCCCGGGTGGCCCCCAGGATCTTCAGATCCGTGTAGTCCCGGACATCCACAATGAGGGTGTTGCCGCCGGAGATGGCCAGCGCCAGAAACGGCGGCTCCAGCTCCGGAAAGGCCAGGTAGTTGGCGGCGATGTGGCCCCGGACATGGTGCACCGGGATCAGGGGCACCCCCAGGCCGTAGGCCATGGACTTGGCGAAGCTGAGTCCCACCAGCACGGCCCCGATGAGCCCCGGGGCATAGGTGACGGCCACGGCGTCAATGTCCTGCCGGGTGCAGTGGGCGTCCGCCAGGGCCTTTTCCGTCAGGGCCGCGATGGCCTCCACATGCTTCCGGGAGGCGATCTCCGGCACCACGCCGCCATACAATGCGTGCATATCCGCCTGGGAGGCGATGGCATCGGACAGGACGTGCCGTCCATCCTCCACCACTGCCACGGCAGTTTCGTCGCAGGAGGATTCAAAGGCTAAAATCTTCATAGCAATGCTTCTTTCTCTTGTGATCAGGCACAGGCCGCTTTACTGCTGCCAGGCCACCTTGGGCCCCGGCGCGGCCTTGGGGTCAAAGGGGATACGGACATATTTGTGGTACTTCTCGGCAGAAAAAGTATTCTCATATACAAACCGGTGCTCTTCCATCAGCGCCGCGTCATCCACCGGGCCGTTCGCCAGGTACAGGGTCTTATAATGGACGCCGAACATCTCCGTATCGTATCCGGCGATCCGCAGTCCGCAGCGGGCATAAAAGCCCAGCCGCCGCACCGCCAGGTCGTGGTCAGGCGCATCGTCCGGGTCCTCGGACTCCCCGAAGATCACCGTGTCCCCCTCCCGCTCCCGCAGCTTCTGCAGGATGGACGCACCGATGCCGCTGTTCCGGCAGCCATCAGCCACGCACAGATAGTCCAGCAGCGCCCAGCCGGGATGTCCCAGCCAGAGGAATGCTTCGCCCACGATGTTGTCGCCGTCAAAGAGGCAGTAGGGCTTGTACCAGCCCTCCGCCCAGCTCTTTTCAATATTCCGCAGGGGTTTTAATTCCGCTGTGGGAAACGCTTCCTTCAGGTCCCGGTCATAAATCGTCCTCAGTTGTTCAACTGACGGGATTCTCAGTTCCATGCTGTTCAAACTCCCTTGTCATAATGATGGCATCCTCCCGGGGATGCTCATAGTAATTCTTGCGCCGGCCCACGCCCCGGAAGCCCCGGCTGCCGTACAGGGCAATCGCTGGGTAGTTGGAGGCCCGGACCTCCAGGGTCAGAAACGCCAGGTGGTTGGCCTGGGCAAAGTCCAGAAACACCCGCAAAAGCTTGCTGGCCACCCCCTGCTTCCGGCAGTCCGGCCGGACGGCCACATTGGTGATATACCCCTCGTCCAGCACCGCCTGCAAACCGGCGTAGCCCGCCACCTTGCCGTTATCATCCAGCGCCACCAGAAAGGCGGAAAGGTAGTTGTCCAGTTCCTCTGCCAGCATGTTCCGGCTCCAGGGCGTGGTGAAGCAGATCCGTTCCAGCTCCGCCACCTCGTCCAGATGGTCCGCCGTCATGGGCACGATGCGGACGTGCAGTCCCTTTTCTTCCATATGTCAAAACTCCTTTTTATCCCTTGGCTTCCAGCCAGTTGCGGCCCCAGTGGGCCTCCGCCGTCAGGGGGACGGACAGGTGAGCCACCTGCTCCATTTCCTCCTCCAGCAGCTTCGCCGCCGCTGCCGCCTGGCCCTCCGGGCACTCCACGATCAGTTCATCGTGGACCTGTAAGACCAGCTTGGCCTCCGGCAGTTCCCTTTTCAGCCGCTTTTCCACGGCCACCATGGCCAGCTTCATGATATCCGCCGCCGTGCCCTGAATGGGCATGTTCAGCGCCACCCGCTCCCCGAAGGAGCGCATATTGAAATTGGAAGACTTGATCTCCGGCAGGTCCCGCCGCCGGTGGAACAGCGTCTCCACATAGCCCCGCTCCTTGGCCTGGGCCACCACATCGTCCATATACTTCCGCACGCCGGGGAAGGTGGCAAAATATGCCTCCATATAGGCCTTCGCCTCCGCCACCGTCACGCCGATGTCCTGGCTCAGGGAAAATGCGGAAATGCCGTAGACAATGCCGAAGTTCACGGCCTTGGCCCGGCGGCGCATCTCGTGGGTCACGTCGGCAGGGTCCACGTGGAACACCTGGGCCGCCGTGGCGGTGTGGATGTCCGCTCCGGAGGTAAATGCCGCCTGCATGGCGGTGTCTCCGGAAATGTGGGCCAACAGCCGCAGTTCGATCTGGGAGTAGTCCGCATCCACCAGAACGCAGCCCTCTGCCGGAATGAACATCTTCCGAATCTCACTGCCCAGGTCGGTGCGGGTGGGAATATTCTGCAGATTCGGCTCCCGGGAACTGAGCCGCCCGGTGTCGGTAACGGTCATCTGGAACCGGGTGCGGATGCGGCCGTCCGGGTCCATGGCCTTCAAAAGGCCCTCGGCATAGGTGGACTTCAATTTCGTGTACTGCCGGTATTCCAGCACCGCCCCCACGATGGGGGCCTCATACCGCAGCTTTTCCAGCACGTCGGCATTGGTGGACCAGCCGGTTTTCGTCTTTTTGCCGTGGGGCAGCCCCAGCTTGCCGAACAGGATTTCCCCCAGCTGCTTGGGAGAGTTGATGTTGAATTCCTCCCCGGCCATATTGTAAATATCCTGCTCCAGGGCATCGGCCTTTTCGGAGAGCATTTCTCCGAAGGACACCAGCGCCCCCTTGTCCGCCCGGCAGCCCGCCAGCTCCATCTCCGCCAGCACCCGGCACAGCGGCAGCTCCGCCGTATGATACAGTTCTTCCAGATTCAATTCCTTCAGCCGGGGAGCCAGCACGCCGTACAGCGCCTCCACGGCAGCGGTATAGCTGTGGAAGGAGGCTTCCGCCCCGGCGGTATCCCCCAGCAGGGAGAAGGCATCCGGGTCCAGATAGGCGGGCTTCACCAGCTCCGTGTGGAAATAGGCGGCAAACAGCTGGCCGATCTCATACTTGCCGCTGGTGGCATCCGCCAGATAGGCGGCCAGGGCCGTGTCAAACACGAAGCCCTCGGCGTTCAGGCCGTTTTCCAGCAGGGTCCGGGTCAGGTCCTTCACATTGTGGCTCACCTTTTTAATATTACCAGCAAACAGTGCGTTCAGCAGGGCGTTCCAGTCCCCGGTGTACCGCTCAAAGAAAAACTCCGCCGACAGGGCGGTGTCCGCCCCGGTGCCGCAGTCCGCGATGACGCCGGAGAGGTCCGGCAGAGCCAGCACCGTCACATGGTCCGCCTTCCGGAACAGATCCAGCAGCTTCCGGGCCTGCTCCTCCGCTGTGACGCACTCCACCGTGACGGTGACATCCGGGGCCGTCTCCGCCGGGGCCGCTTCCTCCGGCCGCAGGTTCATCTTCTCAATCAGCTTGGAAAATTCCAGCCGCAGGAACAGGGGGTATGCCTCCGGACCCGGCACCTGGACCCGGTTTTCCGCCGGGTCAAAGGACAGGGGCGCGTCGGTGACGATGGTAGCCAGCCAATAGGAATGACGGGCGGCCTCCTCCCCCGCCGTCAGCTTCTTGACGGCGGCGGGCTTGGCGTCGATATCCGGCAGCTTTTCATAAATGGCTTCGATGCTGCCATATTTTTGAATAAGGTCCATGGCGGTCTTTTCCCCCACCCCCGGCACGCCGGGGATATTGTCGGAGGCATCCCCCATGAGGGCCTTCAAATCGATCATATGGATGGGGTCAAAGCCGTACTGCTCCCGGAAAGTCTCCGGGGTCATATCCTTGGTGGTGGTCTGGCCCATGCGGGTGGACACCAGCTTCACCTTAGTGCGGTCGGTGATGAGCTGAAGGGAATCCTTGTCTCCTGTCACCACCACGCAGTCCCAGCCCGCCACCTCGCATTTCCGGGAGATGGTGCCGATGAGGTCGTCAGCCTCCCAGCCCTCCAGCTCGTAGCGGGGGATGTTCAATGCGTCCAGCACCTCTTTCAGCACCGGCACCTGCATCCGCAGCTCCTCCGGCATGGGCTTCCGGGTGGCCTTGTAGGCCTCGTCCGCCTTGTGGCGGAAGGTGGGGGCGTGAAGGTCAAAGGTGACGCACAGGGCGTCCGGCTGTTCTTCCTCCTTCAATCGCAGCAGCGTGGTAAGAAAGCCGAAAACGGCATGGGTATACAGCCCCTCCCGGTTGGTCAGGGGCCGGATGCCGTAATAGGCCCGGTTGATGATGGAATTGCCGTCAATGACCATGCATTTCATGGGAAAACCTCCGGAATCAGAATGGCACAATTGTAAGTATTATACCCTATTTCTCACCGTTCCGCAATGGATTTCCCCCGAAAAACCGCCGCCCTGCTCCGCTTTCCGCCAGCTGTAAAATTCTGCCGAAAATCCGGGGAAATTTTCGGCAGAAACGGCCCCTCCCGGCTATGGACAAAGCCGTTCTTTTCGGGTATACTGCATCCAAGAACATTCGGTATTATGTTTCTTTATGTCTAGTATAAGTATTTTTGATTTTGACACTATTTTTAGAAGGAGTGGTACTATGCCGGAAAGCTATGCGGGAAAGATCAACCGGAAGCTGCTGAAAAAGCAGCGGATCATCGCGGCCGCCGCCGGGCGGGAACCTGCGGACCTGGTGCTGAAAAACGCCACCTTCGTCAATGTGTTCTCCAACGAGCTGTCCAACATGGACATTGCCGTAACGGAAGGCCTCATCGTGGGCATGGGCAGCTACCAGGGCCGGGAGGAAGTGGACTGCACCGACAGGATCGTCCTCCCCGGCTTTCTGGATGCCCACATCCACTTGGAAAGTTCTCTGGTCAGCCCCACGGAGTTTGTGAAGGCCGTCCTGCCCCACGGCACCACCACCGTGGTGACGGACCCCCACGAGATTGCCAATGTCATGGGCACCGACGGCATCGAGTACATGCTCCAGGCCACGGAAAACCTGCCGGTGGACGTGCGGTTCATGCTGCCCTCCTGCGTCCCGGCCACACCCCTGGACGAATCCGGCGCCATTCTGGATTACCGGGCCATCGACAGCTTCTATGACCACCCCCGTGTCCAGGGCCTGGCGGAGATGATGAACTTTGTGGGCGCCATCAACGGCGACGAGCAGACGGTGGAAAAGATCGTGGCGGCCCAGGCCCACCACAAGAAGATCGACGGCCACGCCCCGGACCTCCAGGGCAACGACCTCAACGCCTACATTGCCGCCGGCGTCTACTCCGACCACGAATGCCACGACCTGAAGGACGCTCTGGCCAAGCTGGAGCGGGGCCAGTATATCATGATCCGGGAGGGCACCGCCGCCCGGAACCTGGACGCCCTGATGCCCCTCCTCAGCAGCCAGTACGCCGACCGCTGCATGTTCTGCACCGATGACAAACACCCCAACGACCTGCTGGAAAAAGGCCACATCGACTACATCATCAAGCGGGCCATCTCCCTGGGAGCCGACCCCATCACCGCCGTGAAGGTGGCCTGCCACAACGCCGCCCGGTACTTCCTGCTGAACAACCGGGGTGGCATCTCCCCCGGCTATCTGGCGGACTTCGTCATCATCGACAACTTCCGCTCCTTCAACATTGAGCAGGTCTACAAGAAGGGCGTCCTGATGGTGGACCACGGCCAGGTCCGTGACTTCCCCGCCCCGGAGATCGAACCCTATCTGGTGGAGCGGGCCCACAAGACCTTTCATGTAGCCTCCCTCACCGCCGAGGACTTTGCCGAAAAGCGGCCACGGGGCATCATCGGCATGGTGGACGGCGAGATCACCACGGTGGACGCCGGGTACTCCGACCGCATCGACGTGGACTACGACGTGCTGAAGATCGCCGTGGTGGAGCGGCACAAGAACACCCACCATATCGGCATTGGCTACATCCAGGGCTACGGCCTGAAGTCCGGCGCGGTGGCCACCTCCATCTCCCACGACTCCCACAACATCATCGTGGTGGGCACCAACGAGGCCAACATGGCCGCCGCCGTGAACCGGGTGGTGGAGCTGAACGGCGGCATCGTAGTGTGGGATCAGGGCCGTCCCGCCGCCGAGGTCCCCCTGGCCATCGCCGGCATCATGAGCGATGAGCCGTTGGTAACGGTAAACGAAAAGCTGGAACAGGCCAAGGACGTGGCCCACTCCCTGGGCGTGAATCCCGGCATTGACCCCTTCATGACCCTGAGCTTCATGGCCCTGCCGGTGATCCCCTCCCTCCGCATCACCACCCGCGGCGTCTTTGACGTCACCACCCAGAGCTACGTATAACCCTGGAATCTATCCATACAGCAGCGCTGCCTCCGCAAATGCGGAGGCAGCGTTTTTTCCAGAAACAGGCGTTCAGATGTAGAACCGGTGGCAGCCGATGGTCTGCCGGTAGGTGCAGTTGGCGTTGATCCATGTGCCCTGAGACAGGGCCGGGGCGTAGAAGTACAGGGCGGAGCCGACAACGTTTTCCCCGTCCAGCGCCCGTTTGGCCGCCTCCACGGACTGGGCCGAAGGGGTCTGGTAGATCCGGCCGTTGCCTACCGGCTCAAACTGGACGGCGTCCTTCCGGTCGAAAATGACGCCCTCCACCGTGTCCGGAAACTGGCTACTCTTCACCCGGTTCAAAATCACGTTGCCCACGGCGATCTGCCCGGTGATGGATTCCCCGCCGCTTTCGGCATAGATGATCCGGGCCAGCCAGTACAGCTCCCCGGCGTCATAGGCGGCCCCCGGCGAGGTCACCGCCGCGCCCCCCAGATAGGGGTCCCACTCCACCCGGCAGCCCAGAGCCTCACACACCAGCCGCAGGGGCACATAGGTCACGCCCCGCTCCACCGTCACCCGGCCCGGCAGGGTCCTGCCGCTGACGGTGACGGTGTTTGCCGCCGGGTCCGCCCGAAGGCTGCCGCTTTGGGAGGCTGCCGCCGCCTGGCCGTTCCCGCTGTCCCACCATACCTCCCAGCCCCCCAGGGCAGTCAGCAGGGCCCGGAGGGGCACGTAGGTCACCCCCTGTTCCACGTAGGCAGCCGATGTGACAGCCTTTCCATCCGCCTGCACCGGCACGCTCCGGCGGGCGGCCCCGGCGGGGACCGTCAGCACTCCCCACAGCAGCAGGGCAGTCAGCAGATATGTACATCGTTTCATGATTTTCCATCCTTTCCGATTTTGTTACCGTTTTGTAACTTTATTCTACCGGAACCGCCCCACTGGAAACAACCCTCAAAATCTGGCAGTCCTGGCAGACATTTCCCCGGCGCCGTCCCGCAAATGGGAACATTGACTTTTCCCCCGGTTGGCGCTACAATAGGGGCCATCAAAAAGTCCATAAAAAGGAGCGATTTTTATGCTGTTTTCCGACCATCCCCGCACCCATTATGAAAAAACACTGACCCATGAGGTCATCTGCCAGCTGCGCTTCCCCACCATCCTCACCATCAACAATGTGGAGCCCGCCGACTTTCAGGAGCGCATCAGGGAGGACTTCCCTCAGTACGCCCGGAAGCAGGACATCCTGCCTTCCAAGGTGGTGAACGGCAAGGTGGAGCCCCAGCCCGCCGTCACCAATTACCACTTTCTCTCCCAGGACGGCAGGTGGAAGCTGAACCTCACCAAGGACTTCATCGCCCTGTCCACCCTGTCCTATCCCGGCTGGGAGGAGTTCGCCCGGATGCTGGACAAGCCCCTGGCCGCCTTCATCCAGCTCTACAAGCCCGCCTATTTCCAGCGGGTGGGGCTCCGGTACCTGAACGTTGTCTCCCGGAAGGCTCTGGACCTGGAGGGCACCCCCTGGCGCCAGCTCATCACCCCCGCCTACCTGGGGGCCCTGGCCGAGGCGGATGTGGAGGAGGACCGGGTCCTCTCCTGCGGCTACGATATCCAGGTGAAGCTGGATTCCAGCTGCGCCGCCAAGATCCACGCCGGGACCGGCCGCCTGAAGATCAACAATCCCAACGTGGCCCAGGACCCGGAGGTGAAGTTTATTCTGGACATGGACCTGTCCATGGGCGGAAACACCCCCTGTGGCCTGGCCGCCGCGGCTCTGGAGACCCTCCACGGCCACTCCTCCCGGGTCTTTGAGGGTGCCGTTACCGATACCCTCCGGGATGCCATGGGCCGGGCGTGACCCCCTGTCTCCCACGGAAAAACGTTTTGCGCCCCCGCTGTTCTTCTCCGGACAGCGGGGGTGTTTTTATTGTGTGAAATTGCAGGATTCCCCCATAAAACTTTCACATTTGTTCAAAAATACACTGGACTACCAGGCTTTGATTTGGTAAGATAAAGCGTAAAAGTTTCCCGGCACAGAGAAGCTTGAAAGGAGTAATTTTTCATGCTGAACAACGAATATTGCAAGCGGGTCTATGACAAGGTCCTGGCCCGCGATCCTGACCAGAAGGAATTCCACCAGGCCGTTCTGGAAGTCCTGGAAGGCCTGGAGCCCATGGTGGAGCGCCATCCCGAGATGGAGAAGGCTGGCCTGCTGGAGCGCTTTGTGGAGCCTGAGCGGGTGGTCACCTTCCGGGTGCCCTGGACCGATGACAACGGCAAGGTCCAGGTCAACCGGGGCTATCGTGTGCAGTTCAACTCTGCCATCGGCCCCTACAAGGGCGGCCTGCGGTTCCACCCCACCGTGAACCTGTCCATCCTCAAGTTCCTGGGCTTTGAGCAGGTGCTGAAGAACAGCCTCACCGGCCTGCCCATCGGCGGCGGCAAGGGCGGCAGCGACTTTGACCCCAAGGGCAAGTCCGACGCCGAGGTCATGCGCTTCTGCCAGAGCTTTATGACGGAGCTGCAGCGCCACATCGGCCAGTTCACCGACGTGCCCGCCGGCGACATCGGCGTGGGCGGCCGGGAGATCGGCTTCCTGTTCGGCCAGTACAAGCGGATGCGCAACAGCTTTGACGCCGCCGTCCTCACCGGCAAGGGCCTGACCTACGGCGGTTCCCTGGCCCGGACCGAGGCCACCGGCTACGGCCTGTGCTACCTCACCGAGGAAATGCTCAAGACCCTGAAGAACGACAGCTTCCAGGGCAAGACCGTGGTCATCTCCGGCAGCGGCAACGTGGCCATCTTCGCCTGCGAAAAGGCCACCGCCCTGGGTGCCAAGGTGGTTGCCCTGAGTGATTCCAACGGCTATATCCACGATCCCGACGGCATCAAGCTGGACGTGGTGAAGGACATCAAGCTGGTGAAGCGCGGCCGCATCAAGGAGTATGCCGCCCAGGTTTCCGGCAGCACCTATACCGAGGGCTTCCGGGGCATCTGGTCCATCCCCTGCGACATCGCCTTGCCCTGCGCCACCCAGAATGAGATCACCGCTGCCGAGGCGGAGGAGATCGTCAAGGGCGGCGCCATGGCCGTTGCCGAAGGCGCCAACATGCCCTCCACCCCCGAGGCCATTGAGATCATCCAGAAAGCCGGTCTGCTGTTCGCTCCTGCCAAGGCGGCCAACGCCGGCGGCGTGGCCACCTCCGGTCTGGAGATGAGCCAGAACTCCATGCGCTACTCCTGGACCTTCGAGGAAGTGGACGCCAAGCTCCACGACATCATGGTGAACATCTTCCACAACATCAACGACGCCGCCAAGGAGTACGGCCAGGAGGGCAACCTGGTGGCCGGTGCCAACCTGGCAGGCTTCAAGAAGGTTGCCGAGGCCATGCTGGCCCAGGGCATTGTCTGATTTTCGAATCAGCCCATTCCCTTTCAGCGCTTTCTGCATAAAAAACACACAGAAACGATAAAAACAGGAGCGGCACCGCATCAGCGGCGCCGCTCCTGTCTTTTCGCAGGATCTTGCCGGTGATGATCATATTCTTGACGGCAGATCTTGTTGCAACTGCTTGTGCTGTATGATACGATGAAGCCAGACAGATGAACACGGTTCTTATCCGCACTGGGAGAGGTATAAACGGCATAGTAGGCTGCAAATATAATGGCACGACTGCACAAGGGTATTTAGGTGAGCGGACGAATGCCCGACCCCAAATGCTATGTGAAGGGACAAATTATTGTGGACAATCAGATAATCATTCGGAAATTCCCTCTCGAAAACTGGAATGTCAGTTCGGCATATATCCAGCTTTGTGATAACGAAATATATGAAAGCCAAGAGAACTTGCTGCTGCATTTTGACACCGACACCCTGCTACGCACGCTGTATAGAGAGCCTCATGAATATTCTGTGAAGGCACTGGAGGAAAATTACAAGGAAGTTAAGCGTTCAAAAGAAAACAGCGAGCTATTTGAGGTGGCCTATCAGATAGACGAGGAGTATGCCGTTTCGATTGGCCAACACATTTATCTGCATAAACTGGATAAGAAAGCAAACGTGTACGGAACTATAGTCCCGTGGTATTACCAGTATGGTCAACGATACATCGGAGATTCATGGTGGTCTACACGAGAAGAGATTTTATCCGACATTTGCAGTCTTTCAATCATCGAATTTCTTAAAAAATACAAAGGCTTCTAAAACGTAAAATATGGCGAGATCATTCAGTGGCGCGGAGGTCTCCTCCTGCGCCGGACTTCACTATTGCGAAAAGGTCTGATGAATTATAAAACGATTACAAGGGGCCATTCATATCTTTACAAAGCGGCCAGACTTGGCGGCAAAATC
Source organism: uncultured Oscillibacter sp. (assembly GCA_900550685.1). GTDB lineage: Bacteria > Bacillota > Clostridia > Oscillospirales > Oscillospiraceae > Oscillibacter. The sequence continues at coordinate 262 of URTS01000051.1, read as the reverse complement.
AATATGCCGGGAATTGGCGAGGAAAGATGACGTCGGTTTTGGCTGTGAGTATGTTCCGGAATCGACAGTAATTCAATACCCACACGCTGTATCGTATTTTTGCCATCTTGGATTGTCCTACGATTATATTGCGCAGATATATTCCAAGAGGTACCATGCCCCTGTCCTTGTGAGCATTGTTGGTCGAATTGCCGGGTATGGAATGGCAGAATCCCAGGCTCTTAGGCTGTACTGGGGATTTGATGGAGCGTGTATTTCAAGC
>URTS01000050.1 GCA_900550685.1 uncultured Oscillibacter sp. | reverse complement strand
CCAGGGGGTCCATATGGATTACCGCCTCACAGCCCAGCTTCCGGTGCAGCTCCTGCTCCAGATTGTCAATGGTGTCATGGAGCTCCATGACGCTGCCGGAGGCGGGGACCTCGGCGTGGAGGGAAATCATCACCCGGCCGGGGCCGTAATCATGGACCACCAGGTCATGGATGCCCAGAATCTCCTTGTGGGCCATCACCAGGCTTTCAATTTCCTTGACGAATTCCGGCGTAGGCGGCGTGCCCAGCAGGGGATCGATGGTGTCCTTGGCGGCGTCAACGCCGCCTTTGAGAATGAACAGCGCTACAAAAATGCCTACCCAGCCGTCGATAGAGATGCCGAAAAAGTGGCCGGTCAGTGTGGCAATGAGCACGGCGGCGGTGGACACGCAGTCGCTGAGAGAGTCTGCCGCAGCGGCCAGCAGGGCCGGGGCGTTCATCTTCTGGCCGATGGAGCGGTTATACACCGACATGTACAGCTTCACGCAGATGGAGACCGCCAGGATCCCTGTCGCCAGCCAGCTGAAATCTACCAGAGTGGGGTGAAGAATTTTCGACAGAGATTCTTTGGCCAGTTCCACGCCCATCAGCAGGATCAGCATGGACACCGCCAGGCCGGAAAGGTACTCCGCCCGGCCGTGGCCGAAGGGGTGACCGGGGTCCGGGGTCTTGGCGGCGATGCGGAAGCCCAGCAGGGTCACCACGGAGGATCCGGCGTCGGAGAGGTTGTTGAAGGCGTCCGCCGTGATGGCGATGGAGCCGGAGACGGTGCCGGCGAAAAACTTTCCGGCAAAGAGCAGCAAATTCAGGACGATGCCCACCATGCCGCAGAGAACGCCGTAGGCCGTTCGCAGCTGGGCGGGGGTCCGGCCTTCGCTTTTGCAGAAAAAACGGGCCAAAAGGGAGATCATACAGCTCGACACCTTTCTTTTTGTAGATGGAACCGCCGTTGGGCGGCCGGAGCGGCAAGTTATTTCCCGCCTGGGATAACCAGCTTCATGTGGCAGCAGAGGTCATCCAGGTCCTGGTCCGTGGCGGCGCTGAGCCGCAGCCGGGCGCCGCAGGCTCTGCACACCAGTTCCACCGCGTCCCGGCGGATCTCCATGCCGTAATCATGGCTGCCGCAGCCGCAGGTGATGCCGTTGGGCCGGGCGGCGATGTCCTTAAGCTCCGAGAGAAATTCGTACATAATGACATTGTCGGTGAAGGCCTCCGCCTCGCCGCTGTCTGACTGGGCTTTTTCTTTGGAGATGGCGATGCCTGCCTCCCGGAGGTGGTGCTCCACGGTGCCCTCGTCCCCAATGAAGCAGCAGAACTGCTTGCTGCCGGGGCAGCTGAGGGCGGTGGCGCCCCGGAGCATCCGCTCCGGCGGGCACAGGGCCTCGTGTGTCTCGCCGCAGACGCCGCAGGGCACCAGCAGGCGGTAATTCTGCCCGTCGTACTTGGTGTGCAGCACGCTGCCGCCGCAGGTACATTCGATCTCCGCGTCAGATGCCTCCAGGGCAAATACGGAGCGGGCGCCCATCACCGGCGCGCCGCATTTCGGGCAGATATAGCCCAGGGTCCTCATTTCATCAGCCATAGGGGCCTCCTTAAATCTGAATATCCTGCGCGTGGGGCAGGTGGGATTGGGTGTAGAGTATGACCTTGTCACCGGCCAGCAGCTTCAGGCTGCCCCGGGGGATCAGCATCCGGCCCCGGCGGCGGACCATGACGATGACGGTCTGCCGGGAAATATCCAGATCCCGGATGGCGTGGCCGTTCCAGGGGTGCTGCTCCTGCAGCACGACCTCCTTGAGCTGGATGCGGGCGTCCTCCTCGTAGGATTCCGCGCCCAGCACCAGATTATCGCCGGAGGCGAGGACCACGTCGCCCCGGGGGACAATGATGCCGCTGCCCCGCTGGATGGCGGCCACGATGACTCCCTCCGGCAGGCCCAGGTCCCGGATAGCGGTGTTGACCCAGCGGTCGTGGGGGGTCAGGTGGATGCGGATGAAGTGGACGTCCGCCTCCGCGCCGTATTCGCTGATGCGCTTGATGCGGGAGTACTGGTCCACGAAGCCGGCGGAAATGATACCGGTGGGAATGGCCACCATGCCCACCCCCAGAAAGGTGATGAAGATGCCGAAGATCTTGCCCATGCTGGTGACGGGGTAGATGTCGCCGTAGCCCACCGTCAGCAGGGTGGAGACGGACCACCAGATGCCGGAGAAGGCGTTGGAGAACACCTCCGGCTGGGCGTCGTGCTCCAGGGAGTACATGCACAGGCTGGAAGCAGTCATCAGCACCAGAATGATGAACACGGAGGAGAGCAGCTGCTGGGCCTTGCTGGTGAGAACCTGGGTGATGACATTCAGGGAATCATAGTAGGCGTTGATCCGGAACAGGCGGAAGATCCGCACTACCCGGAACATCCGAAAGGCCACCGCGCCGGAAGGGAAGAACACCGGCAGGTAATAGGGCAGAAAGCTGAGAATGTCGATAATGCCGGAAAAGGAGAAAATATAGGCGCAGGCGGCCTTCCACTCCGGCAGGGCCGGGTGGTGACAGGCGGCGGTCCATATCCGCAGAATGCAGTCCACCGCAAAAAAGGCCACCGTGATCTCTTCGATGTCCAGCAGCAGTCCGCCGCAGCGGGCTTCCACTTCGTCGAAGGTGTAGGCAATGGTGACAGCCAGGTTTATCAGAATGACCAGGGTGTAGAGAATGTCATAGCCGCGGCTGATGAAATCGTCGGCTGTGCCGATATCAATGATGGAGCAGACCCGCCGCCGCAGGGGCTCTATCGATCTGGGAGCTGCCATGGCGGCCTCCTGTTCAATAGTGTATGGGCGTGCTGTTCAGTCGGTGCAAATTTCTTTACATTATAGTGATTTCCGGATGGAATGTAAACAGTCTTTTCCTGTTTTGGGAGAGAATCTGTCAGATTCCAGAGAAACGGCAAAGACAGGGAGGATTTTCCAACGGCTTTCAGAGTTCGTTGGAGTTCTGAAAATTCACTCGGCAGGACAAAAAATTTTCTGCATGCTGACAGGGCGGACCGCATCGGTCCGCCCTGCCTGTTTCAGTGATTGAGAATATAGGCTTTCAGCTCCTCCGGCGTTTGGACCACTGCGGCGGCGCCGGCCTCCGCCAGCTCGCCGGGGGCAGCATAGCCGAAGAACTCCACGCCCACGCAGGCGATGCCGCATTCTGCTGCGCCCAGCACGTCGTATTTCCGGTCGCCCACCATCAGGATGGTGGACAGGTCCGCGTCCGTCAGGCCCAGGCGGTCCAAAACGCTGCGGATCACGTCGGCCTTGTCGCCGTTGGAGCCGGCGGGGCTGCCGGTGACAGAGGCCATGGAGGGGGTGAAGCCGAAGCGTTCGCAGATGCTGATGCACAGCGCCTCCGGCTTGGAGGAGGCCAGGGCCAGCACGTAGCCCCGGGCCTTCAGCCGCTCCAGAAGCTCCTTCATTCCCGGGGCGGCCATGTTCTCATACTGCCCGATGGGCACATACCGTTCCCGGAAGATATCCACGCCCCGGGCGGCGGTCTCCGCGTCGTAGCCGCAGTATTCCATAAAGGAGTCCTGCAAGGGCGGGCCGATGAATTTCAGCAGAGTCTGCTGGTCCGGCATGGGGCCGCCCAGCTTTTCGATGGCATATTTCACGGAATTGACGATGCCCTCGCGGGAGTCCGTCAGGGTGCCGTCCAGGTCAAATAAAACGGTGTGGATCATGGCTGCGCTCCTCTGTCAGATTTTGTTATACCGGAATGATTTTAACATGCTTTCCCGGCCCCTGCAAGAGGAACGGCAGATATTTGCGGGGGTATGTGCTCCTGTCAATTCAGCTTTTGATAAATGGAGAGCACATCCTCTGCGGTGCATTCACGCGCGTTGAGCTGCATGCAGCTTTCCTTCATCGCCGCTTCGGCGAGCATTTTGTAATCATCCGGTGTGATCCCAATCTCTCTGAGAGAGGGAATATTCATCTCGGTACACATGGCCTTGATCCGCTCTACGGTAACAATGGAATCATTGCGCCAGGTCCCACTCCGGACGGAATGCTGCCGGATGAATGGAGCGAGGCCTATCGAAGCGTAACTCCCACAAAGCGATTGAGCCGCGCAGTGAGCGGACTATGAACAAATGTGCAGCGAGGCTGCAAAAATTGCAAAGGGCAATCAGGCAAGCCTAAAGATTGGGTATCTGCGCTGCTATACCGGTGCAGAATTCCATCATGCGTTGGAACTGTTTTCGGAAAAGCACCCGGACGTGGAGGTGCCGGTCACCTACGGCAACCATGAGGAACTATACGGCCTGCTCCGTACCGGGGAGGCAGATCTGATTCTGAACGACCAGCGGCGGGCATTTTCAGACGAGTATGTGAATCTGCTTCTGACCACCTGCCATAGCTACATTGAGGTGTCCGCCCACAGTCCACTTGCCCGGATGGAGCGGATCTCTCCGCCGGAGTTGAAGAACATTCCCTGCATTCTGGTGGCCTCTGAGACCCAGCGGGAAACGGAGCAGGAATACTATCACGATGTAGTCGGCTTTCACGGGGGATTTTTATATGCGGGAAATCTGGAGGAAGCACGATTGATGGTGATCGGCCGCAAGGGATTTCTCCCTGTGGAGGGAACAGGGCAGGCGGCACCGGCAGGAACGTCTATGGTCCGCATCCCGCTGGTGCGGGGCGGGGAGCCCATTTTACGGAACTACTGTGCGTTCTGGAAAAAGAGCAATTCCGGATGTTATGTGGAGGAATTTGCCGGTTTGCTGAAAGCACAATTTGAAAAATAAAGCACAAGTGCTGCTCCGATTTGGGGCAGCACTTTTTACATCAGTTTTTCTTATCTGAAAGCCGCAAAAGCGAAATTGATTGCAAGGCCTGACTCGGCTACAATAGAATGGAAAAACAAAAGGAGATTTGACATGGCAATTTTGATTGCGTTTTACTCCCGCACGGGAGAAAATTACTTCGGCGGCGTGTATCGCCGCATTGCCGTCGGCAATACCGAAAAGGCCGCCGAAATGCTGGCCGATCTGACTGACGGTGAGCTTTACAAAATCGAACAGGCCCAGCCCTATTCCGAGGATTATCAGGCCTGCATCGCCGAAGCAAAGGCCGACCTGCAGAGCAGCGCCCGTCCGGAGGTACTGAACCTGCCCGATGATCTGGACGCTTACGACGAGATTTATCTGGGCTATCCCAACTATTGGGGCACCATGCCTATGGCGGTCTATACCTTTCTCGAAAACTACGATTTTACTGGAAAGACCATCCACCCCTTCTGTACCCATGAGGGCAGCGGCCTTTCCCGTACGGTACAGGACCTTCAAAAGGCCGCGCCGGGCGCCGTTGTTGCCTGCGGCCTTGCCATCCACGGCAGCAGCGTGGGCAGCGCACAAACGGCTCTGGAAAAATGGATTCAGGAGGGAAAATAAATGAAATGTGAAGAAGTGCGGGTCGATCTGCGGACCGTTCCCCACAGCGCCCAGCGTCAGCGCTCGGCGCAGCTGCTGTTCCAGCTGAATCACACGCTGCCGTTTTCGGAGGAATATAACGCGCTTCTCCGGGAACTGTTGGGTGACCATCTTGGCGAGGGCAGCACTATCGCGCCGCCGCTGAGCGGTGCGGCGCTGGATATGCTGAAGATCGGCAAGGGGGTCTTTGTCAATTCCAACCTGTTGGCCATGGCCCGGGGCGGCATTACCATCGGCGACCATGCCCGTATTGCCGCCAACGTGCAGCTGATTTCCAACAACCACGATCCTTATGATTTGGATGTCCTGACCTGCAAGCCGGTAGAGATCGGAGACTATGCGTGGATCGGCGCGGGTGCAACCATTTTGCCGGGGGTACGTGTCGGGCGTCACGCCGTTGTGGGAGCGGCGTCCGTTGTCACAAAGGATGTGCAGGACTACGCTGTGGCGGTGGGCAATCCCGCCAAGGTTATCAGAATGCTGGGCAGAGAAAAATTCCGGGAGGATGAAGTATGAAAAACGTGATGCTGTGGGCCGGTGCCGGACAGATCGGCAAGGCCATCGCCCGCCGGATCGGCACGGGAATGAAAATCGTTGTGGGCGATAAGAAGATTGAAAATGCCCAGGCCATGGCTAAGACCATGAACGAGGCGGGCTTTGACGTGGCGCCCGTAGAGATGGACCTGTCCAGCCGGGAGTCCATCAGGCGATTTCTATAAGAATATGTTTGCCAAGTGCCCCGCCGGACGTCCCGGCACGGCAGACGAGGTAGCGAATGTGGCGGAACTGCTCATGGGCGACAAGGGGGCCTTTATCAGCGGCTCCACATTCCTCATCGACGGAGGGGCCACGGCCAGTTATTTCTATGGCCCGCTGAAGCCGGAAGCATGATGAAGGAGTTGAAAGAAACAGACACAGGCTTTCCTTTCAAAATAACAGTTATCAAAGAACCGGACGCATAGACGCAGAGCCGATAACCCGTAGCCAATAGAGGAATACGGATTATCGGCTCTTTTCTTTTGATAATAGCTGCGCTGGCATGTACAACAAGACCGTTTTTGTTCGGCCTTGCGGCGCGGGTTTTCCATCCGGCGAGGATGCCGGATGCGGACGGAAAAATCACACCGGCAGATGCTATTTGCGGAAGGGTGCGCATATATAATAGAGCGCTGGTCAAGCTGTACCTTTTGTGTTCCGGACTGCGAAAAAACGGGGGACACCGGAGAGAGATGAGAAAAGGACATAAGCTCCGTGCACGTTCACGGACATAAATTTCCATCTTTTCGCCGGAACAGGGGCAAAAAATGCATTCGATTGTTATTAAATGGAAAAATGTTCGTTAAAAAGCCACAAAAACGGGGGATTTCGATATTTTTGGATCTCACATGTTATTGCAATATTTTTAACGATAAAAAATTGAAAATAATGCGCAAATTTTAACATAATTGCGCATTATTTGTCAATAGGAAATCCGGATAAAGAACTGTATAAAATGACGGAAACATTTGACTCTGGTTTTTCACGGAAAATTTACACGAAGGGCAAAAAGGTGAATGAAATACCGAAAAATCAGAGGAAAAGCCCGTGTGGAACGTCCGGATTTTTCTCCGGGGCGCCCCCTTGACTTTTGCGGGGAAAAGGAACATTTTGAAGATAAGCCAACGCTCCGGATGCGGAGTAATTAACGTGAGTCATTTGGATCCTGATTACGCTTGCCGGTACAGCTGAACACGAGAAGAGAACCAACCACCCAGCGGTCAAAAATGAAGGAGGAACGTGTATGTCTACCCCACTGACCATCAACTCTGTTGAGACCCTGCAGGAAGCCCTTCCCATCATCCGTGCATCTCAGGAAGCGTACGGCACCTTTACCCAGGAGCAGGTGGACGCCATCTGCGAAAAGACCGCCATGGCGGTGTCCAAGATGCGGATCCCTCTGGCCAAAATGGCCTGCGAAGAGACCGGCTACGGCATCGTGGTGGATAAGGTCACCAAGAACCAGTATGCCTCCGAGCATGTCTGGAACTACATGCGCAACAAGAAGACCTGCGGCGTCATTTCCGAGGACAAGGCTTTCGGCGTGAAGAAGGTGGCCTCCCCCAAGGGCGTTATCGCCGCCATCACCCCCACCACCAACCCCACCTCCACCACCATCTACAAGATCATGCTGGCGCTGAAGACCCGCAACGCCATCATTCTCTCCCCCCATCCCCACGCGGTGAACTGCTCCATCGCCGCCGCGAAGATCATGCGGGACGCCGCCATCGAGGCGGGCCTGCCCGAGCATGTCATCAGCTGGATCTCCGTCCCCTCCCTGGAGATCTCCGATGTGCTGATGAAGAGCGTGGACCTGATTATGGCCACCGGCGGCTCCGGCATGGTGAAGGCCGCTTACTCCTCCGGCACCCCTGCCATCGGCGTGGGTCCCGGCAACTGCAACGTGGTCATCGACGAGACCGCCGACCTGCGGATGGCCGTAGAGTCCATCATCCATTCCAAGACCTTTGATAATGGTATGATCTGCGCTTCTGAGCAGCACATCACTGTTCTGGCCAGCGTGTATGACGAGGTCAAGCACCTGCTGCAGGAGGCCCGGTGCTACTTCCTCAATGACGACGAGGCCGCTAAGGTAGCTGACGTGTTCTTCAATGCCAAGACCCACGGCGTCAAGCCCGCCGCCGTCGGCCAGACGGCCTGCCGCCTGGCGGAAATGGCCGGTATCGAGGTGCCCTATGACACCAAGGTCCTGGTCTACGAGACTGACGACATCTCTCACGACTGTGCCTGGGCCAACGAGAAGCTGACCACCCTGCTGGGCATGTACAAGGCCGAGACCCTGGACGAGGCCTTCGACATCTGCTACAAGCTGGTGCTGGAGGGCGGCGCTGGTCACTCCGCCGCTCTGTACATCGACCCCACCGAGGAAGAGAAGATCACCAAGTTCGGCCTGCGGATGAAGGCTGGCCGCATCCTCATCAACCAGCCCACCTCCTTCGGCGGCATCGGCGACCTGTACAACTTCGGCCTGGCTCCCTCCCTGACCCTGGGGCCCGGCTCCGTGGGCCACTCCGCCTTCATGGGCAACACCAACTACGAGCAGCTGCTGGACATCAAGAACGTCACCATCCGCAAGGAGAACATGCTGTGGCTCCAGCTGCCCAAGAAGGTCTATTACAAGACCGGCTGCACCCCCGTGGCCCTGCGGGAGATGAAGGAGGTCTACAACTTCAAGCGTGCCTTCATCATCACCGACTCCACCCTGTATCAGCTGGGCGCCTGCGACGCCATCATCAACCAGCTGCGTGACATGGGCATTGAGACCGCCGAGTTCTTCGACATCCGTGTGGATCCCCAGATCCAGGACGCCATGAAGGGCCTGCCCAAGATGCACGAGTTCGAGCCCGACGTCATCATCGCCGTGGGCGGCGGCTCCGCCATCGACACCGCCAAGATCATGTGGATCATGTACGAGAATCCCGAAGAGGGCTTCCTGGACATGGCCACCACCTTCCTGGACATTCGGAAGCGTATCCGCTTCTTCCCCCAGATGGGCAAGAAGGCCAAGCTGGTCTGCATCCCCACCACCGCCGGCACCGGCTCCGAGTGCACCCCCTTCACCATCATTTCCGATGCCAACACCGGCATGAAGTGGCCCCTGATCGGCTATGAGATGATGCCCGAAATGGCCATCATCGACGCTGACAACATGATGAAGCTGCCCCCCAGAGCCACCCAGGCCTCCGGCTATGATGTGCTGACCCATGCGGTGGAAGCCTATGTCTCCACCTTCGCCACCGAGTACACCAACGGCATGTGCCGCGACGCCACCAAGATGGTGTTCGACTACCTGCCCCGGGCCTACCGTTCCGCCTTCCGGGATGCCAAGGCTGACCCCGTGGCCCGTGAGAAGATGGCCAACGCCTCCGCCATCGCCGGTATCGCCTTCGCCAATGCCTTCCTGGGCATCAACCATTCCCTGTCCCACAAGCTGGGCGGCTGGTTCCACATTCCTCACGGCACCGCCAACGCCCTGCTGTTCCCCTTCGTCTGCCGCTTCAACGCCCAGCGTCATCCCTACAAGATGGGCACCTTCTCCCAGTATAAGTATCCTCAGGCCTTTGAGCGGTACGTGGAGCTGGGCGAGCTGATCGGCGTCAAGGGCAAGACTGACGAGCAGACCTTCGAGAACTGGATCAAAGCCTGCCAGCAGCTGAAGAAGGACATCGACATCCCCGAGACCATTCTGGATTGGCTGCTGGAGGCCCATCCCGAGAAGAGCGCCGAGGAATGGGAGGCCGAGTTCCTGGCGGCTGTGGACCAGATGTCCGAGTGGGCCTTCCACGATGCCTGCACCGGCTGCAACCCCGTGTATCCCACCATCGGCGAGCTGAAGGGCTGCTACCTGAAGGCCTTCTACGGCGAGAAGAAGTACACCGAGAAGTACGGCGACACCTGGGAAGTGCCCGTCACCCTGCCCACCGACACCCACGCCGCATATCCCATGGGCCTCAGCGCCGATCTGGGCGTGGCCAAGACCGGCGGCTTCAACTAAACGAAGCGCCTGCATCTCCGATAACCATATACAACAACCAACTCATGCAGTGGGCCGGTGCTTCGGCACCGGCCCACTAGCACACCGGTTCCTTCCGGGGACTTGCCCCCGGACATGCAAGAAAACGAGGTGAGTGATGATACAGGCACTGAACCTTCCCAAGAAAGTTTATTTCAAAGCCGGCTGTACCCCGGTGGCCCTGCGGGAACTGGGGGAAATCTACCATTGCAGCCGCGCCCTGCTGGTGACGGACCCGGAATTGTACCGGGCCGGGATCGCCGCGCCGGTGGTGGACCTGCTGCGGAAGCAGGGGATCCGGGCGGCGGAGTTTTTCACCATAGGCAAGCGGGTGTCCTTTGCGGACCTCCGCAGCGCACTGCCCAAGCTGCACGAGTTCCAGCCGGACGTTATCGTGGGCGTGGGCGGCAACAACGCCATGAGCGCCGCCAAGGCGCTGCTGGCCCTGTACCAGGACCCGGAGCTGGACCTGGCGGCCGCGTCGGCGGACCCGGCCCGCATCCCGGCATGCACCAAGGCCAAGCTGGTGCTGATCGCCACCAATTTTTCCAGCGGCGCCCAGAATTCTCCCTTTGCCATCCTGGAAAATGACGAGGGCCGGAACTGTTCGCTGAAAAGCATCCATCTGCTGCCGGAGATCTCCGTAACGGACGCGGACTTCACCGCCACGCTGACGGCGGAGCAGGTAAAGACCTGCGCCCTGGAGATCCTCTCCCACGCGGCCCGGGCCTATCTGGACCCCAGCTGCACGGAGTTTACCGACGGCATGCTGACGGAGGCCATCGCGGTGGTGCTGAAATACACCCAGTACGCGGTGAAAGGCTGCCCCGCCGCACGGGAAAAGCTCCACAACGCGGCGGCTCTGGCGGGAGCCTCCTACGGAAACATTGTGGACGAGGTGACACCGCGCCTTCCCTATTTCCCCACGGAGAAAGAGGTGTCCATCAACGACAACGACGTGCGCTGCGCCGAGCTGGCGGAGCGCCTGGGCTTCGACAGCTGCCGGGCCCTGTTCGCCGCTTGCCAGGCCCTGTAAACCGGATAAATGCCATATACGGCGCCGTGCTGATCCAGCACGGCGCCGCTTTGTCCTAAATTTAACAGAAAAAGCCTATACAAACAGCAGGTGATTGTAGTATGATAAAAAACAAGGTGCCGGAGGGGCGGCAAACCGCCTGCGCCATGCCCAAAATGGGGGCTGACCGGCTATTTCCGGAAAATGACGAAAGGAATACAGAAAATGGAGCAGACACAAAAGGTTTTCTATCTGGAAACACATTCTCAGAATCCGTATTACAATCTTGCGTTTGAAGAATATGTGCTGACCCACCGGCTGGAGGGAGAATACCTCCTGCTGTGGCAGAATGACAACACCATCGTGGTGGGCCAGAATCAGAACACCGAGGCGGAGATTAACCGTCCCTTTGTAGAGGAGCATCATATCAACGTGGTCCGCCGGTCCACCGGCGGCGGCGCCGTGTACCACGATCTGGGCAACCTGAATTACTCCTTCATCACCGATGCCGGAGAGCTTCAGGAGCTGGCCATGCAGCGCTTCACCGCACCGGTGGTGGAGGCATTGAAGGGCCTGGGCCTCAACGCCGAGGCCTCCGGCCGGAACGACATTCTGGTGGAGGGCCGCAAGGTATCCGGCACCGCCCAGCGGGTGAGCCATGGCCGAATCCTGCACCACGGCACGCTGCTGTTCGACTCCGACCCCGGCGCGGTGGCGGGGGCGCTGAATGTAGATCCCACCAAGTTCCAGTCCAAGGCGTCCAAGTCCGTCCGCAGCCGCATCGGCAACATCCGGGAATTCCTGCCCACGGATATGGACCTGCCCGCTTTCTGGGAGTACCTGAAGAAATTCTTCGCCGGAAACGGCATCGTCAACGACAGCCTCAGCGCCGAGGAGCTGGCGGCTGTGGAAAAGCTGAAAACGGAGAAGTACGACACCTGGGAGTGGAACTACGGCCGCTCTCCGAAGTATAACGTGCACAACAAGCGGCGCTACGAGGCCGGCGGCGTGGAGTTCCAGGCGGATGTGGCCGGCGGCGTGATCCAGGAGATCGCCTTCTACGGCGACTTCCTCTCCGTCTGCTCTCTGGAGCCCCTGACGGAGGCCCTGAAGGGCTGTACCTTCCGGAAGGAGGACGTGGCGGCGGTGCTGGACCGCTTTGACCTCCGCTCCATGTTCGGCGGCATCACCAAGGAGGAGCTGCTGGACCTGATGTTCATGATCTGACGGCAGCGGTTT
>URTS01000049.1 GCA_900550685.1 uncultured Oscillibacter sp. | reverse complement strand
AACTCGCTACCTCCACCTTGGCAAGGTGGCGCTCTACCAGATGAGCTAAGCCCGCGGAACAAGGAGTATTCTAACAGAAGAGATGCTCCTTGTCAAGAAGTTCTGGAAAATTTCTCAAAAATTTTTAGCAGCCGGTTATAGGACCGGAGGTGCATCAGAAACGCTGTCTGCGGCAGGGGCTTCCGGACTGCCGCCAGAAGCTGCGGCGGCCTGCTCCGCCTGATCGGTGGCAAGCTCCTCCTCCGAGGGTTTCAGGAGGAATTCGATGATGCCCACCGGGTCCGACTGAGGATAGTACCGGATGATCCAGGCCGTTTCCTCCGGAATGCCACGGGCCTGCCGGAGGTCAGCCACCGTCTGGGCCACTCGGTCCCGGCCGTCGGCCTGCCAGTAGCCGATGCGGACCACCAACTCCGTCCGGCCGCCGTCCAGAGCGGCTTCCAGCAGGTCGCGCAGGGCGGAAAAGCTGGTGGCGTTGACAATGGTCTGAATTTGTTCCTCGCTGCGGCGGTATCCGATCTGGACGTTCACCTCGTAATAGCTCCGCTGGGGCTGGCTGACATAGGTGATGTACTCCGCCGCATAGGCCCCAAGGGGCGTGTCCTGCTGGACCTCCAGAGAAGCGTTTTCCATGGCTTCCCCCGCCGCCTGGTCATCCGGAAAGTTGTACAGCCGCAATGTGGCGCTTTCCGTATGCTGGCCGATGAGGATCAGCAGGTCGTTGACGATGTCCTGGTCGTTCTCCGCCCGGAGGGTATCGGCGGCTTCACTTTCCCAGTACTTGCTGCTGTGGGGCTCCGACGTGCTGTAGGAGCGTTCCAGCAGCGGCGCGCAGCCGGTCAGCAGCAGGCACGCCGCCAGCAGGGCCGGAAACCGGCGCCCCATCAGAAGCCCAGCTCCTCATCAATGAGGACGACCTCCATTTCCATGCTTGTGACGGCTTCCCAGAGAACCGCCAGCCCACGGCAGATGCGGTCCGGGCTCTTGCAGTCGTAGCAGCGGTCCGCCTTGATGGCGCAGGGGGTCTTTTTATGGAGCTTTTGGGCGTTTTTGGGACCGGCGATGTTCCGGGCCCGCCAGAGGGCCTCGTCATAGGTGGGAGCCAGCTTGTTGCGGCCCACCACGAACCACACCTTTTTGTGGCCGAACAGGGTGGCGGCCACCCGGTTGCCGATGCCGTCGATATTGATGAGTTCGCCTGTTTCTGCCAGACCGTTGGCAGAGGTGATGTACATGTCGGTGGTCATGGCCTGGTAACGGGCCGTCAGCTTGTCCTCGGTCTTCCAGTGCCAGATCACGTTGTTGTGGGCGGCCAGCCGGTCGTACAGCCCCATCTGGTCCAGGGTGACGGAGCCGCCGAAGCCAACGGATACGCCGTCAATGGCGCCGTTGAGATAGTCGGCTGCCGCCTGGGCAGTCTCGAAGGTGCTGACGCGGAAGCCCTTGGCTTCCAGGTTTTTCTTCACGGCAGAAAAATCAGTCATACGATCCGCTCCTTATAATTCTTCCTTTTGATATTCCCGGAATCCTTCGCCCAGCACGTCGTGGGCGTCGCAGACGATGGAGGAAGGCGGTGGATAGCCGCCGCATTGAAAATGATAGGTTACAGCAAACTGATCTGCTGGTCCTCGGAATCCTCTGCCTTGACCAACGCACCGGCGGCGGGAATGGCCCGCACCCGGTAGCGGGTCCGGTTGGTGATGGCGGTTTCCTCAGAGAGCATTACCGTTTCCAGATGGTACTTGGGCTTCATGGCCATCACCGCCACGCCCAGGGTGGAGCGGGTGGTCTTGGGAGCCAGCAGCGCCGTGTGGAAGATCAGGCAGCGGGGCTCGTTGGAGTAGACTGCCAGCTCGCAGTCCTCGTCCAGGCGGCGGATGCAGGCCAGGGGGGATTTATCGGAATAGGCGCCGGTGAGCTTCCGGCGGTTGGAGGTGGTCTGGTAGGATTTGATATCCACCCGGGCCACCTTGCCGTTTTCAAAGAAGAACAGCAGGCTTCCGGTGTAGTCCGGTCCCGGCAGCACCATGAATATCACGTTTTCTCCGGCGTCCATTTTCAGTTTGGTAGGCAGATAATCGCCCAGCACGCTGGCCTTGGCATCGTCAAACTCGCCCAGGCGGGTCTTGTAGACCTGGCAGTGGTCGGTGAAGAACATGACCTCGGCGTTGGAGGTGGTCTCAAAGGTCTGGCGGAGGGCGTCGCCCTCTTTGAACTTCTGCTCGCTGTTCATCCGCAGGGAGGCAGGGGTGATTTTCTTGAAGTAGCCCTCCCGGGACAGGAAGATGGAAACGGGATATTCCTCCTGCTGCTCCTCCTCCGGGGTGTAGCTGGTGATCTCATGGGGATAGACGATGGAGGTGCGGCGGGGCTCTCCGTATTTCTTGGCGGCGGCGTTCAGCTCCTCCACAATGACCTTCTTCACCCGCTGGGGGCTGTTCAGCAGGTCCTCCAGATCGTCGATCTCGTCCCGCAGGGCGTCGGTCTCCTGGGTGCGCTTGAGGATGTACTCCTTGTTGATGTTCCGCAGCTTGATCTCCGCCACGTACTCCGCCTGGACCTGGTCGATGCCGAAACCGATCATCAGGTTGGGGATGACCTCGGATTCCTCCTCGGTCTCCCGGATGATCTTGATGGCCTTGTCAATATCCAGCAGGATGCGCTTGAGGCCCTTCAAAAGGTGCAGCTTGTCTTTCTTCTTGCCCAGCACGAAGAAGATTCGCCGCTTCACACTGTCGGTCCGCCAGGCAGTCCACTCCTCCAGAATCTGTCGGACGCCCAGCACCTTGGGGCTTCCGGCGATGAGCACATTGAAGTTGCAGGCGAAGGCGTCCTCCAGGGGGGTCAGCCGGTAGAGCTTGGCCATCAGCTTGTCCGGGTCCACGCCCCGCTTCAGGTCGATGGCCAGCTTCAGACCGGACAGGTCCGTCTCGTCCCGCATGTCGGCGATCTCTTTGGCCTTGCCCTGCTTGATGAGTTCCGCCACCTTATCCAGAATGGCCTCCACGGTGGTGGAGTAGGGAATCTCGTAAATTTCCAGCAGGTTCTGGTCCTTGACGTAGCGGTACTTGGCCCGCACCCGGACGCTGCCCCGGCCGGTGTTGTAGATGTCCTGAATGGCTTTGGCGTCGAAGATCAGCTCGCCGCCGGTGGGGAAATCCGGGGCCAGCAGGGTCTCCGCCAGGTCGCAGTCTGGATTTTTCAGGTAGGCCACCGTGGTGTCGCAGACCTCTTTCAGGTTGAAGCCGCAGAACTGGGAGGCCATGCCCACGGCGATGCCGCTGTTGGCACTGACCAGAATGTTGGGGAAGGTGGTGGGCAGCAGGGCCGGCTCCTTCATGGTGTTGTCATAGTTGTCCACGAAGTCCACGGTGTCGCTGTCGATGTCTTTGAAAATTTCCCCGCAGATGGGGGCCAGCTTGGCCTCCGTGTACCGGGGGGCGGCCCAGGACATATCCCGGGAGTAGGACTTACCGAAGTTGCCCTTGGAGTCTACGAAGGGGGTCAGCAGGGCCCCGTAGCCCTTGGAAAGACGCACCATGGTATCGTAAATGGCGGCGTCGCCGTGGGGGTTCAGGCGCATGGTCTGGCCCACGATGTTGGCAGACTTGGTCCGCCCGCCGGTCAGCAGCCCCATTTTGTACATGGTGTAGAGCAGCTTGCGGTGAGAGGGCTTGAAGCCGTCGATCTCCGGAATGGCCCGGGAGACGATGACGCTCATGGCATAGGGCATGTAGTTGGTCTCCAGGGTGTCGGTGATGGGCTGTTCCACCACCGCCGCATGGAGGCCCATGACGTTGGGGTTATTGGCTGGATGCCGGGATTCGCCCGGCTGCTTCTTTTTCGGCATAGTAAAAGTTCCTTATTTCATCCACAGTAAAGTGGTGTTCTTACCGGATGTGCCGTGATACGGCACGAGATTGCACGGCTTTGCCGTGAGAATGTCCCCCCCATTTTCTTTTCGTCTTGCCAAAAAGAAAACGTGCCGGACACGGTACAAAAGAAAAAGCGCTTAGGGATGAATTGCCCGGCGGAGCGGTCAACTCACCCAAAACGAGGGGCTGACCGATACGAACTGCCGAGGAAGTCCGGCGGCCCCCTGCAGGCTACGCCGATAGATGTTCCGCGAGGAACTGCATACCCGCATTTGATAATGCCGCGGATTGCCGTGGCGCAAAATTGAAAGGCTTTCCGCAATAGCCCCGTGCGTTCCGCTGCGCTACGCACTACCTGGTTCTACAAATGCGTATCAGCGGCAGCGGAAAGAGGGGCAGGGGGTGTCTTATTTGCACCCGGAAATCTGATGTTCCATCAGCACGGCGTACCGGGTTAGAGATTTACCGCACCCCGCCCGTGATTTAGTATGCACGCCTTCACCTGCATAAAAGTTCTCACAGAACACGTTTCCCCAACCTTGCACTCATGTGCAAGGTTGGAACAAACATTTTTTCTTTTCCACCGTGCACGGCGCAGAAGGTGAATTGCCCCGAAGGGGCAAGAGAAGCCCCTCTGGAGGGTTTTCTTTTTGATGTCTCAAAAAGAAAATGGGGGGTGCATTCCGGCAGGCGAAGCCTGTATCCCTGCGGCGGTTCGCCGCATCCCGACAGGAACTGTCCCTTTGCGGGAGCAACGAGAATAGCGGCACATTATGAAATGTCTGCTAAATCCAAAAATCTGGCCCCATTTTCCGCAATGTGGTCCTTCCGGCCCTGGAGGTTGTCCCCCAGCAGGAGGTCGAACACCTCTGCCGTGCGCTCCACGTCCTCCGGCATGACCCGGATGAGCCGCCGAGTCTCCGGATTCATGGTGGTGAGCCACATCATGTCCGGGTCGTTTTCGCCCAGGCCCTTGGACCGGTCGATCTTGTACTTTTTGCCCTCCAGGGACTTTACAATGTCCGCTTTTTCCTTGTCGGAGTAGGCAAACCAGGTCTTGTCACCGCAGTTGATCTCGAAGAGGGGCGTTTCCGCGATGTATACATAGCCTTGCTGGATGAGGGTGGGGGTCAGGCGGTAGAGCATGGTCAGAATCAGCGTCCGGATCTGGAAGCCGTCCACGTCGCCATCGGTGCAGATGACCACCTTGTTCCACCGGAGGTTCCCCAGGTCGAAGGCGGCCAGGTCCTTCACGTGCTTGTTCTGGATCTCCACGCCGCAGCCCAGCACCCGGATCAGGTCTGTGATGATCTCGCTTTTGAAAATACGGGCGTAGTCCGCCTTCAGGCAGTTCAGGATCTTGCCGCGGACGGGCATGATGCCCTGGTACTCCGCGTCCCGGCTCAGTTTGACGCTGCCCAAGGCGGAGTCACCCTCCACGATGTAAATTTCCCGCTTCTCCACGTCCTTGGAGCGGCAGTCCACGAATTTCTGGACCCGGTTGGAGATATCGATATTGCCGGAGAGCTTCTTTTTGATGTTCAGCCGCTGCTTTTCCGCCGACTCGCGGCTTCTCTTATTGATGAGCACCTGATCGGCGATGCGGTCGGCCTCCTGCTTGTTTTCGATGAAATACACATGCAGGCGCTCTCTAAAAAACTCCGTCATCGCGTCCTGCACAAATTTGTTGGTGATGGCCTTTTTGGTCTGGTTTTCGTAGCTGGTCTGGGTGGAGAAGTTGTTGGAGACGAAGATCAGGCAGTCCTCAATGTCCTGCCAGGCGATCTTGCTCTCATTCTTCTGATATTTGTTCTGATCCCGCAGGTACTTGTCCACCGCGGAGACAAAGGCGCTTTTCGCCGCCTTTTCCGGCGCGCCGCCGTGCTCCAGCCAGGAGGAGTTGTGGTAGTGCTCGATGACCTGCACTTTGTTGGAAAAGCAGCAGGCGGCGGAGAGCTTCACCTTGTACTCCGGCTTGTCCGCCCGGTCCCGGCCCCGCTTTTCCGCCTGCCAGAACACGGGAGCCGTCAGGGCCCCCTCTCCGGCCAGCTCCGCCACATAGTCCTGGATGCCGTGTTCATAGACGAAGTCCTGCTCATCGAACTTGCCGTCCTCCTGCTGATTGCGGAACTTGAAGGCGATGCCCTCGTTTACCACCGCCTGCCGGCGCAGCACGTCGGTGAAATACTCCGCCGGGATGGCGATGTCGGTGAACACGTCCAGGTCCGGCAGCCAGCGGGTGCGGGTGCCGGTCTTTTTCACCTGGGACTTGGGCAGGGGCGTCTTTTCCAGTTCCCCTACGATCTCGCCCCGCTCAAAGTGGAGCTTGTATTCAAAGCCGTCCCGCCAGACGGTGACGTCCATGTACCGGGAGGCGTACTGGGTGGCGCAGGCGCCCAGGCCATTGAGGCCCAGGGAGTATTCGTAGTTGTCGCCGGTGAGGTTATCGTACTTGCCGCCGGCGTACAGCTCGCAGTACACCAGCTCCCAGTTGTAGCGCTGCTCCTTCTCATTCCAGTCCACCGGGCAGCCCCGGCCCTTGTCCTCCACCTCGATGGAGCGGTCGGCGTACCGGGTGACGGTGATCAGGCGACCGTGGCCCTCCCGGGCTTCGTCGATGGAGTTGGAAAGGATCTCAAAAACGGCGTGCTCGCAGCCGTCCAGTCCGTCGGAGCCGAAAATAACGCCGGGCCGCTTCCGGACCCGGTCCGCGCCCTTCAGGGACGAGATGCTGTCGTTGCCGTAATCCTGCTTTTTCGTTGCCATAGTTCCTCCAAGAGGGGAATCGCCCGCTGTCAGGGCATGATCTCCCGGTTTTCATATGAAAAATTATAACATATTCCTCCGTGGAGTTCAAGGGGCCGCCGCTGTTCCGACCTTCTTTGACCGCAGCTGTCCGGTTTCCCCGGAAAATGTTGTTGCGCAATATTTCTCGTAACGGACTGTCAACGGCGTTTTTCAGTGGAACAGCTGGGTTTTTCACATTTTCCACAGGATTATCCACATCGTTATGTCACCCAAACAAGTGGGAAAAAGTTCCCAATTTTGCCATAGCTGATAAGAGAAAGAAGTTCCGGTAATACCGGGGCTGCGCCGGGGAACCTATACACTGGTATTGGACTTCTACCGGAAGAGCATAAGGATCGCGCCGTAGATCACGGAGGCCAGGGTGCCGAAGGTGATGACGGGACCGGCCACGGTGAACATCTTGGCGGCCATGCCGGTGACGAAGCCCTCGGATTTGAAATCCAGAGCCGGGGAGGTGACGGCGTTGGAAAAGCCGGTGATGGGCACCAGGGTTCCGGCGCCGCCGAAGCGGGCCAGTTTGTTGTAAAGGTTCAGCCCCGTCAGCAGGGAAGACAGGGCCACCAGGGAGCAGGAGGCCGCCGTGCCGGCGTCATCCTTAGAAAGGCCCAGGGCGGCCCAGCCGTTCTGAATGGCCTGGCCCAGGACGCAGATGGCCCCGCCGATGACGAAGGCCAGACACACGTCCTTCCAGATGGGGGACTTTTTCATCCTCTGCTGCACGTACTGCTGGTAGGCCTGGGGCGTCATATCCATAAAATGACCTCTTTTCGCATGTTTTTCATAGTGTCTGCGCCGGGGCGGAAAGTATGCGAATTTTCTTGCATTGACGGCTTAAAAGCGGTAAACTACCATCAGATTTTCATTTTTCAGGAGGCAGTGCTATGAAGACCCTTCGGCCCCTGGGGCTGTATATCCATATTCCCTTCTGTAAAGTTAAATGCATTTACTGCGATTTTTACTCCCTGCCCCGCGGCGAGGGCCGCATGGACGCTTATACCGACGCCCTCTGCGTCCATCTGGCGGAGGCGGCCCCCCTGGCGTCCTCCCACACGGTGGACACCGTGTATTTCGGCGGCGGCACCCCCAGCTATCTGGGGGAAAAGCGGCTGAGCAAAATCCTGAAGGTCATCGAAAAGCGGTACCATGTGGCTAAGGACGCGGAGATCACCTTTGAGGCCAACCCGGATTCTGCCGGAGACTGGAAGGCCCTCCGGACCCTGCGGCGGGCGGGGTTCAACCGCATCTCCCTGGGGATGCAGTCCGCCTGCGATGAGGAACTGAAGGCCATCGGCCGGGTCCACACAGCGGAGCAGGTGGGGCAGGCGGTGGAGGCCGCCAGAAAGGCCAAGATCAAAAATCTGTCCCTGGACCTGATCTACGGCCTGCCGGGCCAGACCCAGGAGCGGTGGATGGAGAACCTGGCCGCCGCCGTGGCCCTGAACCCGGAGCACCTGAGCTGCTACGGACTGAAGGTGGAGGAGGGGACGCCCCTCTTCGCCGTGAAGGATACCGCCGATTTGCCGGGGGACGAGGAACAGGCGGACATGTATTTGCAGACGGTGGAGTTCTTGAAGCAGTACGGCTATGCGCAGTACGAGATCTCCAATTTTGCCAAGCCGGGCTATGCCTCCCGGCACAACCTGAAATACTGGCGGCTCCAGGAGTACGCCGGATTCGGCCCCGGGGCCCACAGCGACTTCGGCGGCGTCCGGTACGCCTATGAAAAGGATCTGGAAGCCTACATTGCCGCCGCCCACGGCGGCCAGTTCCAATTTTCCGAAAATGCCGCCATTCCGGCCCGGGAACGGGACGCGGAGTGGATCATGCTGGGGAGCCGGACGGTGTACGGCCTGGACCCCAAGGAGTATGAGAACCGCTTCCGCCGCCGGTTCGATCCCATTTTCCTGCCGTTTCTGCAAAAGTGTGAGGCGGCGGGCTACGCCGTGGAGGAGGATGGCCGCTGGCATCTGACGCCTAAGGGCTTCCTGGTGTCCAACCAGATCATCGGCGAGCTGCTGGACGCCCAGACGGCGGAAAAGCAGCGCCGGGCGGAGGCCACGGCCCGGGGAGATTTCCGGGTGCAGCTGGACTAAAAGGTGTAGACGGGGAATTGCCCCGCTGATGAAAGGATGGTCTGATGTACGTCTATACCCCGGGCCAGTGGGCCCTGCTGTTTTTCTTTTACTGCTTCTGCGGCTGGGTGTGGGAATCCTGCTACGTGTCCGCCAAGCAGCGCCAGTGGGTGAACCGGGGGTTCCTCCATGGCCCCCTGCTGCCCATTTACGGCTCCGGCGCCATCATCATCCTGTTTGTGACCCTGCCGGTGGCGGACCATTTCTGGCTGGTGTACCTCCTGGGCATGCTGGCCGCCACGGCGCTGGAATATGTGGTGGGGGCGGTGATGGAGCAGCTGTTCAAAGTCCGCTACTGGGACTACACCAAGCAGCCCTTTAACCTCCACGGCTACATCTGCCTTACCAGTTCCCTGGCCTGGGGCTTTTTCTCCGATTTGATGGTGTATGTGATCCATCCGCCTATCGACAAGCTGCTCCATAAGCTGCCGGCCCTGCTGGTGAATCCACTGGCGGCGGTCATTGCCGCGGCGTTCATCGTGGATACGGTGAAGTCCACCAAGGCGGCCATCGACCTGCGGGAGGTCCTTACCAGACTTACCGAGGAAAACGCAGAGCTGCGGCGGCTGGCCAAAAAGGCCGAGGCCGCCCAGGCCCGCACCGCCGAGGAACTGCAGGCTTTCCGGGAAAAGACCTCGCTGGACAAATACCTGCTGCAGGCCTACCTGGCTGACGAGCTGGAGGCCCATCGCGCCGCCACGCAGGTTCGGAAGCAGCGCCGCCGGGAGGCTATGGAGAATGCCTTCCGCCGTCGGGTGGAGTCCAAGCTGGAGGTACTGGCCAACATCGCCCAGGCTTTGGAAAAGACCCGTGCCGCACTGGATGACGGCATTGACGAGCCCGGTGAAAAGGAGCTTGCCAAGCACCGGGAGGAGCTGGACGGCCTGATCGCCGCCGTCCGCCAGGAGGAGGAGCAGGTGCGCACCCGCTCCATCCAGCGGTACGAGGCGACCCTGCGGATCCTGCGGGCCAACCCCACTGCCAAGGCCAAGGAGGAGTTGGGCGAGGCTCTGGCCTCTCTGCGGAAGCTGCTGGAGCACTGACTGCGTGCGAAAAAAGTCCACGGCGCTTATATAGCGCCGTGGACTTTTTGACTTTGTGCGTCCAGCAGGCGGAGCATTTCCTCCGCCGGGTCCAGGATGGGCAGACGGATCTGCCGGGCCAGGACCTCCTTGAAATAGGGAAAGTGGGTGCAGCCCAGCACCAGGGCCTCAGCGCCTACGCTTTCGTACCAGGCGCACAGCTCCGGCAGGCGGTGGCGGGCCACCAGCTCCTCCGGCGGCTCTCCGGCCTCGATGGACAGCACCACCGGCAGCAGCCCCGTGGATCGCAGGGTCAGGGCCGGGTTGGCGGTGAGCAGGGTCCGCTCGATGCCCGCTGTGCCCTGGGCGTTGGCGGCGATGACCGCCAGGGAATGGTACCGGGGAGCCAGGCGGCGGTAAACGTCCAGGGGGGTGACGATCTTCAGCCCCGTCTCCCGGGCGATGGGGCCGAAGTCCACGGAGCCGGAGAGGGAATTGCAGTAGATAAAGGCCTTTTCGCAGCCGTGGGTCTCCTGGGCCGACCGCAGCAGGGCGGTGACAGCGGCCACCTTTTCCGCCATAGAGGAGATCTGAAAGGCGGTCTGCTGGTTGGGGTCCGTTGATACCGGGCAGAACAGGCCGGTAAGGCCGTGGGCCGTCAGGCAGTCCACACCCATCTGGGTGTCTACCGGGGTCCCGGCCATGACGATGACAGGTTTCATAACTTCGCTTCCGTTTCTGATATTCAATCCAGTTTTTTCAGGAAATTGCCGTAGATCCGCACCCCCTCCTGCAGGGTGATGAAGGCGTGGGGGTCCATTTCGTGGACGGTGTGGAACAGTTCTTCGATCTCGTACTTGGACAGGCACACGCACAGCACGTGGACCCCTTCCCCGGTGTAGGCACCGACACCCTCCCACCAGGTGACGCCCCGGCCCATCTGCTCCAGGATGCGCCGGCCCAGGGCCTGCTCATCCGCCCGGGTGAAAATCAGGGCCTGGACACTGATGTTCTGCTGGTGGGCCTTGTCCATCACCAAGGCGGCGGCAAAGTTATAGATCACGGAATAGATGGCGATCTCCGGGGAGAAAAGCAGCAGGCAGAGAGCATACAAAAAAGCGTTGAAGGTCATGGAGAACCGGCCCACGGTGAAGCGGCTGTTCCGCTTGCTCAGGCACAGGCCGATGACGTCCAGCCCGCCGCCGCTGCCGCCGCAGGTAAGCACCAGTCCGGCGCCGATGCCGGAGAGGATGCCGCCCAGGAGACAGGCGGTCAGCGTGTCGTCCACCGGCAGGGCGGAGGGCGTGGGGATCACGCTGTAGAAGAGGGAAAACGCCGCTGTGCACACCACGGTTTTCAGCACGAATTTCCGCCCCAGGACCCGGCGGGCATACAGCAGGATGGGGATGTTGGAGAGAAAATACAGGATACCGGCGATGTCAGTGCCGCCGAAGTCCAGACCGCCCCAAGTTTCCAGAAGCGTCCGGATCAGCTGGCAGACACCCAGCCCGCCGCCGGAGTACAGGCCCAGGGGGACAATGAAGCAATTCAGGGAAAACGCTGCGATCAGTTCGCCCAGGATGCAGGCAAGCATCCGGAGCCAGGGACGGTGCACGGCGGTGTTGAGCATCCCATTCTGCCCCTTTCCAAGTGATATTCCTTGATATATGTACATTGTGGCCCCATTATACAGCCCAATTTTCTAAACTGCAAGATGGCAGATTTTTTTCTACAGGCTGTAGCGCAGACAGCGATACAGCCTGTCCTTGGCCCGCTGCAGGGTCCGGGAAATGGTGGAGCGGTTCAGGTGAAGCTTGATGGCGATCTGCCCCATGGTGAGGCCCCGGTCATAGTAAAGCTCCAGCACCTGGCGCTGGCGGTCCGTCAGCACCTGCTGCCGGGCCAGGCACAGGTTCCGCCGCAGGCGCTCCATCTGCTCGTTGTTGTCCGGGGCGCTTTCCCGCTCCCAGCTGGCCAGGTCTGCCAGCCACTGGCCGCCCCGGGCGTCAAGACTGATTCGGTTCATCGGTGTGCCTCCTTATCATAATAATGGGCAGTGATCCGGGCCAGGTCCCGGGCCTCCTGCCACAGCGGCAGCAATGCCGCGATCCGGCTGCGGAGCAGCTTGGCGGCGTCCGCGTCCTTCTCCTGCCGGGCCAGGCCCCGGATGGCGGTGATCCGGCTCCGGAGGGCGGCGGCCCGCTCCGCGTACTCTGCGGACATTTCCAGCAGCGTCATAGGCGCACCTCCCGGCCCTGGACCTCCCGGCAGGGCAGCAGCTCCCGCAGGGCCAGCTCCGGCAGGCACGCCCGGCATACCAATGTGCCGTTGCAGCACCAGTATTCCTCACCCCATACGATCTCCCGGCCGCAGAGGGTGCAGTGCACCGCAGGCCGGTCAGACGACTTTTTCACGCGCAAAATAATCCCTCCTAAAAAATGTTGCAAAAAACGAAAAAAGTTGTTGACAAAAATGCTTCCCTCTGGTATCATAAATTCTGCTGTTGGAACTGCTGGTGTAGCTCAGCTGGTAGAGCAGCTGATTTGTAATCAGCAGGTCGGGGGT
>URTS01000048.1 GCA_900550685.1 uncultured Oscillibacter sp. | reverse complement strand
GACCCAGCTGCGCAGGCCCCGGCGGGTCAAAAAGGTCCGGTTGATGTTGATCGGCGTAATGTAGCACAGGTGCAATTCCCGGCCAGCAACTTCAGCCTTGCGAACCTAAGCATTAAGCAGGTGCTCTTGCCCCTTGGCATCTGCAACTGTCATGTGTTCAAATTCGGCATGATCACCGCTTATACCTGTAGTCAGCGGGAAGAGCTTTTCCCAGGCAAAATCAGTCAGATCATCTTTTTCAATCATATTACCAGCTTCCATCTAGCTATTTTTTGTCATTAGAGACTTGTACAAAGTAATTATACTAAATCCTTCTATCTTTTTCTCAAAAAAATAATAGTATTTTTGCAATTATTTCGCAAATTAAAACCGCTCTCACTTAGAGAACGGTTAAAAACTTAAAAAGTATTCAGTTATGATGGCAATTTCGCGAACTGGCTGCGGTAAAGCTGGCTGTAAAAGCCGCCCCGGGCCAAAAGGTCAGCGTGCTTGCCGCGTTCAATAATCTGCCCGTCCTTCATCACCAGGATCAAGTCAGCATTAACGACCGTGGACAAACGGTGGGCCACGACAAAGCTGGTCCGGCCCTGCATCAACTTGTCAAAAGCAGCTTGAATCAGCATTTCTGTCCGGGTGTCGATAGAGCTGGTGGCCTCGTCCAGGATCAGCACCGGCGGATTGGCGCAGGCGGCCCGGGCGATATTCAGCAGCTGCCGTTCGCCCTGGCTCAGGCTGCCGCCCTCGTCGGAGAGCGCGGTCTGGTAGCCGTCAGGCAGATGGCGGATAAAGCTGTCCGCTCCCGCCAGCCGGGCAGCGGCCTCCACTTCTTCATCAGTGGCCTCCAGACGGCCATAGCGGATATTGTCCGCCACGGTGCCGGTAAAAAGGTGCGTATCCTGAAGCACCACACCCAGAGACCGGCGCAGGGAATCCTTCTGGATGTCCCGGACGTCGATGCCGTCGTAGGTGATGGTGCCGGACTGGATTTCGTAGAATCGGTTGATAAGGCTGGTGATGGTTGTCTTACCTGCGCCGGTGGAACCTACAAAGGCAATTTTCTGGCCTGGCTTTGCAAAGAGGGAAATGTCGTGGAGAATGATCTTCCGGTCATCGTAGCCGAACACCACGTGGTCGAACCGGACATCGCCCCGGAGGGGCACCAAGGTGCCGTCCGGCTTTTTCCAGGCCCAGGCGCCGGTATCGTAATCCGCCTTGGACAGGGTGCCGTCGGCGTTTTCTTTTACCCGTTCCAGCGTCACCTTGCCCTCGTCCACCTCCGGCTCCGTCTCCATGATTTCAAACACCCGCTCCGCGCCGGCCACGGCGGAGAGAATGGTGTTCACCTGCTGGGAGATTTGGGTGATGGGCTGGCTTACCTGCTTGGTATACTGCAAAAAGGCCGCCAGACCGCCCAGGTCGCCACTGCGGATGGCCAGCAGACCGCCCACGCAGCAGGTAATAGCGTAGTTGATGTGGCTCAGGTTGCCCATGGCAGGCATCATAGCGCCCGCATAGGCCTGGGCCTTTGTGGCCGCGTCCCGGTAGGTCTCGTTCAGTCCGGCAAAGCCGGCTTTGGCGGCATCCTCGTGGTTAAAGACCTTAATGACCTTCTGGCCCTCGATCATCTCCTCGATATAGCCGTTGACATCGCCAATAGCCTTCTGCTGGGCGGCGAAGTACCGACGGCTCCGGCCGCCGATGGTCTTGACCACCAGCAGCATCACTGCCAGCATGGCAAAGGTGATGGCCGTCAGGATGGGGCTTAGGACGATCATCATGGCCACCGTGCCCAAAAAGGTTAGGGAGCAGGAGATCAGGCTGGCGAAACTATTGTTCAGCGCCTCAGACACGGTTTCAATGTCGTTGGTGTACCGGCTCATCAGTTCGCCGTGAGTGTGGGTATCAAAAAATTTCAGGGGCAGCTTCTGCATCTTGTTGAACAGATCCGCCCGGAGCTTTGCCACAGTGTTTTGGGCCACATGGACCATGATCCGGGCATAGCCATAGGAACAAAGGGCCCCCGCAGCGTAAACGCCGCCCATGACGCAGAGCATTTTCGCAAGCCCGACGAAGTCGCCGGGAAGAATATAGTTGTTGATCAGGGGCTTGATGAGGTAGGAGCCTGCCACGGAGCAGGCGGCGCTGATAAACAGCAAGATTACCACGATCACCAGCAGGGCCTTGTACCGGCCCAGGTAGCCCATGAGCTTGCTTAGGGTGCCCCGCAGGTCCTTGGGTTTCCGGAAGCCGCCCCTGGGGCCGCTGCCGGGGCCTCCGGGTCCCCGTCTTGTATGATTGTTAGCCACCGATGCTCACTCCTTCCTGCTGGGATTCATAGACCTCGCGGTAAATATTGCAGGTCTTCATCAGTTCTTCATGGGTGCCCTGAGCCACCACTGCGCCATTGTCCATCACCAGGATCAGGTCGGCGTCCATGACGGAGGTCACCCGCTGGGCGATAATGAGCTTCGTGGTGCCCGGCAGATCCTGCCGGAAAGCCTGGCGGATCTTGGCGTCCGTGGCGGTGTCCACGGCGCTGGTGGAGTCGTCCAAAATCAGTACCTTAGGTTTCTTCAAAATAGCCCGGGCAATGCACAGCCGCTGCTTCTGGCCGCCGGAAACGTTGACGCCGCCCTGGCCCAGGTCCGTATCCAGGCCATCCGGCATCCGCTCCAGGAATTCGTCGGCACAAGCGGCCTTGCAGGCGGCCCACAGCTGGTCCTCCGTGGCGTTGGGATCGCCCCAGAGGAGGTTTTCCCGGATGGTGCCGGAGAACAGGGTGTTCTTCTGCAGCACCACACTGACCGCGTCCCGCAGGTGCTCCATGGTGTAGTCTGCCACAGGCCGCCCGCCCACGGAAACGGTGCCCTCCTGGGCCTCGTACAGCCGGGGGATCAGGCTCACCAGGGTGGTCTTGCCGCTGCCGGTGCCACCCAGGATGCCCACGGTGGCCCCGCTGGGAATGTGGAGGTTCACGTCCTTCAGCACCCACTCCGGGCTGGTCTCGTTGTACTTGAAGGACACGTGGTCAAAGTCGATGCTGCCGTTTTCCACCGCGGCGTCCGCCTTGGCATGGTCATTGGTGATGGCAGGTGTTTCGTCCAGCACCTCAATGATCCGCTTGGCGCAGGCGATGGACCGGGTCATCATCATGAACATCATGGAGACCATCATCAGCGACATGAGGATCTGGGTGATATAGGTGAAGAAAGCGGTGAGGTCGCCCACCGGCAGCGTTCCGGCGTACACCATTTTGCCGGCGAACCACATGACGGCAATGATGGTGCTGTAGATAATCAGCATCATCACCGGCATGTTGATGACCACCATGCCGAAGGCCCGCATGGAGCTGTCCTTCAAGGCGTTGTTCCGCTTGGCGAACTTCTCCTCCTCGTGGTCCTCCCGGACGAAGGACTTCACCACCCGGATGCCGGTGAGGTTTTCCTGCACCACCAGGTTCAGGGCGTCCGTCCGCTCCTGCAGGGACCGGAACAGGGGCCCCGCCTTGGTGAGGATCAGGGCGATAAACACCAGCAGCAGGGGGATGGCCGCCAGAAACACGTTGCTCAGCTGGCGGCTCAGCCGGATGGACAGCACCAGGGCCGCCACCAGCATCACCGGGGCCCGCACCAGCAGCCGCATGCCCATCATCAGGGTCATCTGCATGTTGTTCACGTCGTTGGTCAGCCGGGTCACCAGGGAGGCGGTGGAAAACTTCTCAATATTGGAAAAGGCGAAGTCCTGGATGTGCTCATACTCCGCCCGCCGCAGCTCCGCGCCGAAGCCCTGTCCGGCGATGGAGGAAAGGGCGGCGCTTCCCAGGCCGAAGCACAGGGAAACGATGGCCATACCCGCCATCAGGGCTCCCTTTCGCAGAATGTAGTTTTGGTCGGCTGTCTCAATGCCGATGTTGACGATGTCCGCCATCACCAGCGGGATCAGCAGTTCGAAGACCGCCTCGGCAGCGCTGCACACCACGCCCAGGGCGATCCACTTGGAATAGGGCTTTGCGTAAGCCCCCAGTTTTTTCAGCATGGGGTTCGATCCTCCTCTAAATTTTCGATCACGCGGCCCAGCAGGGACCGCAGCGTCTCCGCCTCATCCGGACGCAGCCCCCTGGCCATGGCGGCCTCCGCGTCCTGAAAGGCGTTCCGGACCAGTTCTTTCATTTCCCGGCCCTTTTCCGTGGCCGACACCCGCTTCTGCCGCTGGTCGTTTTCGTCCGTTGTCCGGCGGATGAGGCCCTTTTCCTCCATCCGGTCCAGAATGCCGTTGACAGTGGAGGGCTTCACCCGCAGGTGCTCCACCACCTCCCGCTGGGGCACGCTGCCCCCCTGGTCACAGAGATAGAGCAGCGTGTGGGTCTGTGCCGGGGTCATATCGTAGCGGGACATGCGGGCATCCATCCGCTCCCGGGCCAAATGGGCCGCGTGGCCCAGCAGGGGCCCCAGGGCAGAGGGGACACAGGCAGATTTCATTCGGTATCAGCTCCTTGTTTTTAGTGTGCTAATTTTTAGTACGCTAAATATTATCACACTTCAAAATATTCGTCAAGCTGTCATTTTCATCTATTTTTTGAATATTTTATGAACTCGAATATGCGCTTTGTTACATTGTGAACAATTTATGAAATCTGAGCATACCCTGTTGACGTTTCCATCATGTCCTCGTATTATATGAGCATAACCATTCCCTAATTGATTTATTTTCCCTCTCTTTTCTCTATCTTACACAAGCAGAACGGACGGCTTACGCCGTCCGTTCTGCTGTCTTTATGACGGAATGCTGGAAAAAGAAAGGCGGCGTCTGCGGTCATGGAGCCGCAGGCGCCGGTTCTTTTCCATCAGGGTTTTCTGCAGGCCGCTGGCCCACGCTGTGGGTCCGGAGATAATCCAGCCAGGCGCGGCACCCCGCCCGGTTCAGGTGGACGCCGTCAAAGCTCATGTCCGCCGGCAGGCAGCCGTCCTCTCCGGTGACGGCCTCCGCGATGTTTACGTAATCGCAGCCGTTCTCCTCCGCCAGTTCCATCCAGATCTGATTGTACACCAGGATCCGTTGGTTATTGACATAGGAGCCCTTGGCGTCCTGCTCCGCCGACACCGGCAGCAGAGATTGGACCACGATCTCCGCGTCCGGATGGTCTTCCTTCAGCCGCTGGAGCAGGTTCCCCGCGTGGGTCCGGAACCTATCCGTGCCGTTCCAGCCCAATTCGTTGACCCCCAGCATCAGGTAGATCTTGCCGCAGTCTGCGGCGGCCACCGCGTCCGCCAGGGAAATTTTTTCGCCATCCTCCGTTTTCCAGTTCTGCATATCCGTGGCAGAGGCCACCGTCTCACCGTTGACGCAGAAATAGGTGCCCCGGTCCAGGCCGCTGTAAAGCCGGAAGCCGTCGGTCCTGGAGTCTCCCACAAAGGCCACATCGTCAAAATAGCTGTCCTCCACCGGATCCGACGCCGGCACCGGCACCCAGGCGGGCTCTTCCGGCACAGGTTCTTCCGGCACAGGTTCTTCCTGTACCGGCTCCTCCGGGATCTCCGGCTCTGTGGGGATCACCGTGACCGGCTGGTCGGGCTGGGGTGTCTCCGGCACCGTGGACGCGCTCCCCTGGGAACGCGCCGCCGCGGCCAGCATCCCCACCGCCGCGATCAGCGCCGCCAGCATAAGCCAGCCCCGTCCCGGCTTCCGGTCCAGATGCTTTCCCGTCACAGCACATTCCCCCTTCTCCATCTAAATCTTTGCCCCGCATTATGTAAACTATGTAAACGGGGTGCAGTTCTTATTAGACACTTTTTGCCGGAAAAAGTCGATACAATTTGATGTAAATTTGATGACAATTCGGTGACAGTTTTTCCCGATATGAAACGGCCCGGGTCCAGGACGTATCCTGGACCCGGGCTGTTTGCTTGTCAATCCCGCAGAGAGGTGGGATAGATCCCCGCCGCGTGGAGCTTTTGCAGGTCCTCTGCCACCAGGGCCCGGTCCTCATGGTAGGTCATGCCGAACCACTTGTCCTTGGAGCTCAGCACGGAAACGGTCATCCGCCCCGCCTTCAGTTCCTCGCCCACCATCACCGGCAGAAGGCACTCCGCCTTCACCGCGTCGGCGGGCAGTCCCCGGAGAAAATCCTCGAAATACTTCCGGAGGGCCGGGAAGATGGAGGGCATGAAGCCCCAGAAATTCATGGACACCACCGTGTCCGGCGCCAGGTCCCGGCCGGTATCCAGGTCCGTCAGGTGCCCGTCGGGGTACAGCTGAATTTTCAGCGTCTCCTGAATGGAATCCAACCTGCCGTCCTTCACCTTGCAGACACCCCGGGACACGGTGCCGTGGAGGCTGGCGGTGTTTTTCAGCAGATAGCCCACCATGGTGCCCTTTCCCTGCTCCGGCAGCTTTACCAATTCCTCATAGATGGTGCGGTAAGCGTCCACGCCGTAATAATCATCGGCATTGATGACGCAGAAGGGGCCGTCCACCTCCGGCTCCGCGCACAGCAGGGCGTGGACCGTGCCGAAGGGCTTGGTGCGCTCCGCTGGGATCTGGTAGAAATCCGGCACGGAGGAAAAGTCCTGATACACGAAGGCCACCTGCACCGCCCGGCCGTCCGCCGTCTTTTTGTTCTTGAGATAGCCCACCAGGCCGTCCATCATCTCCTGCATCTCCGGCTTGATGATGAACACCACCTTGTCGAACCCGGCCCGCAGGGCATCGTGGATGGAGTACTCCATCAGGATCTCCCCGTTGGGGCCGATGCCGTCCACCTGCTTGCTGCCGCCGTAGCGGGAGCCCAGTCCCGCCGCCATAATCACCAAAGAAACACTCATGTATTCTTCTCCTTATTGATATGCCCGGCTCACGCCGTTTCTGTCTGCCCTTATCCTACCCTATTTTTTCACTTTTTGCAACGGTCCTCCGCCATCGTCAAAAAAAGAAACACAGTCTTGACATTTTTCTTCCGCCGGTTATAATATGAGAACGATAATCATTTTCATTTTGGAGGCAGATATGGCCTATCAGACAAAACAGCAGCAGGCGGTGCTCCGCTGCTTACAGGAGCGGGCGGAGGAATGTCTCTCCGCCGCCGACCTTTCCGAGGACCTGCGCCAAAGCGGCCTCACCGTGGGCCTCGCCACAGTGTACCGCCAGCTGGACAAGCTGACCCAGCAGGGGCTGGTCCATAAAGTCACCACCGAGGAGGGGGCGCTGTATCAATTCTGCCCTCAGGCGGGCCACCCCCACGACTGCTTTTTGCTGCGGTGCGAGGGCTGCGGCCGGATGGTCCACCTGGACTGCGCCCACCTGGAGAAGGTCTGCCAGCACCTCTCCGCCGAACACCATTTCCGCATCGACCCCCAGCGTACCGTGCTGACGGGGCTGTGCGACCGCTGTCAGGAGGCAAAGCATGAAGGATAACCAACTGATCGTCTGCCGGGACGTATCCCTGGGCTATGAGGGCCGGTCCATTCTCTCCGGTCTGGACCTCACCATTTCCAAGGGGGACTACCTCTGCGTGGTGGGTGACAACGGCTCCGGCAAATCCACCCTAATGCGGGGCCTGCTGGGCCTGATCCAGCCCCAGATCGGTACCATTGAACACGCCCCGGCCCTGAAGCACGGGGCCATCGGCTACCTGCCCCAGCAGACCCGTGCCCAGCGGGACTTTCCCGCCACGGTGCTGGAGGTGGTGCTCTCCGGCTGCCTGAACCGGAAGGGCCTTCACCTCTTCTACACCCTGGCCCAGCGGTCCGAGGCCATGGTGAACCTGGGCAAGCTGGGCATTCTGGAATTGAAGGACGCCTGCTACCGGGACCTCTCCGGCGGGCAGCAGCAGCGGGTGCTGCTGGCCCGGGCCCTGTGCGCCGCTAGTCAGCTGCTGATTTTGGACGAGCCCATTACCGGCCTGGACCCCGCCGCCGCCCAGGACCTCTACAAGACCCTGGCCTATCTGAATCAAAAGGAGGGCATGGCCATCGTCATGGTGACCCATGACCTGAAGGCCGCCCTGAAAAGTGCCCGCACGGTGCTGCACATCGGCCGGAAGGGCCTGTTCAGCGGCACCGTGGCCGACTATCTGGCGAGTCCCCAGGGCCGCCGCTTCCGGGAGGAGCTGGAATCATGAATC
Source organism: uncultured Oscillibacter sp. (assembly GCA_900550685.1). GTDB lineage: Bacteria > Bacillota > Clostridia > Oscillospirales > Oscillospiraceae > Oscillibacter. The sequence continues at coordinate 4,452 of URTS01000048.1, read as the reverse complement.
TTCTGCAGATGTTTTCTTATCCCTTTATGCAGCGAGCCCTCGTCGCCGGTGTGCTGGTGAGCCTGTGCGCCGCCCTGCTGGGGGTGCCCCTGGTGCTGAAGCGGTACTCCATGATCGGCGACGGCCTCAGCCATGTCTCCTTTGGCGCCCTGGCCATCGCCGTGGCCCTGGGCCTTACGCCCCTGTACTTCTCCATCCCGGTGGTGATCCTGGCCGCCTTCTTCCTGCTGCGGATGGCCAGCTCCCCCCACTGGAACAGCGACGCCGCCATTGCCGCCGTCAGCGCCTCGGCCCTGGCCATCGGCATTCTGGTGATCTCCCGGACCACCGGCATGACCACCGACGTGGACAACTACATGTTCGGCAGTGTGCTGGCTATGACAAAGGGGGACGTGGTTCTCTCCGTGGTGCTTTCAGTGACGGTGCTGGCATTGTACCTCCTTTTCTACCACCAGATTTTCGCCGTCACCTTTGACGAGAGTTTCTCCCGGGCCACAGGGCTGCACGTGGACGCCTGCAACACCCTGCTGGCCATTCTGACGGCCCTAACCATCGTGCTGGGGATGCGGATGATGGGCGCTATGCTCATCTCCTCTCTGGTGATCTTCCCGGCCCTGACGGCCATGCGTCTGTTCAAAAGCTTCCGGGGCGTCATTCTCTGCGCGGCAGCCACCTCTATCGTGTGCTTCTGCGTGGGACTGACCATCTCCTTCACTTTTTCTACCCCGGTAGGGGCCACCGTGGTGGCGTCGGACCTAACGGTGTTCCTGGCCGCCTGCCTGCTGGCCGCCATCCGGCGGAGATGACCCGCCCCTCACCAAGCCCTGACCCGAAAGACTGCCCGGCGGAGCGAAAAGGCCATTTCGTCCCGCCGGACTTTTTTCTGCTAAAAATCCGTCAAAAAAACGCCTTTCTTTCTCCGTTTCCCACATTGACTTCCCCAGTCCGGTCGGATAAACTTGGGAGTTGCTTTTATAAATTGAGGTGATTATTTTGAATCTGATCGTCGAATTCTGCGTGGTCTTTCTCATCTGCATGGCCGGTGAGTGGATCTCCGCGCTGCTGCCCTTCACACTGCCTGCCAGTGTGGTCAGCCTCATCATCCTGCTGATTCTGCTGCTCAGCGGCGGGGTGAAGGAGCGTACCATTCAGGGAACCTCCCAGTTTCTCATCAACAGCATGGGCATGCTGTTCATTCCCTCCGTTGTGGGCACCCTGGAATATCTGGATGTTCTGAAGCTCCAGATCGTGCCCTTCCTGGTGGTCTCCATCGTCAGCACCCCCCTGGTGTACCTGGCCACCGCCTGGAGCGTCCAGCTGCTGATGAAGCTGTTCAAAAAGAAGGAGGATGCTTCCCATGATTGATACCCTGACTGCCACGCCCTTCTTCGGCCTGGGCCTTTCCCTGCTGTGCTGGATTCTGGCGGTGAAGTTCCAGGAAAAGACGGGGCTTCTGGTCTGCAACCCGGTGCTGGTGTCCAGCCTGCTGGTCATCTTCGTTCTGGTGGTTTTCCGGATTCCCCTGGAAAACTACAACCTGGGGGGCGACATCATCAAGATGCTGCTCTCCCCCGCCACCGCCGTGCTGGCTCTGAACATCTACCAGCAGCGCAGGGTCCTCAAAGAGCATTTCTGGCCGGTGGTGCTGGGCTGCCTGGTGGGCAGTCTGGCCAGCATTCTGGGGGTCCAGCTCATGTGCCGCATGTTCCAGACGGAGTCCTCCCTGCTGAACTCCCTGCTGCCCAAGAGCGTCACCACCGCCATCGCCGTCAGCATCTCCGAGAGCAACGGCGGCCTGCCGGGGCTCACCGCCGCCGCGGTCTGCGTCACCGGCATTGAGGGCGCCATGCTGGCCCCCTTCTTCGCCAAAATCTTCCACGTCACCGATCCCGTGGCAGAGGGCGTGGCCATCGGCGCGTGCAGCCACGCCGTGGGCACCAGCAAGGCCCTGGAGATCGGCCCCCTGCAGGGTGCTATGAGTTCCATCGCCCTATGCATCTGCGGCATTATCACCTCCCTGATCGCCGGATTCTTCGCGGTATAAGGAAAAAAGATCCTCAGCCAGTGAGGCCGAGGATCTTTTTATAGGCTTTACCGGTAAACGATGCCGTTCCGCACATAAAGGAGCAGACCTTCCGATTCATAATCACCTCCTAAATAATGCAAAATTTCGTCGCGCCGCAAAACCAAGCCATTGCCTTCCTCGTCTGTATCGAATAGAATGAAAATACAAACCAATGAATGGAGGAAATGCTATGAAACGATCCCTACCGCTCCTGCTGGCACTGGTGTGTGTCCTGAGTCTCACGGCCTGCCGCGGCGATATCGGCCAGCCTGCCGCCAAGCCTGTGCTTTACCTCTATCCGGAGAAGGAGACAGCCGTCACGGTAACGCTGGACTACGCCGGGGAGCTGACCTGCACCTATCCAGCATATAACAATGGCTGGACCATCACCGCCCAGCCTGACGGCACGCTGACGGACAGCGCCGGACAGACTTACAATTACCTCTATTGGGAGGGCCTGGACCATACCGAATACGACTTCTCCCAGGGCTTCTGCTTGGCAGGCCGAGACACCTCCGCCTTCCTGGAGAACGCTCTCTCCCAGCTGGGCCTTACCCGGCGGGAAGCCAATGAGTTCATCGTCTACTGGCTGCCCCAGATGCAGGAGAATCCCTACAACCTCATTGCCTTCCAGTCGGATGCCTACACCCAGGCAGCCCGGCTGGCCATTAATCCGGCCCCGGATACCCTGCTGCGGGTGTTTATGGCCTGGAAACCGCTGGACGCAGCCGTGGACATCCCCGCCCAGGCCCTCGCCGCCCCGGAGCGGACCGGCTTCACCGCTGTGGAATGGGGCGGCTGCCAGGTGAAATAAGCGGCTTTCCGGCGGTTTCCGGGGAATTTTCCCCGGAACTGCCGGAAAAAGCTGAAAAAAGCGGCCTGATTTTTCAAAAAAGTCCGGAAATAGCCTTGCATTTTATAATAAAGTGTGCTATCTTGTGTATGTTAAAGGAGTGTAAGTTTGGAGTGGACCGCAAGGTCCGCTCTTTTTTGTGGCAAAAGCACTTCCCTATCAAACCGGAACCGGAAAGGAGAACACCATGGAAAAGGTCACGGATCTCACCGCCCGCCTGGCGGAACCCCTGGTGAACGAACAAGGCTGCTCCCTGTGGGACGTGGAATATGTGAAGGAGGCTGGCACCTGGTATCTCCGGGTCCTCATCGACAAGGAAGGCGGCGTGGACATTCTGGACTGCGAGGCCATTTCCCGGAAGCTCAGCGACCTGCTGGACGAGGTTGACCCCATCGAGGGCAGCTACACCCTGGAGGTAGGCTCCGCCGGTGCGGAGCGGGCACTGAAGCGCCCTGCCGATTTTCAGCGTTATCTGAACAGCCCCGTGCTGGTGAAGCTCTACAAGCCGGTGGACGGCCGGAAGGAATTTCCCGGCACCCTGGGCGCCTACAACGAGGCCGACGGCTCTCTGACCGTGGACCTCAATGGCACCGCCTATACCTTCGGCAAAAAGGACGTGGCCCTGTGCCGCCTGCGGGTAGAGTTTTGACATCTGTTATCCCTGTCTCAAGACAAGACGTATAAAGTAAAAAGGAGAATCGAAATGAAAGGCAAGAAAAAGGTGAAGGAACCCGCGGGTATGAATATCCCGGAGATCTTCGCAGCCCTGGCCATGCTGGAAAAGGAACGGGGCATCCCCCAGACCTTCATGATGGATAAGATCATCCAGGCTGTCACCACCGCTTACAAGCGGGACCACAAGGACGTGGAGAACGTCATCGTGGACGTGGACGAGGAGCACCAGACCCTGAAAATGTTCGTCCAGAAGAATGTGGTGGAGGAAGAGGACTACGTGGACCCCTTCAACGAGATCCCCATTCAGGACGCCAAGGCCATCTCCGCCAAATACGAGGTGGGCGACATCGTGAACATCCCCGTGGACAACACGGAGTTCGGCCGCATCGCCGCCGGCAACGGCAAGCAGGTCATCATCCAGGGCCTGCGGGAAGCCGAGCGGGGCATGGTGTACGACGAGTTCAACTCCAAGCAGCATGAGATCCTCACCGGCGTTGTGACCCGCATCGACCCCCGCACCAACGCCGTGTCCCTGCGGATCGGCACCGGCACCGAGTCCACCGAAGCCCTGCTTCTGGCAGGCGAGCAGGTCCCCGGCGAGGAGCTCACCGAGGGCCAGCACGTGAAGGTGTACGTGGTGGATGTCCGCCGCTCCACCCGCGGTCCCCAGATCCTGATCTCCCGGACCCATCCCGGCCTGGTAAAGCGCCTGTTCGAGCTGGAAGTGCCTGAAATTTACGACGGCACCGTGGAAGTGAAGTCCATCGCCCGGGAGGCCGGCAGCCGCACTAAGATGGCCGTCTGGTCCGCCGACGAGAACGTGGACCCCATCGGCGCCTGCGTGGGCCCCAAGGGCCAG
>URTS01000047.1 GCA_900550685.1 uncultured Oscillibacter sp. | reverse complement strand
CCCGCAGCTGCGTGCGGCTGATGCCCAGCTTTTCCGACAAAACGCTTTCCCGGGGCAGGCGGTCACAATGGGCGTACTCCCCCTCCCGCATGGCGGTCAGCAGCTGTGCACGGATGCTTTTGGACTGCGTGGGCTTTGAATTCATGCCGCACCTCCGAAATAGGTAATACCATTAGTGACTGTATTGTACTGGATTGCCGCTGATTTGGCAATGGACAGATGTCACAGATTTCAACCCTGTTTTTCGCCTGACGTTGTCCGTCCTGCCATGAAAGGTCAACCTTTTGGCGGCAAATTCTTTGTGTACTTTAACGGTGGACAGATGTCCGTCTCTGCTGTATGATAGGAACTGCTCTGAAAAGGAGGGCTTACAGATGAACAATATTGTGCTGATCGGGATGCCCGGCACCGGCAAAAGCGTGGTGGGACAGGCATTGGCGTCCCGGCTGGGCTATGAATTTGTAGACGTGGACGACCTCATTGTAGAAAAGGCCGGCAAAACCCTGCCGGAGATCCTGCGGCAGGACGGCCTGGAGGCTTTTTATAAGATCGAGGGCCAGGTAGGCCTGGAACTGGAACGGACCCACACGGTCATCGCCACCGGCGGCAGCATGGTGCTCTACCCAGAGGCCATGGCCCATCTGAAAGAGGGCAGCGTGGTGGTCTGGCTCCAGACTCCTTTCACCCAGATCCAGGAGCGGATGCCTGAGGACCTTTATGACCGGGGCATCGCCGCCCCCAAAGACGAGTCCCTGCGGGATATCTACGAGGAACGGCGGGGGCTGTACGCCAAGTATGCCGACCTCATCGTAGCCAGCCAGGACGGGGAGGACAACACCGCCCATCTGGTGGAGGAAGTCATGCGGACCGTAGGACTCCAGGCGTAAACGGAAAAACAGGGCCGCCGGATTTCCGGCGGCCCTTGTGATCCGGCAGTATAAGCCATTCAAGATACTATTATTATCCTTAATAATGGTCGATTTTCTCTTTGTAATTTTCGTCAAATTTCGGTGAAAATATTTTACGTCTGTCATGAAAATCAAGGCTTGCAATCCCGGTCCTGCTTCTGTATAATAGGTCCAATGAATTTTGAAGGAGGTAACACCATGATGCTGTCCGGCATGAAAAAGCTGCGTGTTGTCTCCTTGCTTTCCGGGATGGATCATCCCTTTATTTCCATTTCTCTTTTTTGACCGGCCATTGGAGCCGGTATTTTTTTTGCCCATTTATGTTTGTCTATTTATAACTTAAGATAGAAGTTTTTGTGTGTACGAGAGGAGAAAACCATGAACGAGACAAAGAAACCCATTCTGGGCCAGGAGGCCGTCACTGACGCCCGCACCCTGGGCGTCCCCCGGATGCTGATCCTGGGCCTGCAGCACCTGTTCGCCATGTTCGGCGCCACCGTGCTGGTACCCATTCTGGTCCAGGGCTACGGCCTGCCCCTGAGCATCCAGACCACGCTGCTGATGGCCGGCCTGGGCACCCTGCTGTTCCACCTTTGCACAAAATTCAAGGTGCCCGCCTTCCTGGGCTCCTCCTTCGCCTATCTGGGCGGCTTCTCCACCGTGGCCTCCATGCCCGCCTATGAGGGCCTGGACCCTGAGCTGAAACTGGCCTACGCCCTGGGCGGCATCGTCATCGCAGGCCTTTTGTACCTGGTGCTGGCCCTGCTGTTCAAGGTCCTGGGGGCCAAGACCGTTATGCGGTACTTCCCCCCCATCGTCACCGGCCCCATGATCATCATGATCGGCCTGAACCTCTCCGGCTCCGCCATCAACAACGCCGCCACCTGCTGGTGGCTGGCCCTGGTGGCCATGGCCATCATCGTGGTGGCCAATATCTGGGGCAAGGGCATGGTGAAGATCATCCCCATCCTGCTGGGCGTGGTAGGCAGCTACATTGTGGCGGCCATCGCCACCGCCTGCGGTGCCCAGCTGCCGGATGCCAACGGCGTCATGCAGCCCCTCGTCAACTTCGCCGCTGTGGGCGAGGCACACCTCATTGGCCTCCAGAAGTTCATCCTCGCCAAGTTCGATGTGTCCGCTGTGCTGGTCATGGCCCCCATCGCCATCGCTGCCATGATGGAGCACATTGGCGACGTGTCCGCCATTTCCTCCACCACCGGCAATAACTTCATCGCCGATCCCGGCCTGCACCGCACCCTGATGGGCGACGGTCTGGCTACCGCCTTCGCCGGTATGTTCGGCGGCCCCGCCAACACCACCTACGGCGAAAACACCGGCGTGCTGGCTCTCTCCAAGGTCTACGATCCCCGCGTGATCCGTTTGGCTGCCGTCTACGCCATCATCCTCAGCTTCTCCCCCAAGTTCGACGCGCTGGTGAACTCCATTCCCTCCGCCATCGTGGGCGGCGTCAGCTTCATCCTCTACGGCATGATCTCCGCCGTGGGCGTCCGCAACATCGTGGAGAATCAGGTGGATCTGACCAAGTCCCGGAACCTCATCATCGCCGCTGTCATGTTCGTCAGCGGCCTGGGCTTCAGTTCTGTGGGCGGCATCACCTTCACCGTGGGCGGTGCAGCTGTCACCCTGTCCGGCCTGGCCATCGCAGCCTTGTGCGGCGTGATCCTCAACGCCATCCTGCCCGGCAACGACTATGTGTTCGGCTCCTCCGTCCAGGGCGACAAGTCCGCCGATCTGGGCAGTTACTAAAAAGCTTCATTTTCATTCTTCTCATACTGGAAAACCGGAGCGCTGTGCACGCGGCGCTCCGGTTTTTCCCGCTTTTTCCGCAAAAATCCGAAAAATGTGAAGAATTTCCCGTTTTTCCGTTGACAAGTCCAAAAAAAAACCTATAATGGGACAAGATGCAACTGGATCACGCATGATAGAGGCGCGGCTGATAAGAGTATCCACCCAGCAGACAGGTAAGATGGATGGAGAAAGGGTCAGCCGCCGAAGGGCCCCGGACCGCTGCCTGGCGGAGGGGCGCCTGGGCCGCCGGAGAACATCCGGCGGACTGTCGTCCGGAAACGGACGGTGCGCTGTCATGATCTGTTTGACGGGTCGGCCTTCAAATGGAGTCATGGCGGAAGTCATGGCTCCATTTTTTATGGAGTTCATCTGCGTGTTCCCCTACTCAGCCGGGCCATTGCCCGAAAACGAAAGGAGAACTCCCATGAAAAAGCATCCCATCCTGCGGACCGCCGTCCTGATCATGACGGCCGCCGCGCTGCTGAGCGTCACGGCGCTGGCCGCCGGGGACGAAGCAGCCGCCAACAGCATGTACGGCACCTTCTGGGCCCTGGTTCCCCCCATCATCGCCATCACCCTGGCCCTCATCACCAAAGAGGCCTACAGTTCCCTGTTCATCGGCATCACCGTGGGCGCTCTGTTCGCCCAGAATTTCTCCCCCATCGGCGCACTGGACATGATCGTCAATGACGGCCTGGTGGCAGCCATTTCCGACAATGCCGGCATCTTCCTGTTCCTGGTGCTGCTGGGCATCATCGTGGCCCTGGTGAACGCCGCCGGCGGTTCTGCCGCCTTTGGCCGCTGGGCTTCCCAAAACATCAAGACCAAGGTGGGCGCTTCTCTGGCCACCTTCGTTTTGGGCATCCTCATCTTCATCGACGACTATTTCAACTGCCTGACCGTGGGCTCCGTTATGCGCCCCGTCACCGACAGCCACCGCATCTCCCGGCCCAAGCTGGCCTACCTCATCGACGCCACCGCCGCGCCGGTGTGCATGATCGCCCCCATCTCCTCCTGGGCCGCCGCCGTATCCTCCACCGCCGAGGGCCTGGATACCGGCATCAGCGGCATCCAGCTGTTCATCAAGGCCATCCCTTATAACCTCTATTCCCTGCTGACCTTTGTGTTCATCATCGCCCTGTCCGTCATGCAGTTTGATTACGGCCCCATGAAGACCTGCGAACGCAAGGCTCGGGAGACCGGCGACCTCAGCATCCTGGAAAACAGTGAAACGGAGGCAGGCAACCCCAAGGGCAAGGTCATCGACCTACTGCTGCCCGTGCTGGTGCTAATCGCCACCTGCACCATCGGCATGATCTATGTGGGCGGCTTCTTCGGCGTGGACGCCTGGGGCGGCACCGACTGCGCCGGTGATTTCATCGCCTCCTTTGGCAATACCGACGCCTTCATGGGCCTGCCCTGGGGCGGCATCATCGCTCTTCTCTTCACCGTGATCTATCTGGTGGCCCGCCGGGTGGTGAGCTTCAAGGACGCCATGGCTTGCATCCCCAAGGGCTTCAACGCCATGATCTCCCCCATTCTGATCCTGACCCTGGCCGTGTCCCTGAAGGCAACCATCACCTCTCTGGGCGCCAGCGTCTATGTCCATGACCTGATGGAGGGCGCAGCCGCCGCCCTGTATTCCATGCTGCCCGCCGTGATCTTCGTGGTGGCCTGCGTGCTGGCCTTTGCCTCCGGCACCTCCTGGGGTACTTTCGGCATTCTGATCCCCATTGTCACCGCCATTTTCCCCGCCTCCAGCGAACTGCTCATCATCGGCATCTCCGCCTGCTGCGCCGGTTCCGTCATGGGCGACCACTGCTCCCCCATCTCCGACACCTCCATCATGGCCTCCGCAGGCGCTCAGTGCAACCATCTGGAGCATGTGTCCACCCAGCTGCCCTATGTGCTGACGGTGGCCTGCGTCTGCGTGGTGGGCTTCGTCGTGGCGGGCTTTGTCCAGAACGTATACATCACCTGGATCATCAGCCTTGTGCTGATGCTGGGCACCCTGTTTGTTATCCGCGCCCTGACCCGGCGGGCGTGATCCCGCTTTCAAAACCGGCAGGCACACAATGTGCCTGCCGGTTTTTTCATACCCCCAAACGTCCGCCGGGGACCACACTGATCCCCAGTTGGCCCTTGTGGTTTTGCACAACCGGCGTTCGATCCCAGCCGGTTTTTCCATCGCAGCTTTTACAAAGAATGGGGAAATCCGGAAAATGCCTGTTGACATTCCGCCATTCCTTTGCTATCATGCAACCATCACAAACGCGATGACACAGAGTAGTAAGCAGGGCGACCCTCTCAGAGAAGTGCCGGTTGGTGCAAGGCACGGTGCGGTCAAGCTGCCGAACTGGCTGTATAGCGGCTGCGTTGAACCACGAGTAGATGCAGACGGGTGCTCCCGTTACAGAAGCAGGGATATGATGGTATCCCGTTGAGTGTGTTTCCAACAGTGGAAACGAAGAAGAGTGGTACCGCGGAGGGTTTTCTGCCTTTCGTCTCTTCTGCCAATCGGCAGGAGCGACGAAAGGTTTTTTGTTTTTCCTGCCAACCATCGAACAACATTTGCAGGAGGAAGAAATCATGAAAACCAACACCAAGATCCCCAAGACCCCCTTCTTTGCCGCTTTCTCTGTGGGCGCGGTCCTGTTCTCCGCCCACGCCGGCGGCGGCTTCGCCACCGGCAACCAGGCCAACACCTATTACGTGGGCCTGGGCTGGACCGGCATCATCTCCGCCGTAGTGGCCATGCTGCTTCTGACCCTCACCATGCGGGAGGCCATGATCATGTACAACTCCCGGGGCCTGAAGAGCTACAAGCAGCTTTTTGAAACCCTCTACCATCCCTTTGACAAGATCGAATGGGCCTTTGAAGTGTTCTTCTACATCATGGTGCTGATGGCCGTCGCCGCCGCCATCTCCGGCGCAGCCTCCGCCCTGAACAACTACTTCACCGTCAACTACTACATCGGCGTTGCCATCGTCGGCGTCATCGTCCTGATGCTCACCATCTTCGGCGCGGGCATCGTCCGGGCCGCCTCCACCTACATGGGCATGGCCATTCTGGTCACCGCCATCAGCATCTATGTCATCGGCATCTTCAAGAGCGACAGCAGCATCTTCTCTGTCCTCGCCGCCGACTTTGAGACCACCGGCTTCATGAATATGCCAAAGGCCATCCTCAACGCCTTTACCTACGCCGGTTTCCAGTGCGTAACGCTGCCCACCATGATCGCCTGCGGCACCACCATGAAAAACAAAGCGGGCTGCGCCAAGGCCATGTGGATCTCCTTTGTGATGAACGCCGTCGCTCTGGTTCTCTCCGTGTTCATGCTCATGAACTGGCAGATCGTTTACACCTCTGTGGAGGGCGGCGCCACCATCCCCACCCTCACCGTCTGCAAGGTCATCGGCATCCCCGCTATGGTTGCCGTCTACGGCACCTGCCTGCTCCTCTGCCTCATCTCTACCGGCGTGACCACCATCTTCGGCTTCGTTGCCCGGTTTGAAAAGCTCCCCATGTTCAGCGGCATCAAGTCCGCCCCCGTCCGCAGCGCCATTGTTTCCGCCTTCATCATCATCCTCTCCATGACCATTTCCATGGCCGGTCTCACCAACATCATCAAGTACGGCTACGGCTACTGCGGCTACCTGGGCATCGCCGTTGTGGTGGTCCCCTTCCTCACCGTGGGCGTTTACAAGAACCGCAAGTACTGCAAGGAGCACGCCTTTGCCAATGCCGAGGATGAGGAGGAAGCCGCTCCCGCTGCCCGCAGCACCGTCCGCACCAGCGCGGTCACGGCTGATTGATCCCATCCGAATCTGATCGAAATTTAATTTGAGGTGTTTATCATGCAGAAAGCTCTTTTCCCCGGATATACCGTAGGCCCTGACGCCTACGACGACATCGTCAATATCTGCCCGGCCTACGGCAAAAAGGCCGCCATCATCGGCGGCAAGAAGGCCCTAGCCGCTGCGGAGGACAAGATCCGCAAGGCTGTGGAGGGTTCAGGCATCGAGATCATTGGTACCTTCTGGTACGGCGGCGAGGCCTCCCGGGAGAACATGGACATGCTCCGTCCCCAGGTGGCGGACGCCGACATGATCTTCGCCGTGGGCGGCGGCAAGGCCATCGACACCTGCAAGGTCCTGGCCCACGAGACCCACCGGCCCTTCTTCACCTTCCCCACCATCGCCTCCACCTGTGCCTCCTGCACCAGCCTGGGCATCGTCTACCATCCGGACGGCAGCCTGCGGGAATACTCCTTCTCCAAGATCCCCCCCAACCACATTTTCATCAACACGGAGATCATCGCCAACGCCCCGGTGCGCTACTTGTGGGCCGGCATGGGCGACACCATGGCCAAGCACTACGAATGCACCACCTCCTCCCGCAACGATGTGCCCGCCCATTCCGACGCCATGGGCATCGCCCTCAGCTCCATGTGCGCCGCCCCCATCCTCCGCTGGGGCAAGCAGGCCATGGCGGACTGCGAGGCCCACAAGGTCACCCCGGAGCTGACGGAGATCATCGAGGCCATCATCATCTCCACTGGCTTTGTCTCCAACTTCGTTCAGGTGGACTACACCACCGGCATGGCCCACGCCATGTACAACGGCTTTACCATCCTGCCCGCCATGGAGGAAAACCACCATCTCCACGGCGAAGTGGTATCCTACGGCATCCTGGTGATGCTCACCGCCGACAAGCAGTATGAGGCGCGGGACCGCCTGATGGCCTTCAGCAAGTCCATCGGCCTGCCCACCTGCCTGGCAGACATCCACGCCAAGCCGGAGGACCTGCCCGCCGTCACGGAAAAGGCTCTGGCAGGCATCGACGTCCGTGTCTGGCCCTATCCCGTCACCCAGCAGATGCTGATCGACGCCGTGATGGAGCTGGAAAAGGCACAGTAATTTCAAACCAGATGCGCAAACGAGCTGGCAGACTGCAGTCTGCCAGCTCGTTGTCTTTGTAATCATTTCGTCATTTTACTTTCGCCGGGAAAGGGTATATGATACCCCTGTTGGAATTTTTCCGAATCCTCGCGAAAATTTCCCCCTCTGTCATGCCGAAGAACGGCAGGCCGCCCCGGCGGCCCCAAAAAACAAGGAGGTACTTCTATGGCAAACAACGAATTGCAGGAACAGGAGCTGCAAAGCATCATTGAACAGTCCGTGGATGACGCGGTGAAGCGGGCGTTCAAAAAATACGGGCGGGTCTCCTGGCGCTCCCTGCTCTCCCCCAGACGGCTGCTGTCCTTTCTGGTCATTCTGGCCGTTCTGGGCAGCGGCATCTGGCTCTATGAGCGGAACCGGGCCAACGAACCGGTGGCCCCGGTAGAGGACCATGACCTGACCCTGGAAAACGACGGCATTTTCGGCTTCAAAGCGGCGGATTTTGAAGAACCCATCCTGGGGGAGGCCACCCGCCAGCGGCAGCTGATCGCGGAGGAGCAGGAGGTCTACGTCAACACCACCATCACCGACACCGGGCTTTTCAATCTGGGGGTGTTCAACAAACAGCAGGCCCTGACCATCCACGGCACGGGCCAGTACACCATCGACCTGACCCGGCTCTCCCGGCGCGATATCTCCCTCAATGAACAGACCTATGAGCTGACCATCCGCATCCCCCACGCGGAGCTCCACGACACCATCTTCGATCCCGCTCAGACGGAGATCGGCGACACGAAAAACGGCTGGCTGGCCTTCGGCAGCATCAAGCTGGACGCGGAGCAGCAGAAGGCCTTCGAGGTCAGCGCCGTGGAACAGCTGCAAACCAAGCTGGAAGTACCGGACCGGTTCACCGAAGCGGACCGCTTCGCCCGGCTGGCAGCCTACGAACTGTACCAGCCCATTGTCCGGGCCGTCTCCCCCATTTATCAGGTCATCATTGAATTTCAGTGATACATATAAAAATAGAACCCCCCGGCCTGCAAGCAGGCCGGGCGTTCTTTTAAATCAGTCCTCTTTTTTGACCTCTGCGAACCGCTTCGATGGACGGTAGCAGACCACCGCAATGAAGATCAGCAGCGCCGTGGACACCAGGCTGATGGGATAGGCCAGCATGATGCTCCGGAAGGTCTGGAACTGGGGGAACACCAGCTTGATCCAGGCGATGCGGATGCCGCACACACCGGCCATGGTCAGCACCGCCGGGACCACCGAGATGCCGAAGCCCCGGAGATAGCCGCTCAGGACCTCGTAGAGCAGGCTGAAGATGTGGGACAGCATGACGATCACCAGCCGGATATAGCCGATGGCAATGACCTCCGGGTCCCGGTTGAAAATGGCCAGCAGCGTCTTGCCGAAGGTCAGGAACACCGTCACCGAAACCGTCAGGATCACAATGCCCTCCAGCAGGCACAGGGCCAAGGTCTTTTTGCAGCGTTTCAGCTCTCCTGCGCCGAAATTCTGCCCCACGAAGGTGGTGCAGGCCTGGGAGAAGGAGTTGAGAATATCGTAAGTAATGACCTCGATGCTGAACGCCGCACTGGACGCCGCCATGACCACCGTGCCCAGGCTGTTGACGGCGGACTGGATCACAATGTTGGAAATGGCAAACACGGCGCTCTGGACCCCAGCCGGCAGGCCGATGTGGAGGATGTGCTTCAGGACCGCCCCGTCTATCCGCAGTTGCTTCGGGTCCAGATGGACCTCCCGGTCCGTGCGGCGGAGCCTGCGGTAGAGCAGGGCGGCGCTGAATGCGTTGGAGATCACGGTGGCAATGGCCACGCCGTTCACCGTCATATGCAGCACGGCCACGAAAAACAGATTCAGCAGCACATTCAAAACACCGGAAGTAGCCAGGGCCATGAGGGGGATCTTCGTATCGCCCACACTGCGGAAAATGGCCGCTTCAAAGTTGTACAGCAGGATCACCGGCATGCCCGCCAAATAGATCCGCAGATACAGCAGCGCCAGGGGGAACACATCGTCCGGCACATGGAGGGCCCCCAGCAGAGGTCCGGCGATCAGTTCGCCCAGAATCGCCACCAGCACGCCGCCGACAACCGACACCGTCACCGAGGTGTGGACCGCCTTCTGCACCGTGTCCCGGTCCCCCCGGCCCACAGCGTTGGCAATGACCACATTGGCTCCCAAGGCAATGCCGATGAACACGTTGACGATGAGGCCAATGATGGAGTTGTTGGCCCCCACCGCCGCCACTGCCAGCGTCCGCGCCGCGCCGGTGAAGTTGCCCACCACCGCCACATCGGAGGCATTGAACAGCTGTTCCAAAATGGCTGTGGCCGCCACCGGCAGGGCAAACTGCGGCAGCTTGTTCCAGATGGGCCCGTGAAGCATATCCAGTTGTTTCTTCGCTTGTGCTGTCAAGGTAAATTTCCTCTTTTCCCTTACAGGATGGACATGAACCACTCCACGGTCTTGGGATCGTAATGGGAGAAAAACAGGCTCTCGCCGCCGTCCAATCCTTCGATTTCCGCCATCTCCTCCGCCGTCAGGGTAAAATCAAACAGGTCGAAGTTCTGGCGCATGCGCTCCTTGTGAACAGACTTGGGGATGATGACCACATCGCTCTGAAGCAGGAACCGCAGGGCGGTCTGGGCGGCGGTCTTGCCGTACTTTTTGCCGATCTCCGTCAGAACAGGGTTGGTAAACATATCCTTGCGGCCCTCGGCAAAGGGCCCCCAGGACTCGATCTGGCAGCCGTATTTCTTCAGATACTCCTTGGCCGTCTTCTGCTGCTGGAACACGTGAGTCTCCACCTGGTTCACAGCGGGCTTGATCTCGGCGAAGTGCTGGATGTCCAGATACCGGTCAGGACCGAAGTTGGAAACGCCGATGGCCCGGAGCTTACCGGCCTTGTACAGCTCCTCCATGGCCCGGTAGGTGCCGTAGTAGTCGCCGAAGGGCTGGTGGATCAGCAGCAGGTCCAGGTAATCGGTGCGCAGCTTGCGCATGGACTCCTCGATGGAGGCCTTGGCCTTCTCATAGCCCGCGTTGGTGATCCAGACCTTGGTGGTCAGGAAGAATTCCTCCCGGGGCAGGCCGCATTCCGCCAGCGCCGCGCCGACGCCCTCCTCATTGTAATAGGCCTGGGCGGTGTCGATGCTGCGGTAGCCCACATCGATGGCGTCCAGCACGCAGCGCTTGGTGTCCTCCGGTGGGGTCTGATACACGCCGTAGCCCAACTTAGGCATTTTGATGCCGTTGTTCAAAGTCACATACTCCATTATGATACCTCCAAATTTTGAAAATGCAAGCTTTCTTTGCAAGTGCTACTTTACAACGGTTTCCGCCGGAAGTACACTATGGATATCGCAACCTGCTTTTCAATTTCTGAAATGTAAAGGAGGATGGCAGCCATGGTGGATCTCTATGAATTGAAGCAGTTGGCCGCCTTTGCCGATCTGGGAACCCTCAGCCGGGTGGCGGAGGAATTTCACGTTTCCACCCCCTCCGTCACCCGTTCCATGCAGCATCTGGAGCAATATTTCGGCGTGCCCCTGTTCACCCGGGGCAAAAACCGGATCTCGCTGAACGAAGCGGGACAGCTGGCCGTAACACATGCCCGGAAACTGCTGGAAGCGGCGGACCAGGCAGTGGCGCAGGTGCGGGCCTTTGACCAGCGGCAGCGGACCATTGTGGTGAAGTCCTGCGCCCCAGCGCCTTTGTGGGTGCTGCTGCGGAAGCTGAACGACGCCCAGCCGGAGAAAATGGTGTCCTCTGCCATCTGCCAGAACGCGGAAGTCCTGGCCGCCTGGCAGGACGGCCAATGCGACATTGCCGTGCTGCCCTTCCCCATTGACGGCGCCAGTTTTTTTATGGAGGAGGCCCTTTTTGTCTCCGTCCCCCCGGGCCACGAGTTGGCCAGACACAGCAGCCTCACCTTTGCGGACATCAACGGCTTCAATTTTCTTCTGCGGACAGAACTGGGCTTCTGGGACACCCTCTGCCGGGAGAAAATGCCTGCCTCCAAATTTCTGGTGCAGACGGATTCCTCCGTGTTCGACGAGCTGGTGCGGGCCTCCTCCCTGCCCTGCTTCACCACAGACTATGGCCGCCTTCAGGGCGGCTATCCCGGCCGGGTCCATATCCCGCTGACAGACGCGGAAGCCCACGTGACCTTTTACCTTGCCGCCGGAAAAGGGCTGCGCCTTTGAGACGCCCAACACCACTTGTGTAAAACAGCAGGAGAGGCACCTGATCGCTGCTCTTACAAAATATCGTTATTATTTTGTGACCTGCCAAATTCCGACGAGAATCAGAACGGCTCCAAAAAGCAAACCGTGAGTCATCGGCTCGTTCAGAAAGAGCGCCCCCGCAAACATGGAGCAATACTTCGTAGAGAGATGATAGTTCTCCAAATCCAAGCTTTTTATAAAATTCAATTGCACTCTTGTCAGCACACACAACAATATGTCGAATACCGATTACCTTTACGAAGTTCATCTGACACATCAATGGCAATTCCAATAAGCGCCGACCCAATTCCTTGACGTTCATATTTAGCATCTACTGCTAGTTCGGCAATTTCAATTGCAGGTTCAACAAGCTTTATTTTATCTGTCCCCTCACTAACCAATGATGTTGCGCGTAAAGTGATAAAACCTGCAATATTTTGCTTGGCTGTATCAATTAGGATATGAGTAACGCCCATACCCTTGATATGATTGCTTAGAGCGTTAAAACGGATATATTGAGTGTAATAATCTGGATTATTGCAAGAATCAGGGCTGACTTGGAAATTCCATGCCAGCCCCACATAATCCTTGTTAAAGAGTTCTTCAGAAAACTCCATTACTTCTTCTCGGTACGGTACTTTTGAAGTGACTCCTTGATTTCTTTCAGGCGTTCCGTACTAAGAACGTGGGCATCTTTTACACCGGCTTTCTTAGGGCCATAACTATAAACGTGATTCTGTGTTGCAGCAGACATAGTACCGTCTCCTTTCTCTGGTGATGCGCTTTTGCAAGAATCATTCTGTGTGTTAATGGTATCATCCCCCCCAAGTCTTTGCAATTATCATTTTTAATCATTTTGTGCGAAAATTTTTGGAGTATCTAAATCCACTCTGGGACTTTGGGAAAATGGGGATACACTGCCAGATGCCAAATCGTTAAGGGACT
>URTS01000046.1 GCA_900550685.1 uncultured Oscillibacter sp. | reverse complement strand
TCTGCTTCTCCTCGTCGATCGCGGTGATCTTGACGTCGACCATCTGGCCCTCGGACAGAACGTCACCGGGCTTGTCGATGCGGCGATCGGCGATCTGGGAGATGTGGATCAGGCCGTCCACGCCGGGAACCACCTCAGCGAAAGCGCCGAAGGGCATCAGCTTGACGATCCGGACCTCGGCGGTGTCGCCCACGCCGTACTTGTTCATGAACACTTCCCAGGGATCCACGCTGTGGTCCTTGGCGCCCAGGGAGATCTTGTGCTTCTCGGGGTCGAAGGAGATGACGTACACATCCATGGTGTCGCCAACCTTGCAGATCTCGGCGGGGTTCTTGATGCGGCTCCAGGACAGCTCGGAGATGTGGACCATGCCGTCCACGCCGCCGATGTCCACGAACACGCCGTAGCTGGTCATGGACTTCACGGTGCCGGTGTAGTGCTTGCCAACCTCGATGCTGCTCCACACGGCCTCCTGAGCGGCCTTACGGGCCTCGTCGGTGACGGAACGGATGGAGCCCACCACGCGGCGGCGGGCACGGTTGACCTCGGTGATGCGCAGCTGGACCTTCTGGCCCTTCATGGCAGACAGGTCGGCGCCGCGGGGCTGGCCACTCTGAGAAGCAGGCACAAACACGCGGATGCCCTTCACAGACACCACGATGCCGCCCTTGTTCTCCTCGGTGACAGTGCCTTCCAGCACGGTCTTGTCCTCAACGGCGGTCTCGATGTTCTCCCAGATCTTCTGGGCGTCCAGACGCTTCTTGGAAAGCTCAGCATAGCCCTCCACGTCGTTGACGCGGACGACATAGGTCTCCACCTCGTCGCCAACCTTCACGATATCCTCGGGCTTGGCGGTGGGATCGTCGCTCAGCTCGCTGAGCTTGATGTACGCATACTGCTTAGCGCCAACATCCACCTGGACCTCGGTGGGGGTGATGGCGGTGACAATGCCGGTTACCTTCTCTCCTGTATTTAAAGTTTTGAAAGACTGATTCAGCAGTTCCTCAAAGGACTCTTCCATACCTTCGGTGCTCTTGATTTCTTCGCTCATCGTTGTTTTTACCTCCTTAATGATGCCCGCGGGCGTGGATGCACCGGCCGTAAGCCCAGCTGCACGGCAGTCTGCAAAATCTGCAGCGGAAAGCTCGTCCGCCCCCTCGATCTGAAGGACCCGGGAGCAGTTCTGCCGGCAGATCTCTGCCAAATGCTGTGTGTTGGCGCTTTTGCGGTCGCCCACCACCACCATCACGTCGACTTCCGCGGCGATCTCAGCCGCTTCATTCTGGCGTTTACGCGTAGCATAACATATTGTATCAAATATTTTCACATTTGTACACTGTTTTTTTAGGATTTTGCAGGAACTTTCAAAAAGTTCCCGGATACAGGTGGTCTGAGCCACCACCGTCACCGGTGTTTCCGGGTCAAAATTCCCCTCCCAGAGCCAGGCTTCCACCTCTTCCGGCGTCTGAAACACCAGGGGATGGGTACACCAGCTGGCAAGGCCCATGACCTCCGGATGATGCCGCTCGCCGATGATAATGGCCTGCCGTCCCTCCTGCTCTGCCTGGGACACCAACTCTTGAATATGGAGCACGTTGGGACAGGTAGCGTTGACGCAGTGGACTCCCTGGGCTTCCAGGGTATCCAACACACTTTTCAATTCTCCGTGGGACCGGATCACCACCGTGTCCCCCGCCCCCAGGGATGATGGGTCCTCCGTTTTCCGGATGCCCCGGGCCGCCAGGTCGTTGACCACATGGGCATTGTGGATCAGGTCCCCCAGCATCCAGCAGCCCTGGGTCTCCGCCGCTGTTTTCTGGGCCAGTTCCACCGCCCGCTTCACGCCATAGCAAAAGCCGGCGCTCTCTGCCAGGATCACCTTCACAGGGGCGCACCTCCCACCTGCTGCCCGCCCAGGGCATAGGCCTCCCGCAGGAGGTCGTCCGCAATGGTCTGCATCTCCTCCGCCGTGCCCCGGCGGCCGGTGTATACCGGCGTGTAGGGCTGGCCGATGATGATGCGGGTCCGGTGGAACAGCTTTTTCTCCCCGTCCAGAAACACCGGCACCAGGGCGGCTCCTGTGCGGACGCCGATCACCGCCGCACCGCTGTGGGCGTGGGCGGGCAGGCCGTCCGCCTTGCCGATGCCGTTCCGGATCACCGTGCCCTCCGGAAAGATCAGCAGATTCTGGCCATCCCTAATGGACTGCATGGCGGTTTTCACCGCCTGGATATCCGCGCCGCCCCGGTTCACCGGGAAAGCGCCGCCCACCCGGATCACCCAGGCGATGATGGGGTTCCGGAACAGTTCTTCCTTTCCCATGACCCGGAGCCGGTAATCCCTGGGCAGGGCCGTGGCCAGCAGGATGGGGTCCCAGTTGCTGGCGTGGTTGGCGATCAGCAGGGCCCCATGGCGGGGCAGATGTTCCAGGCCCTGCACCGTCACTGGGTGCAGCAGCCGGGAAATCAGCATGGCAATGGTGAAAATCAGGTTAAAAAACGGCCCGAAGGGCTGGGTCACCTGTTTTTCCTTCTGCTCGTTCATCGGCCTGTCCTTTCCCGGATGATAGCCAGCAGGGCCTGGCGGCTGCCGTCAAAATCCAGATGGGTGGTGTCCAGCAGAACGGCGTCCGCCGCTTGTTTCAAGGGAGCCGCCGCCCGGTGGGAATCGTTGTAATCCCGCTGGCTCATCTCCTCCAGCACTCTTTCATAAACTTCCGGCGTCCCCCGCTGCTCCAGTTCCCGGCAGCGGCGATTGGCCCGCTCCTCCAGAGAGGCGGTGAGGAAGATCTTCACCGTAGCGTCCGGCAGCACCACCGTGCCGATGTCCCGGCCATCCATCACTACGTTATGTTCCCGGGCCAGCTTCCGCTGCATCTCCAGTAGATGGGCCCGGACCGCCGGATGGGCAGACACAGCGGAAGCGCAGAGGGAGACCTCCGGCAGGCGGATCTGTTCCGTCACATCCTCTCCGTTCAGGGTCATGTGCTGCAGGCCGTCAGCCCCATAGGTCAGGCCGACTTCAAACTCCGGCAGCAGGGCTGCCACAGCTTCCCCGTCCTTGGGGTCCGCGCCCCTGCGGTAAACGCCGTAACCAATGGTGCGGTAAATGGCGCCGGTATCCACATAGAGGTAGCCCAAATCCTTGGACACGCTCTTTGCCAGGGTGCTCTTTCCGGCGCCGGAGGGGCCGTCAATGGCAATACTGATGGTTTTCAATGAGGTTCGCTCCTTTATCTGTTCTTATCCTGTCAGTCAGAAAGCTCTGCGGCGCTCTGACCTGCCAGGTGGCCGGTGGCCCAGGCGATCTGCAGGTTGAATCCGCCGGTGTAGGCATCTGTATCGATCAATTCTCCTGCAAAGTATAATTCCTTTACAAGCTTTGATTCCATAGTCTTTGGGTCGATCTCCCCAACCTTGACGCCGCCGGAGGTGACGATGGCATCCGTCACCGGGCAGGGGCCGGAAAGCTCCACCGGGAAATGCTTCAAAACGTGCAGCAGACTCTGCCGCTGCTCCCGGGTCAGGTCATGGACCTTCTGCCGTCCCGGGATGCCGGACAACTCCACCACCACCGGGATCAGCTTCTGGGGCAGCAGGTCGTCCAGGGCGTTCTGGAAATCGTGGTTGGCATACTTGGCGAAGTCCGACAGCAGCCGTTTGTCCAACTGCTGGTCATCCAGGGCCGGCTTCAGGTCGATCTCCAGCCGGTAGCGCTTCTTGTCAAAATGGCGCATGTGGGCTGAAGAGGACAGCACCAGCGGCCCGCTGACGCCGAAATGGGTGAACAGCAGTTCACCGAAGTCCGTATAGATCTTCTTATTGTTTTCAAACACCGTCAGGGCTACGTTCCGCAGGCTCAGGCCCTGTAAGCGGACGCAGGGGATCCCCGCCGCAATGATGCCCTGCAAAGGTACCAGGGACCCCTGTAAAGGCGTAACGGTATGTCCGGCCTCGGCTGCCAGGCGGTGGCCGTCTCCGGTGGAGCCGGTGCCGGGATAGCTGACGCCGCCGGTGGCCAGGACCACCGCCTCCGCAGGGTAGCTTCCCCGCTCTCCCGCAACGCCCTGCACCGCGCCGTCCCGGATGTCCAGGGACACCGCCCGGTCCCGCAGGATCTGCACCCGCAGGGCTTTCAGCCGCCGTTCCAATGCGGCACTGATGTCAAAGGCGCTGTCGCTGACCGGAAACACCCGGTTTCCCCGCTCCGTTTTCAGCGGCACACCCAAGCCCTCAAAAAAGGCCATGGCATCATCGCTGGAGAAGCGGTTAAAGGCACTGTAAAGGAATTTTCCATTACGCGGAATATTGGCCAGCAGGCCCTCGATATCCGTGTTGTTGGTGACGTTGCACCGGCCCTTGCCGGTGATATTCAACTTTTTCCCCAACCGCTCGTTGGGTTCCAGCAGCGTGACCTTTCCGCCCTTTTCTGCGGCTGAAATAGCCGCCATCATCCCGGCGGCGCCGCCGCCGATCACCACAATCTGTTTACTCATCATCTGCACCGCCGAATACTCCATATTGATCCCACAGGCTCTCCAGTGTAGAGAAGGTGGCCCGCACATCCGTTCCCAGCTTGGTGGCGATCCCCACCAGCAGGGCGTTGATGAGGGACAAGGGTGCCGTCATGGAATCGATGAAGGACAGCATCTCGCTGGGGGCCAGCAGGGCTGCCTCCGACATCTGGGCCACCGGGGACTGCTCCTGATCCGTGATGGCCACGATCTCCACCCCCCGGGACTTGGCGAACCTGGCCGCGTTGATGGTATCCCGTGAATAGCGTGGGAAACTGAGGGTGATCATCACGTCCCCCTCCCCGCAGCGGAACAGCTGCTCGAAGATCTCGCCGGCCGCCGTGGACTGCACCAGCGTCACGTTTTCAAACATCATCTGCATATAGAAATGGAGATAGCCTGCCAGATGAGTGGAGGACCGGGCGCCCAGAATGTAGATGTGGCGGGCGTTGACGATCCGGTTCACGGCGGTCTCAAAGGTGCGGCGGTTCTCGTTCAAGGCTACCTGCCGCAGATTTTCAATATCCGCCTGCAAAACGCTGCTCAGCACGTCCTGTCCGTAAATGCTCTCCGCCGCCTGGATCCGCTGGGTGGAAGTCAGGCGGCTGCGGGCCATCTCCTGCAATGCCTTCTGCATGGAGGGATACCCGTCGTACCCCAGCTCCGCGGCAAACCGCACCACCGTGGACTCGCTGACCTCCGTCAGCTTGCCCAGCTTGCTGGCCGTCATGAAGGCCGCCTGGTCGTAATGCTCCAGAATGTAGCGGCCGATCCGCTTTTGCCCCTTGGAAAAAGAGGACATATTGTCCTCGATGATATGCAAAACACTTTTTGCCATGATTCTCTTCCTCCGCCGGCACACCGCCGGCTCCGGCTTTCCGCCGTTTTTTATCCCGGGGCCTATTCTACCATACTTCCCACAGGATTGAAACGTTTTTTCAAAGTTTTCCCCCCGTATTTCCGCAGAAAAAGCAGCCGCTTGCGCGGCTGCTTCAAATTCATTCCGTTTTCAGGGCGGCGATCTCCGCCGCTGTTAAGTACCGCCACTGCCCCAGGGGCAGCGTGCCCAGCTCCAGACAGTGCTCCCGCACCCGCTGAAGCCGCAGGACCTCCAGCCCGCACCGGGCGCACATCCGCCGGATCTGGCGGTTGCGGCCCTCGTGGATGACGATGCGCAGCTCCGCCCGGTTCCCTTCCCGGCGCAGCATCTGCACCTCTGCCGGACGGATGGCCATACCCGCCACATCCCGGATGCGGCGCAGATTCTCCGCCGCATGCTCAACGGGGCCGGACACCGTCACCCGGTACTCCTTGGACACCTCGTGGCTTGGGTGCAGCAGCCGCTGGGTCAGGGCGCCGTCATTGGTCAACAGCAGCAGTCCCTCGGAATCCCGGTCCAGCCGCCCCACCGGGTAAATGCGGGTGTGGATGCCTGTCAGCAGGTCCATGACGGTTTTCCGCCCCTGCTCGTCGGAGACCGTGGTCACATAGCCCCGGGGCTTGTTCAGCATCAGGTATACCGTCTCCGGCTCCCGGCCCAGGGGAACGCCATCCACCCGGATGTCATCGGTTTCCGGGTCGGCCTGCTGGCCCAGCTGGGCCGTTTCTCCGTTGACGGTGATCCGCCCCGCCGTCAGATACCCCTCGGCCGCCCGGCGGGAACAGACCCCGGCGGCGGACAGTATTTTTTGCAGTCGCTCTTTCATATTTCTCCCACTCCGCCGCCCAGCGGCGGATTTTTTATTCAAGCAGTTCCAGCTTCAGGCTGTTCAGGGCCGAGGCCAGCTTCGGCATCACCGTCCGCCCCGCCGCCAGGGGCACCCGCCCCACTTCCGCTCCGTTCAGGCGGAATACCGCCGCGCCCATCACCGTCCCGGCGGCAACCGGGGCTGAAAGCGGACGGTCCAGGCAGATCTCCGTGGTCAGCTGCTCCGATGATGCCGCCGGCCAGCAAAAGCTCTCCCCGGCGATCAGCGGCACGCTGGAACGGATGCCGCCGCTGACAGATGCCTGGGTCAGCGCCTTTCCCCGGACGGCGCAGGTCCTGGCCGGGTAAGTGGAAAAGCCGTATTCATACAGGGCCTGATGGTCGGCCCAGTCGTTGCCGTCCTGCAGCGTCACGGCGATCAACCGCTGGCCGTTTCTCTCCGCACAGCTTACCAGCGTCCGCCCAGCAGCCTTTGTATAGCCGGTTTTCAGCCCCAGGCAGTTATCCATATAACCCAGCAGCTTGTTGTGGTTGTGCATGGTCCGCCCGCCAATGGTAATGGACCGGGTGGAGGCGATCCGCACCAGCGTCTCGTTTTCCAGGGCGGCCCGGGCCAGCTTTGCCATGTCCCGGGCGGTGGAATAATGGTTCTCGTCGTCCAGGCCGTTGGGATTGGCAAAGGAGGAATTTTCCATCTCCAGTTCCCGGGCCTTTTCGTTCATCAGCGCCACAAAGCCCTTCACACTGCCGCCCACATGCTGGGCGACGGCCACCGCCGCATCGTTGCCGGAGCAGAGCAGCAATCCATACAGCAGGGTCTCCAGGGTCAGGGTCTCCCCCTCTTTCAGGTACATGGCGGAACCTTCGGTACAGGCCGCCTCCCGGCTGACCTTCACCGTATCCTGAAGATTTCCCTGCTCAATGGCCACCAGCGCCGTCAGGATCTTGGTGGTGCTGGCGATGAGCATTTTCCGGTCGGCATTGCGCTCATAAAGCACCCGGCCGCTGCCCGCATCCATCAGGATCGCGGCGGACGCCGCGGTTTCCACCGCGGATATCCGGCAAGGGTTCATACTGTACAGGCACAGTGCTGCAAAGGTGCAGCAAAGAAAACGCCGCAGCAAAAGGCATCACTCCCAAAGCTGAGATGCCTTTAGTATACCCAGGTCAGACGATTTCCCCGTCTTCTTTTTTATCGAAAAATTTTCCGATTTTGTCTACGATATCCGGGGCCATATCCACAATGCGGTCCACGGTGGACACCGGCGGCACCGCCACCGGCATGACCCGGGTGGTGCCGTCCTTGATAACCAGGAAGGCCACCGGGTCGATCTTCACACCGGCACCGCCGCCACCGCCGAAGTTGTTCTGCCCCGGCTTACCGTAATCCCCGCCGCCGCTGCCGAAGCCAAAGCTGACCCGGGAAATGGGGATCAGGGTCACGCCGTCCGGCGTGGTGATGGGCGCGCCCACGATATTGTTGGCGTCCACCATCTCCCGGACCTTATCCATGGTCGAATTCATCACATCACGCAGCGGGCTGTTCTTTTCCATTTCCATCTGATTCATCCTTTCCGACTGGTGCTTGTTTGTTCTTCTTCATATAGGTCAGGAACCACCGCAGCCCTGGAATGGCCACGGTCATGCCGATCCGCAGCAGGGTGCCGATCCGGGCGGAAAGCCCGACGGTCCCCTGCACATTTGTTTTCTCCTCCGCAAAATCCACATCCAGATGGATGTGGGGCCGGGGGATCACCAGCAGCCTTTCCATTACCGGCATCCCGGTCCAGACCGCCCCATGAAGCTCGCCGTACAATCGGGCGGCATCTGCCGGCTCCGCCTGACCGCCCAGAACCAGAGATACATCCAGGGGATCGATCCTTACGCCCCGGCGGGTGCGGTACAGCGCCTTTTTCAGCGGCGGCCACAGCGCTTTGACCGCGTCCCGGATGTCGCTGAGCGCAGGCTTCGGGAAGGCTTTCTTCGGCTTTTCCGGTTCAGGCTTCTGTGCCTGCTTCGCTTTTGGCTTTTTTTCATGCTGCGGCGGCTTTTTCTTCGCTGGGAGCACCTGGATCCTGACAAATCCAAGCCGGGCGGTAACCGTCAGTTCCTCTCCGAACTTTACCAGCACCCCTACCCGCGTCAGACACAGCAGCAGGAGCAGCACCGCCAAAATTCCCAGGATCCACAACGCAGTCACGGCTGCCGCCCCCTTTCCGTATGCTTAGTCTCCCGGTTCCGCAAGTCCGGCAGTCTCCGGCCCATCGGCCCCCGTGACCGCCACCCCTTCGGTGGGGTCCACCACTTCCCCGGCTTCATTGAGCCGCATCTGGCCCTCGCCGCCCAGATCCGGCATCTCCGGCAGCTCATCCAGGCTGGTAAGGTGGAAGGCCCGGAGGAACTGCTTGGTGGTGCGGTACTGCCGGGGGCGCCCCGGCACCTGCAAACGGCCGCACTCTTCGATCAGGCCCCGGTCCAGCAGCAGCCCCATGGTGTAAGAGCTGTCCACGCCCCGGATCTGATCCACATAGGCCCGGGTGGCAGGCTGGTAGTAGGCAATGATGGTCAGCACCTCCAACGCCGGCTGGCTCAGCTTGGCAGGCTTGCGGATCTCAAAGGCTCTGCGGATGATGTCCGCGTAATCCGGCGAGGAGCACAGCTGCCAGCTGTCCTCGATTTTCAGCAGCCGGATACCCCGGCGTTCAAAAGCGTAGTAGTCCATCAGCTTCTGAAGCACCCGCTCCGCCGTGGGCCGGTCGATCTCCAGCGCCACACAGATCCGGTCCACATGCACCGGCTCACCGGAGGCAAACAGGATGGCCTCCACCGCGGATTCAATTTCCTTCATCTCCATATCGGCCATATCCGGTCTCCTTAAAACGTCAGATTCTCCGGCACATCGCCCTCCTGCCGGACGGTGCAGTCCGTCTCAGAGCCCGCCAGGTGCAACACCCGGGCCTTGCACAGCTCCAGCACCGCCAGAAAGGTGGCCACCACCTCGCTGCGGCTCCGGTTCCCCCGGAACAACAGCAAGAAGCGGGTAATCCCCCCCTCTTTCAGCTTTTGCAGGATCTCCCGGGCCTTGCTTTCCACCGGGTAGGGCTCGTGCTGCACAATATCCCGGAAAGAGGCCCTGGGGGGCGGCAGTTTCCGCTCCGCCCGGCTTTGAATCTCCGCCATGGCCAGCACCAGGTCCGCCGGCTGATGGCTGTATTCAAATACCTTACCCCGCTTCACCGGCTCCGGATTCCGGGTCATGATGTTCCGGCCGAACTCCCCCATAGGTGCCAGCCGCTGGGCCAGGGCCTTCACCCGCACATAGTTTTCACTGCGCCGCCGCTCTTCCAGGGATTGGAGCAGGGCGTCCATCTCACTTTTGGCCTCCTCGTCCTCCAAAGACAGCAGCATCCGGGTCTTGAGATACACCAGATGGGACGCCATGATGACAAACTCGCTGGCCACCTCCAGGTCCATCCGCTGCCGCTGCTCCAGCCAGGCAATGTACTGGTCACAGATCAGGGAGATGGAAATATCCTGGATCTCCAGCTTATTTTTTCCCAGAAGGAACAAAATCAAATCCAGAGGTCCCTCAAAATCCTGCATCTCATCGGACCGGGAGTGGACCACCTTTTCCAGTTTGAATACAGGACTTTCCAAAATCAAGACACCTCAAGCAAAAAAGATATGGAACAGCGCTTCGTATACGCCGTAAATCGCATTGCCCAGAGCGTTTCCCCCCAGGCCCAGCCAGCTCAGAGCCAGCAGGATCAGGATGCCATAGCGTTCATAGTGCATCAGCTTCATGTAGGCTCCATCCGGCAGAAAGACCGCCAGCACCTTGGAGCCGTCCAGGGGCGGAAACGGGATCAGGTTGAAAAGCCCCATACCAACGGACATAGGGGCCACCGTAAACAGGCACCAGTCAAAAAAGGTGTTCATCCCGTCGCTGTAAGGGGCGTAAAGGTAAATCACTTTTCCGATCTCCAGGAACAACACCGCCAGCAGGATATTGGAGATGGGTCCTGCCAGGGCGGTGATGGCCATGCCCTGCTTGGGCTTGCGGAAATAGCTGGGATTTACCGGCACCGGCTTGGCCCAGCCGAAGCCTGCCACGAACATCAGCGCCAATCCCAGCCAGTCGATATGCCGCAGCGGATTCAGAGACAGCCGGTGCATGGACTTGGCCGTAGGGTCCCCCAGGGCCAGAGCCGCCAGACCGTGGCAGGTCTCGTGGACCGTCAGGCACAGAAACACCGCCGCCACACGGAGCACCGCGTCGGCCAAGGAGGAAAAATCCAGGGCCTGGAATAAATTTTGCAGATAGTGCAGCATAGAAACTCCTGTGCGCCGGATCTTCTCAACCGTCCGGCGTTATGATTCAAAATCAAGTAATTATACCATTTTCCCAGTGAAAATACAAGGGAATCCGGGAAATCCACCTTTTCCCTCCGCCTGAATCTGTAATATTTTCCAGGCCGCAATGGTCGGCATCGGGAAGAAGCAAAAAGAGCCGGCCTTCCGGCCGGCTCTTTGATTTGCAGATTCAGGGGCTTAGCCCTTGACCATCTTGGCGATCTCCTCAGCGAAGTTCTCCTGCTTCTTCTCGATGCCCTCGCCCTTCTCAAAGCGGATAGCGTCGACGAAGGTGATCTTGCCGCCCAGCTTCTTGGCAGCGTCAGCGATATACTGCTCCACGGAGCCGGTGAACACATCGCCGCGGACGAACTCCTGCTGCAGCAGGCAGTTCTCGGAGTAGAACTTGTTCATCTTGCCCATGACGATCTTCTCGCGGACCTGCTCGGGCTTGCTGGCCATCTTGGGATCGTTCTCCATCTGGACCATCATGATCTTCTTCTCCTCGTCCAGGACATCCTGAGAGACCTGGGACTTGTCCCAGAAACGGGGATTCAGAGCGGCGATCTGCATGGCAACGTCCTTACCGGCAGCAGAAGCGTCGATATCGCCCTCCACCTTCAGGTTCACCAGCACGCCGATCTTGCCGCCGGCGTGGATATAAGGAACGGACACGCCCTCGGTGTAGAAGGCGAAGCGGCGGACCTTGATGTTCTCGCCGATGACGAGGACCATCTCCTGCTGCTGCTGCTCAACAGTCAGGTCAGTGCCGTTGTACTTGCAGGCCATCAGAGCCTCCAGGTCAGCGGGCTTGTTGGCGGCCACGGTAGCGGCAACGCCCTTGACGAAGTCCACAAACTTCTCGTTCTTGCCCACGAAGTCGGTCTCGGCGTTGACCTCAACGACCACGCCCACGCCGTCGATGACAGCGGCGTAAGCCATGCCCTCTGCGGCAACACGGCCAGCCTTCTTGGCGGAGGCGGCCAGGCCCTTTTCACGCAGGAACTCAACGGCCTTGTCCATGTCACCGTCGGAAGCGGTCAGAGCCTTCTTGCAGTCCATCATGCCCACGCCGGTCATTTCGCGCAGGGTCTTTACATCAGCAGCGGTAAAAGCCATAATCTTTTTCCTCCAATTGTATAGTATCGGAGCTTGCGCTCCCGCGAAGTCCTAATTATTCGGCAGCGGGGGCCTCAGCGGCCTCGTCCATCTGCTCGCCCTGCTTGCCTTCCAGCATGGCGTTGGCCATGACGGAAGCGATCAGCTTGATAGCGCGGATGGCGTCGTCGTTGCCGGGGATGACGTAATCGATCTCATCGGGATCGCAGTTGGTGTCGGCGATGGCCACCACGGGGATGCCCAGCTTGTGAGCCTCAGCGATGGCGTTGCGCTCCTTGCGGGTGTCCACGATGAACAGGGCGCCGGGCAGCTTCTTCATGTCCTTCACGCCGCCGAGATACTTCTCCAGCTTCTCGATCTCGCCCAGGTGCTTCATGACTTCCTTCTTGGGCAGCATATCAAAGGTGCCGTCGGTCTGCATGGTCTTCAGCTGGTTCAGACGGTCCACACGGGTGCGCATGGTCTTGAAGTTGGTCATCATGCCGCCCAGCCAACGGGCGTTGACATAGTACTGACCGCAGCGGGTGGCCTCTTCCTTGATAGCCTCCTGAGCCTGCTTCTTGGTGCCCACGAACAGCAGGGACTGACCGCTCTCAGACAGCTGACGGACGAAGGCATAAGCCTCCTCCAGCTTCTTCACGGTCTTCTGCAGGTCAACGATATAGATGCCGTTGCGCTCGGTGTAGATATAGGGAGCCATCTTGGGGTTCCAGCGGCGGGTCTGGTGACCGAAATGGACGCCTGCTTCCAGCAGGGACTTCATGGATACGACACTTGCCATAGTTTGATTTCCTCCAAAAATTTAGTTTGTACCTCTGGCTGTTTCCTCCCCTCTGCTAACCCATTTTCTGAAAATGGGCACAAACAAAGAGTCCGCAGCCATGCGGAATGCTGAATTATCATAGCACAGCGTGTCCACGATTGCAAGGATTATTTTCAAAAAATAGGCGGAAATTTCGGAGAAACGCCGAAATTTCCACCCAGGCCCCCTGTTTTCAGAACCGTTTCCGCCGCTTCCGCTCCAGAGCCGGGTCCCGGTGCTGGGCGGGCTTATCGATGAGGATGATGTCGTCCCCGATCCGCTGGATGCTGTCCCAGGGGACGTAGTATTCCTCTCCCTTGCCGAACAGGCCGAAAAAGCGGGCGGGACCGTAAATGATCAGGGCCGCCGCCTGCCCCTCCGGCAGGTGGAAGTCCACATCCCCCACAAAGCCCAGCCGTCCCCCGTCCGTGATGTTGATGACCTCTTT
>URTS01000045.1 GCA_900550685.1 uncultured Oscillibacter sp. | reverse complement strand
GATAAGCTGGCCCAGCTGCCGGAACTGACCGGCATCTTCGTCAGCGGCGCCGGTCTGGCCGGTGCGGCCCAGGCGGTGGAGGACGCGGGCCTTGCCGGCCAGGTCAAGATGGTGGGCTTCGACGTGACAGACTCCAACACGGCCTTTCTCCGGAAGGGGATCGTCCAGTTTCTCATCGATCAGGGACCTTACGCCCAAGGCTACCGTTCCCTTCAGCTTCTGACAGACGCCATCTTTCAGGACAAGCCCGTCGCGGTCCCTTATTTTGATACCGGCATCCAGATCAAAAACCTGTATAATTGTTGAACCATAAAACAGCCGCCAAGCGGCCAGAGAGGAGCTAACTATGGAAACCATTACCAACCTCATCAAGGACACTCCCATCCCCAAGATGGTCAAGGTCCGCCAGAACTTTGACAAGACCTGCATCCCCGAAAGTGACATTCCCGGCGTTATCACCCGGGAACTGGACCGCCCCGAGATCGGCGGCAAGATCCAGCCCGGCCAGAAGATCGCCATTACCTGCGGCAGCCGGGGCATCAACCACAACGCTCTGATGGCCCGCGCCATTGTGGATTTTGTCAAATCCAAAGGCGCCGAGCCTTACATTGTGGCGGCTATGGGCAGCCACGGCGGCGCCACCGCCGAGGGTCAGCTCCAGATCCTCAAGGACTACGGCGTCACTGAGGAAGCCATGGGCTGCCCTGTGAAGAGTTCCATGGAGACGGTGCAGATCGGCATTTCCGGCGTGCGTCACCAGCCGGTGTTCATGGACAAGAACGCCTCTGAGGCGGACGGCATCATCCTCTTCAACCGCATCAAGCCCCATACCTCCTTCCGCGGCCCCTATGAAAGCGGCCTGATGAAGATGATGGCCATTGGCCTGGGCAAGCAGAAGGGCGCCGAGAGCATCCATCACCAGAGCCCTGCCATTATGCACGAGCTGGTGGAGGAATATGGCCGGACCATGATGGAAAACGCTCCGGTGCTGGGCGGCATCGCCATCATCGAAAACGCCTATGACGACACCTACCTCATCAAGGGCCTGAGCCCCGAAGAGATCATCACCGAGGAGCCCAAGCTCAAGGAGATCTCCTACAAGACCATCGCCCACCTGCTGTTTGACAAGTGCGACGTGCTGGTGGTGGACAAGATCGGCAAGAACATCTCCGGCGACGGCATGGACCCCAACGTGTCCGGCCGCTTCGTCCAGCCCAAATACTGCTCCGGCGGCATTCAGGCGGAGAAATGCGTCATCCTCGACCTGACCGATGAGACCCACGGCAATGCACAGGGCATCGGCCTGGCAGAGGTCACCACCCGCCGTCTGTTCAACAAGATGAAGCTGGAGATGACCTATCCCACCGGCGTGACCAACACCTTCCTGCATCTGATGAAGATCCCCATGATCATGGACAATGACCGGGAAGCTTTACAGCTGGCCCTGATGTGCTGCCCCGAGGCAGAGGATCATGACCACATGAAGATGATCCGCATCCCCAACACTGCCCATATCGGCGTCATCGAGATCTCCGAGGGTATGCTGCCCCTGGTGGAGAATAACCCCGATTTTGAGGTCCTCACGGAGCCCTATGACCTGCCCTTCGACGAAAACGGCAACCTGTTCTGAAAAATCCGAGCTGCCGGAGGCCTGCCGTGAACAGGCGGACCGCCGGAAAGCTCTGGTTTTAAATAGTAGTGCAAGAAACACAAAAAAAGAAAGGAACTAACTCTATGGTATCTCCCGCAATGCTGATCGTAGCACTGGTGATCGCTATCGCGATCATCCTGTTCTGCATCATCGTCCTCAAACTCAACGCTTCCATCGGCATGGTTCTGGCCAGCCTGTTCATGGGTGTGGCCGGCGGCCTCGACCTGATGACTACAATGGACACCATCTCCTCCGGCTTCGGCAGCATGATGACCAGCATCGGCCTGCCTGTCGGCTTCGGCACCATCCTGGGCCAGCTGATGAGTGACAGCGGCGCTGCCGACATCATCGCCGACAAGCTGGTTTCCGCTTTCCCTGAAAAGCGCTCCATCTGGGGCCTGAGCCTGGCCGGCTTCGTGCTGTCCATCCCTGTGTTCTTTGACGTCACCTTCATCATTCTGATCCCCATCGGCATCACCATTGCCGCCAAGATCGACATGAAGATGTGCTATGTCACCGGCTGCCTGACCATCGGCGCCACCACCGCTCACTGCGTGGTGCCTCCCACGCCCAACCCTCTGGCTGCCGCCGATATCTTTGGCTTTGATCTGGGCATCATGATGATCGTCGGTCTGGTTGTCGGATTTATCACCGTTCTGGTGTCCGACTTCATCTATGTTAAGATCCACAACCGCGGCATTTGGAATGAGGAAAAGGACGTGAACCACAGCTCCAACGTTGTCAATGAGCTGGTGGCTGCCCGCGCTGCCCAGAACAACGCTAAGGCCCGTCCCTCCTTCGGCATGGCTCTGCTGCCCGTTGTCATCCCCGTGGTCTGCATCCTCTTCGGCACCCTGGGTTCCGCTATGTTTGACGAGGAGCCCCTGATCTGCAGCTTCCTGGGCAACAAGCTGGTTGCCATGACCCTGGGCACCCTGGGCGCTTACCTGGTGAGCCTGCCCTACATCGGCCGCGAGAACCTAGAGAAGTCTGCCGGTGAGGCTCTGAAGAGCGCCGGCGTGGTCCTGCTGATCACCGGTGCAGGCGGCTCCTTCTCCTCTGTCATCACCGCTACCGGCATCGGCAACGCCATCGTGAGCCTGCTGGGCACCAATACCACCTCCGTGATCCCCGCCATGTTCCTGGCCTATCTCATCGGCCTGATCTTCCGTGTGGCCCAGGGCTCCGGCACCGTGGCCGGCATGACCTCCATGGGCATCATGGCCACCATTGCTCCCGCCATCGGCTGCCATCCCGTGTGGATCGCCCTGGCCTGCCTGTCCGGCGGCAACTCCATCGGCCATGTCAACGACTCCGGCTTCTGGGTGGCCACCAACATGTCCGGCCTGACCGTCACCGGCGGCCTGAAGACCTACACCCTGGGCTCCTTCATCTCCTCCGTGTGCATCTTCGTGCTGGCCCTGATCGGTGCTCTGGTCATCCCCCTGTAAGCTTACTCATATTTTATAAGGAGTGATTTCTGATGCGTAATGCAATGATTATCGACCCCCAGGACAATGTGGCCGTGGCTATCGAGCCCATCGCCAAGGGCGAAACCGCCACCTATGTCTGTGAGAGCAAAGAGTTCTCCCTCCCCGTTCTGGAGGATATCACCATTTACCACAAGCTTGCCACCCGGGACATACCCAAGGGCCAGCCCGTGGTGAAGTACGGCGAGCATATCGGCATCGCCTCCTGTGATATCAAGGCCGGCGAGCATGTCCATGTCCACAACGTGGAAAGCCACCGGGAAAACCTGGAAGGAAAGGAATAAGGAGGAACTGACCATGACTTTTTACGGTTATAAGCGTCCCGACGGCCGTGTGGGCGTGCGCAATCATGTGCTGATTCTGCCTGCCAGCGTGTGTGCTTCCGACACCACCCGCATCATTGCCCAGCAGGTGACCGGCGCCGTTACCTTCAACAACCAGCAGGGCTGCTCTCAGGTGGCCCCTGACCAGCAGCTGACCATGGACGTGATGGCAGGCTATGCCGCCAACCCCAACGTCTACGGCACGGTGGTGGTGTCTCTCGGCTGCGAAAACTGCCAGATGGATCTGGTGGTCAAAGCCATTGAAGAGCGCACCAACAAGCCCCTCAAGCAGGTCATCATCCAGGAGGCCGGCGGCACGCTGAAGGCTGTGGACATGGCCGTGCGTTACGCCAAGGAAATGGTGGCTGAGGCCTCCATGCTTCAGAAGGAGGAATTCCCCATCTCCGAACTGATCGTGGGCACTGAGTGCGGCGGCTCCGACCCCACCAGCGGTCTGGCTGCCAACCCCGTCATCGGCGAGATGAGCGACCGCATCGTGGCCGCAGGCGGCACCTCCATCCTCTCCGAGACAACGGAGTTCATCGGCGCCGAGCACATTCTGGCCCGCCGCGCCGCCACGCCTGAGGTCCATGACCGCATCTTTGAGATCGTTCACCGCTATGAGGCCGCTCTGCGGCTGGTGGGCGAGGAGGTCCGAGAGGGCAACCCCTCCCCCGGCAACAAGGCCGGCGGCATCACCACCCTGGAGGAGAAGTCCCTGGGCTGTATCCACAAGGGCGGCCACAGCCCTATCAATGCCGTGTATGACTACGCCAAGCAGGTCCAGAGCAAGCAGGGCCTGGTGGTCATGGACACCCCGGGCAACGACCCCTCCTCCGTGGCGGCCATGGTGGCCGGCGGCGCTCAGGTGGTGGTGTTCTCCAGCGGCCGGGGCACCCCCACCGGCAACCCCATTGTCCCCGTCATCAAGATCACCGGCAATAAGCTGACCTTTGCCAAGATGGAGGATAACATCGATCTGGACGCCTCCCCCCTGATCTACGGCACCAAGACTCTGGACGATCTGGGCGGCGAACTGCTGCAGATGGTGGTGGATGCCGCCTGCGGCAAGCAGACCAAGGCAGAGGCCCTTGGCTACACCGAAATGGCCATTGCCCGCGTCTGCAACTACGTCTGATTTTCCTTGATTTTCCCCAAAAGCTCATCGTTGTCTCCGGCGCGGCCAATTGGCTGCACCGGAGATTTTTTAATTTTAAATTCCATAGATAGCCCCTTGACAACGGATGACATCTGTGCTATTTTACCAGTAGAGTTTCGGATATTCGTTTTATATTCGGATATGCAAATTCTGGAGCCTATTATTACATACTTCCCCGGCCTGCAAAACGCAGCTCCGGAAGATCGGAGCCCACCTTTTATGGAATACCACAATCCTACCCTGCGGGTCCTCCGGATTCTGGAGTTGATCGATGCCAATTCCGGCGGTCTGAGCCTGTCGGAGATCTCCAATCTGCTGGCCCTTCCCAAGGGGACCATCTCCCCGATTCTGAAAACCCTGGCTGCCACCAATTACATTGTGGCGGACGGCAGTCTCTACAAGATCGGTCCCCATACCTTTGAATTGGGCCTGTCTTACGCCAGCGGCCAGAATGCCCTGTCCATCATCCGCAGCGAAATGCGCAGCATCGTCTCCAAGGTAGACGAGGTCTGTCAGATGGGCGTGCTGGTGGGACCGGACGTGCACTACCTCTTAAAGGAGGAAGGGCACGCCATTATCTCCATCATCAGCGAGGTGGGCCACCACCTCCCTGCCCACGTCACCGGCCTGGGCAAGGCCCTGCTCTCCGGCATGCCGGACGAAACAGTCCGACAGCTCTATGAGGGCTACCGCTTCTTCCCCTACACCCCAAACTCCATTATGGACATTGATACCCTCATCTCAGCGCTTCACGACATCCGCAGCGCCGGGATCGCCTATGAAAACGAGGAATCCACTGCAGAGATCTGCTGTGCGGCGGTGCCTCTGGCAGAGAACAGCCAGGTCAAGGCGGCCATCAGTGTAACGATCCCCAAATTCCGCTACACCGATGAGAAGAAACAGCAGATCACCCAGCTGCTCCTGCAAAAGCGGCAGCTGATCGAGGAAAGCTGCCGCATCCAGAATTGCAGGCTGGCTTTCTGATATTTGAGCGTTACCATCTGCTGATGGTACCTATATAAAAACGGCATATTCAGTGAAGAAAGATAGGAAGGAATTGCGTATGAAGAAAAATTACGTAGTTATGGACGGCAATACGGCAGCGGCCCACAGTGCCTACGCCTTTACCGAGGTAGCAGCCATCTACCCCATCACCCCGTCCTCCCCCATGGCGGAAAAGGTGGACGAGTGGTCCGCCAAGGGTAAGAAGAACCTGTTCGGTTCCACGGTGGACGTGATCCAGATGCAGTCTGAGGCCGGTGCCGCCGGTACCTGCCACGGCTCTCTGCAGGCCGGTGCTCTGACCACCACCTTCACCTCCTCCCAGGGCCTGATGCTGATGATCCCCGCCATGTACGCCATGGGCGGCCAATTCCTGCCCAGCGTCATGCACATCGCATCCCGCGTGGTGACCTCCAACCATCACTCCATCTTCGGTGACCACACTGACTTCATGACCTGCCGCACCACCGGCTACGCCATGCTCATGTCCTCCTGCCCCCAGGAAGCCATGGATCTGGCTGCCGTGGCCCATCTGTCCGCCATCAGCGGCCGGTATGCCTTCATGCACTGCTTCGACGGCTTCCGCACCTCTCACGAGATGCAGCGCATCGAGGCTCTGGACTATGAGGACCTGCGTGGTCTGGTGGACCAGAAGGCCCTGCAGGAGTTCCGTCATCAGTCTCTGAACCCCGAGCATCCCACCAACCGCGGCAACAACGTCAACCCTGACATCTACTTCCAGTGCAAGGAGGGCGCCAACGTCAAGGCCAACAGCCTGCCCGACACCGTCCAGCACTACATGGATGAGATCAATAAGCTCACCGGCCGTGACTACAAGCTCTTCAACTACTACGGCGCTCCCGACGCTGAGGAAGTCATCGTTGTGATGTGCTCCGCCAGCGAGACCGTGAAGGAGACCGTGGATTACCTGAACGCCCAGGGCCGCAAGGTCGGCATGGTGCAGATCCACCTGTATCGTCCCTTCTCCGTGTCCCACTTCGCTGCCGCCATCCCCGCCACCTGCAAGCGCATTGCCGTGCTGGACCGCAACAAGGAGACCGGCTCCGTGGGCGAGCCCGTGTACTTGGACGTTGTCACAGCTCTGAATCAGGCCGGCCGCGGCGACATCCGCGTGGTTGGCGGCCGTTACGGCCTGTCCTCCAAGGACACCACCCCCGGCCAGATCGTCGCTGTGTACGACAACCTGGAGAAGGACGAGCCCAAGAACAACTTCACCATCGGCATCAACGATGACGTGACCTTCACCTCCCTGGACTACAAGGAGATCGAGCTGCCCCATCCCGGCCAGATCAGTTGCAAGCTGTGGGGCCTGGGCGGCGACGGCACCGTGGGTGCCAACAAGAACGCCATCTCCACCATCGGCTTCGTGGGCGGCAAGTACGCTCAGGCTTACTTCTCCTATGATACCATGAAGTCCGGCGGCCTGACCCAGAGCCACCTGCGCTTCGGCGACGAGCCCATCCGCAGCACCTATCTGGTGTCCTCCGCTGATTTCGTGGCCTGCCATGCTCCCACCTATGTGAGCAAGTACGACCTCACCGAGGACCTGAAGGAAGGCGGCACCTTCCTGCTGAACTGCCCCTGGACCGTGGAGGAACTGGAGCAGCACCTGCCCGGCAAGATGAAGCGTGACCTGGCCCGGAAGCATGCCAATTTCTACATCATCGACGCTGCCAAGCTGGCACAGCAGATCGGCCTGGGCAAGCGCACCAACAACATCCTCCAGGGCGCTTTCTTCGCCCTGACCAAGGTCATCCCCATGGACCTGGCCATTGAGGATATGAAGAAGAACAACTACAACTCCTACTTCAAGAAGGCCGGTCAGAAGATTGTGGACCTGAACGACCAGGCCGTGGATCTGGGCGTCAGCGCCGCCGTGAAGGTGGAGATCCCCGCCTCCTGGGCCGACGCACAGGATACTCCTGTTGTGGAGCCCAAGGGCATCACTCCCTTCGTCCGTGACATCGTGCTGCCTCTGGACCGCCAGCAGGGCGACAAGCTGCCCGTCTCCGTGTTCCAGAAGCACGGCGTGCTGGACGGCACCTGGGAGAACGGCACCTCTGCCTTCTCCAAGCGCGGCGTGGCTGTGAAGGTTCCCAAGTGGGACGGCAGCAAGTGCATCCAGTGCAACCGCTGCTCCATGTGCTGCCCCCATGCGGCCATCCGTCCCGTGCTGCTGACCGAGGAGGAGAAGAAGTCTGTGCCCGCCGGTTTCGAGACCGTGCCCGCCAAGGGTCTGGGCAAGGATTCTCCCTACTCCTTCCGGATGCAGGTCTCTCCCTATGACTGCCTGGGCTGCGGCGTGTGCCTGACCGCCTGCCCCGCCGAGGGTGCCCTCACCATGACCTCCTTCGAGGACATGAAGGCCGAGCAGCCTCTGTTCGACGATGTGGCCATGAACGAGACCTACCTGAAGAAGGATGTCATCAGCGACAAGAGCGTGAAGACGGCCCAGTTCGCCAAGCCCTACTTCCAGTTCTCCGCCGCCTGCGCCGGCTGCGCCGAGACCACCTACATCAAGCTGCTGAGCCAGCTGTTCGGCGACCGTATGTACATCGGCAACGCCGCTGGCTGCTCCTCCGCTATTTCCGGCGGCGCCCCCATCCTGCCCTACTGCAAGGATTGCCACGGCCACGGCCCCGCTTGGGAGCACTCCCTGTTCGAGGACAACGCCGAGTTTGCCTATGGCTTCTTCCACGCACAGGATTCCATCCGCAAGGAGCTGCTGATCCGTCTGGATGCCATCAAGGCTGCCGGTATCGCCGTGGAGGCTGTGGAGGCCTATGAGAACGGCTGGAAGAAGACCGAGACCTCCCGCACCGTCACCGACGCTCTGCTGGCCGCTCTGGAAAAGGCAGAGCAGACCGAGGATGTGAAGTACATCCTGGAGAACAAGGAATATCTGGCCAAGAAGTCCGTCTGGGCTGTGGGCGGCGACGGCTGGGCCTACGACATCGGCTTCGGCGGCATCGACCACGTGATGGCCCAGAACCGCGACGTGAACCTGTTGGTCCTGGATACCGAGGTGTACTCCAACACCGGCGGTCAGTCCTCCAAGTCCACCCCCACCTCCGCTACGGCCAAGTTCGCAGCAGGCGGCAAGCGGGTGGCTAAGAAGGACCTGGGCGCTATCCTGATGCAGTACGGTTATGTGTACGTGGCCCAGGTGGCCATGGGCGCTGACCAGGCCCAGACCCTGAAGGCTCTCCGTGAGGCCGAGTCCTATGACGGTCCCTCCATCGTCATCTGCTACTGCCCCTGCCTGGAACAGCACATCAAGGCTGGTATGGGCTGCTCTCAGGACGAGATGAAGAAGGCTGTGGAGTGCGGCTACTGGCACCTGTACCGCTATGATCCCCGTCGGATCGCTGAGGGCAAGAACCCGTTCCAGCTGGATTCCAAGGAGCCCGACACCTCCAAGGTCATGGACTTCCTGATGGGCGAGAACCGGTTCGCCTCCCTGAAGAACAACTTCCCCGACAAGGCCGATGCCCTCTATGCCAAGGAGCTGGAAGACGTGAAGGCCCGCTACGCCAAGTACAAGAAGATGGCCGAGGGCTAAACCTCCAGTCCTTCCATCTTTCCATACTCTCTCAAAAAAGGAAGCGTTCCGGAATATCCGGAACGCTTCCTGCTTGATACCGGGCGCTCTCTGCCTGTGCCCCGTTTTCCGCAAAAAAACAAGGACGGTGTCCGTACACCGTCCTTGTTTTTTCTATTTTCAGCCCTGGCAGGCGTCCAGCAGCAGACGGACCAGGGTATCCTTCCCCTCTCCCTTTTCCGCGGAAAAGGGAATGAGGATATCCTGCTCCGTCAGGGCCAACGTCTCCCGGATGAGGGTCAGCGCCGGTTCCACCTGGCTTTTTTTCAGCTTGTCCAGCTTGTTGGCCACCACGATCTCCGGGCAGCCGCTCTGGCGGAACCAATCGTGCATCACCAGATCGTTTTCCGTGGGCTTGTGGCGAATGTCCACGATCAGCACGCCGGTGGTGATGGCATCCGCCTCCCGCTGGAAATAGGTCTCCATCAGCCGGGCCCAGCGCTCCTTCTCAGACCGGGACACCTTGGCATAGCCATAGCCCGGCAGATCCACCAGATAGGCCTGCTGGTCGATGAGAAAGTAGTTGATATGGGTGGTCTTTCCCGGGGAGGCGCCTACATAGGCCAGGTTCTTCCGCCCCACCAGCCGGTTGATGACGGAGGACTTGCCTACGTTGGAACGGCCTGCAAAGGCGAACTGGGGCAGTCCGTCCCGCAGAAAGTCCTTGGGCTCTCCTGCGGAGCGCACAAAGTCCGCTTTATTGAAATTCAAGGGCATAGGTCTCTCCTTCTTTATTGCCGCAGGGCGGCTTCCGTGCCGTTTTCCACCGGCAGGAAGGCCGGAATGGCCTCCGGCTGCCGCGTTTCCTTGGCGCGGCAGAATACCTCGTCAAACACCTGGTCCACCGTCTCCACCGGCACGAACCGCAGCGCCGCCCGGACCGTCTGGTCGATCTCCTCCAGGTCCCGGACGTTGTCTTTGGGGATCAGCACCGTGTGGATGCCGTATCGTTTGGCGGCCATGGTCTTTTCCTTCAATCCGCCGATGGGCAGCACCCGGCCCCGGAGGGTGATCTCGCCGGTCATGGCGATGCCGGCCTTGATCTTCCGGTCCGTCAGGGCGGACAGCAGAGCCGTGGCCATGGCGATACCGGCAGAGGGACCGTCCTTGGGCACCGCTCCCTCCGGGAAGTGGACATGGATGTCCTTGGTCTTGTAGAAATCCTTCTCAATGCCCAGCGCATCCGCCCGGCTCCGCAAGCAGGAAAGGGCCGTCTGTGCGGATTCCTTCATCACGTCTCCCAGGTTGCCGGTAAGCTCCAGCTTGCCGGAGCCCTCCATGACGTTGACCTCCACTTCCAAGATCTCGCCGCCTGCTTCCGTCCAGGCCAGGCCGTTCACCACGCCGATCTCCTCCTGATCCACATGGATGGAGGGGGGATAGGGCTGCATATCCAGCAGCTTGGGCAGGTCCTTTTCCGTGACGGTCACCCGCTTGACCAGCTTCGTCAGCAGGCGCATATCCGCCTTCCGGCAGACGGCGGCCAGCCGCCGCTCCAACTGGCGGACGCCGGACTCCCGGGTGTAGTCCCGGATGACGGCCCGGAGGGTCTCATCATCCATCCGGAGACTGCCCTTTTTCAGTCCGTGCTCCTTCATCTGCTTGGGCAGCAGATGGTTTCGGGCGATTTGCAGCTTTTCCTCATCGGTGTAGCTGGACAGCTGAATGACCTCCATCCGGTCCAGCAGGGGCCGGGGAATGGTATCCAGGGAGTTGGCAGTGGTGATGAACATGACCTTGGACAGGTCCAGGGGAATTTCCAGGAAATGGTCCCGGAAGGCGTGGTTCTGCTCACTGTCCAGCACTTCCAGCAGAGCCGAGGCGGGATCGCCCCGGTAATCATTGCCCAGCTTGTCGATCTCGTCCAGCACCAGCAGCGGGTTCATGGAGCCGCTGCGGCTGATGGCCTCCACAATGCGGCCCGGCATGGAACCGATGTAGGTCTTCCGGTGGCCACGGATATCCGCCTCATCCCGGACACCGCCCAAAGAAATGCGGGTGAGCTTCCGGTTCAGGGCGTTGGCCACAGACAGAGCGATGGAGGTCTTGCCCACGCCGGGAGGGCCCACCAGGCACAGGATCTGGCCCTTCCCCTCCGGATTCATCTGCCGGACGGCAATGGTCTCCAAAATCCGTTCCTTCACCTTTTCCAGGCCGTAATGGTCCCGGTCCAGCACCTTCCGGGCCGCTTCCACATTCAGGCGCTCCTTGGTATATGTACCCCAGGGCAGCTCCAGACACACATCCAGATAGTTCCGGATGACGGAGGCCTCGGCGCTGACATAGGGCTGCTTGGCAAGCTTGGTGATCTCCTTGTCCAGATGCTGGCGGGTCTCGTCGTCCAGTTTCAGCGCGTCCAGCTTCTGGCGGTATTCGTCGATCTCGTTGTCCTCGTCCTCGCCCAGCTCGTTCTGCAGCACCCGGATCTGGGTCCGCAGGATCTGCTCCTTCTGCTGCTGGGCCAGTTCGTCCCGGACCTTGCCCTCCATCTGGCGCTGATAGCCCAGCACGTCCCGCTCCCGGGCCAAAAAGCCGTTGAGCTTCCGCAGGCGCATCAGGGGGGACACCTCTTCCAGAATGGCCTGCTTATCATCGTACCGCAGGGCGATATTCTGGGCAATGAGGTCCGCCAGGTAGCCGGGATCCTGGCAGTCCAGAGCCGCGGCGGTGACCTCCTCCGCCACATTCCCGGCCAGCTGGGCGTAATCCTGGAACAGGGTCCAGGTCTGCCGCAGCAGGGCCTCCGTTCTGGGGCCGTGGCTCACGGTTTCGGATTCCTCCACCAGCTCCACATGGCCCTGGAGGTAGGGTTCCAGCTGCCACAGCCGCTTCAGCCGGGCCCGGCGTCCGCCCTCCACCATGACCCGCAGGGAATTCTGGCCCAGCCGCAGGATCTGGGTCACCCGGGAAATGGTGCCCATGGTGTAGAGGTCCTGCTCCGTGGGCTTGTCCACATTGATCTCCCGCTGGGTCACCAGGAAGATCTCCTGACCGGTCTCCATGGCCACTTCCAGGGCTTTCATGGAGATGCGGCGCTCCACGTCAAAGGTCAGGTTGGTATGGGGAAAAACCGTCAGGCCCCGGAGGGCCAGGACGGGAAGATTCAAAGTCTCAGGTTCCATAATCTGCTCCTCTCTGGAGAGTTGAAAGGGGGAAGAGGCGCGTGTTCGCCCCTCCCCCCTGTTCTTTTAAGATGCCGACTGCGGCTCCGCCGGATTGCTCCGGTTCTCGCTGCGGCCGGATTTCAGCTTTACGGAGTAGTTGATCTTCTCCGGATCGTGGGTAAGCTCCGGCTCTGCCTTGCCTTCCACGCAGTCCTTGGTCACGACCGCCTTCACAACGGTCTTGTCGGAGGGAATGTCGTACATGATCTGCGTCAGCAGTCCCTCCATCACCGCCCGGAGGCCCCGGGCGCCGATGTTCCGCTCGATGGCCTTGTCCGCGATGGCGTTCAGGGCATCATCGGTGAATTCCAGGTCCACATCGTCGTACTCCATCAGCTTCTTGTACTGCTTCACCAGGGCGTTCTTGGGCTCCTTCAGGATCCGCACCAGGTCCTCCCGCTGCAAAGCGTTCAGGGGCGCGATCACCGGCAGGCGGCCCACCAATTCGGGAATGATGCCGAATTTCAGGATATCGTGGGGCTGGACCTGGGAGAGCAGCTGGCTGACATTCTTTTCCTTCTTGCTCTGAATGTCGGCGCCGAAGCCCATGGTCTTCTGGTCCAGGCGCTGCTCGATGATCTTTTCCAGACCGTCAAACGCGCCGCCGCAGATGAAGAGGATGTTCTTGGTGTTCACCTGAATAAACTCCTGGTGGGGGTGCTTCCGGCCGCCCTGGGGCGGCACGTTGGCCACCGTGCCCTCCACGATTTTCAGCAGGGCCTGCTGCACACCTTCGCCGGAAACGTCCCGGG
>URTS01000044.1 GCA_900550685.1 uncultured Oscillibacter sp. | reverse complement strand
GTCCAGTAGTCTCCACCAAAAATCACCGGAATCGCTTGATTCCGGTGATTTTCTTCTATAATCTGCAACTTTTTATGGTACTTAATTTTCGCCGTTTCATCAAGACTCACACACTGACCCACACGGGGAAAGGTTCGGAAAGCACCGGACAGGGCCAGACGGGATTTTTCTTGTCTGGCCCTGCTTTTTCAGCGCATCTGCTGGCTGATGACCCCACCGATGGTGTCTGCGGCGTCCTGCTTCATCTGCGCCGTGGCATGGGTGTAGGTGTTCAGGGTGAAACCAGCCGAGTAGTGGCCCAAGGCACCGGACAGCGTTTTCTCGTCTATTGTAAAGAATGCAGACATACCGAATCTGATAATGCTGCCGTTCTATAATTGCCAGTAACAGTGCTTAAAAAATCAAAACCACCGAATTTCCACATTTTCTACCCTAACTGCATCGCAGGCAGATTCCGTCCGCCCTGAAAAAGGAGATCCCTTGATCTGACCCTTGATAGTTCCCTCATTCAGCTGCGCAATTTTTGGGACATAGCTTGCTGTCTCCTTTCAGAATGGCGTGTTGCTGCTTCATTCTGTCAGAGCCTGCAAACTATGTCCCTTTTTAATTTGCGCAGTCTATTGCGCGGCATTGCGCCTCAGCTTTTTTATCCTGCTGTTTTGCGCATACCCGGGATGGGCATGGCGCCCCCGAAATGCGACTGTCAATAAAATAAAAAATCCCCGCAACGGTAAGGAAGCGTGCGCGCGGGAAACCCAAGAAGGATACAACGTCGCACCAGCCGGTTCCCGGCAGCTTCACGCCTGTCCACCAAAGGGCTTCCTCGAAAGCGGCTCGCTTTATCCGACCCCAGCGGTGCTTCACTGCTTTCCTTGTACCATTGAAATCAATAGTTTTCAGAATTTTGAAAAGTTCTGAAAGCTTGCTCAGCGGGGCAAAAGATCTTTTCGATACGCAGAACAGGACACCGTTTTACGGTGTCCTGTTCTGCAAACGTGAGGATTAAGGGAGGGTGCTGTGGGGCTCCATGGAAAAGTCCGTGCATTAAATCGAACAACGCCCCAGTAT
Source organism: uncultured Oscillibacter sp. (assembly GCA_900550685.1). Classification (GTDB taxonomy): domain Bacteria; phylum Bacillota; class Clostridia; order Oscillospirales; family Oscillospiraceae; genus Oscillibacter. Next base: position 12,204 of record URTS01000044.1, on the reverse strand, counting down.
GGAACGGCTTAGGCACAAAATGCGCGGCACCCAGAGTCAGGGCCCTCTCCGCAGCCTGCTGGGATACGACGCTGGAAAGAATGATGATTTTAGGGGAGTTGCCCCGCTGCCGCAGCTCTTTCAGTACAGTGAAACCGCAAATATCGGGCAGCACCGTATCCATCAATAGAAGGTCAGGGGCCTACTTCTGCGTACACATGAGAACATCCTTACCGCTGCCTACAGTCATCATTGAAAAATGCCCGTGCTGCTCTGTGCATTTCCACATGAGCCAGCGGAACTCTTCGCTGCCATCAGCCAAAAGTACGATTTTACGACGTTTCATGTTACTCGATCCCTTCTCATAGTTTCGTGTTGCCGTATGGTGGCGCATACAGCTATTAAGAAAAGAGTAGCACTCTTTTGCATCCATATCAATTACATAAATAAAACCTTAACGAAAAATTCATTCAACGCAATTCACTGTGGCGGCCATCCAGTGATAAGGGCAATGCGTCTGACAGTTGATGATCAGATCTCAAAAGGATTTGAACTGATATTTCTTTAATTTATATTGTAAAGCCTGCCGGCTTACGCCTAAAGATTCAGCTGCCTTTGAAATATTATACTGGCTGTGCTGCAAGGCCTGCTCAATAAGTTCCCGTTCATAGTGTTCCAGCTGTTCGGAAAGGTTCGTTTGAGTTGTGTATGTCTCTAACATGGATTTTGGAAGATACTCACCCTGTGTATATTGCAGACGGCTTTGTATGTAACTGGGCAGGTGATGGGTTTCGATTATAGTGCCTGAGACCGCGTTGACTGCAAATTCCATCACGTTTTTCAACTCACGGATATTACCGGGCCAAGTATACCTCCGCATAAGACTCATAGCATCCTCAGATACGGAATAAACGTGCTTGTAAAACTTGTGGGAGTAGTATTTCAGAAAATAATTTGCCAGTTCATCCAGGTCGTCCATTCGCTCCCGCAGGGGCGGGACCTTGATGACGGATGTGGCGATCCGGTAAAACAGGTCCTGCCGAAGCTTTCCGGCCTTCATCAGCTCCCATGGGTCCTGATTGCAGGAGGCCAATACCCGTACGTTGCATGTGCTTTCCTTGACGGCACCTACCTTCATATAAGTTCCCTCCTGCAGAACGCGGAGCAGCCGTGCCTGTGTGCTGAGCGCCAGGGAGTTGATCTCATCCAGGAAAAGGATGCCTCCATCTGCGGCGGCAAAGAGTCCATCGCTGTTGACACTGCCGGTAAATGCACCTTTTGTCGTGCCAAATAGTGTAGCGTCAGCCAGTCCTTCGGTGATGGTCCCACAGTTGACTGAAATGAAGTTTCGGCTATTGGAGGCAGTAAATATGCTTTGCGCGAACAATTCCTTACCAGTTCCGGTTTCCCCTGAAATAAACACGCTGCTGTTCTGAGCTGCAACCATTTTCGCAAGATTTATAGCCTCCTTCAAACTGGAGGAATGGCCTACAATATCATCAAAACGGTAATACCGCTGCTTGTTAGGTGACTTTTTCTTTTCCCCCGGAATAATTTTCTGCATGATCTGGGTCGTAGACACCATGCGTTCAATAGACCGCTGGCTGTATTCTAGATTGATGACCGCATCCAACGCGCCTTTACGGTCAAAAAAGGGAATTGCCGTATTCAGTACGGTAACCTGATCCCCGTTGCTGGTCTTAAAACAGTCGGCCTTGTTATAAACCGCGGTATGCGTAGACAATGTTGCCAAAACAGTGCTCTGGTCCTCGTCTGTGTCGTATATGGAAGTGAGATGCTTGCCCAGCACATCGCGCCGTTTGACATTGGACATCTCTTCGCTGGCTGCATTCAAAAAGATCAAAGTGGAATCTCCGGAATAGATCTGAACGCCCACATCCATTAGATCCAGGGTAAATTGATAGAGCTCATCGCTGTTGAAATGCTGAATGACAAGCAGTATCAGTTGGCGATTGCCTGAAAGGCTCCGCAGGGAATACTGAATCCAATGGCCGCTGACATGCACGGTTCCAGAGGAAGGACCGGATAATATGCGCGGAAATAGAAGGCTTCCGCTCTTTCCCAACAGATTCTCCGCACTGCATTGAAACAGCTTTTCAAAAATTGAGTCATATGCCAGTACCGAAGCAATACGCTGTTCTTCCAAAAGCAATGCGGCAAATGAAAAGCGATCCATCTTTTTCCTTCTTTCTTATATAGGCAAATCAAATTTTGCATTTAGCATTTCGCACAATTTATTGTATGATATACTCATCGAAAAAGCAAGTATAAGTGAAAAATATTTTGCGCTAAATATCTTGCTGCAAAATTATTTGCGGTATTATGAGACGTATTCAACCAAAATATTTAAGCTTTTTTTGACAAATATTTAAAAAGCTTGGTGAATCAGCATAAGACACCTACCTGATCTCTTGTAAAAATCGCTGTATATAGTTCTTTTTTTAGAATTGGCACGCCAAATGCTATATATTATGGACACAGGCACATAGTCAGTATGTAAGAAAGAGGAAGGAGTTTTATTAAGACATGTCAAAAAAACCACCGACTTTGGCAAAGCGTGATAATTGGGGGACTCGTATCGGATTCCTGATGACTACCTGGTTTGCTGCCATCGGGATCGGAAATATGTGGAGATTCCCTTTCCGTTGTGCGGAAAATGGCGGCGGCGCATTTCTGCTGCCATATCTTGTGTTTATCCTTTTGATCTCCCTGCCGTCAGTTATTTATGAAAGCGCCTCCGGTAAATACGGCCATTCCTCTACAGTGGATACCATGGGGAAAATGTCCGGACTGCGGGGCATCGGCGTTATGATGCTGCTACTGAATATGTTTGCCGCTTATTACATTGTGGTGGTCTCTCAAAGCTTTTACTGGGTCATTGAGTCCGCCCGCAACACATTTGCAACCGTCAGCCCTGAAGTGGTATGGAGCAATTATCAGAGCAATAAGGGCCTCTGCTTCGGCATGTTCCTTATCACCCTGCTGCTCTCCGCCATTCCGCCCTACTTTGGCATTCAGAAGGGCATTGAGCGCGTGGCCAAGTGGATCGGCGGCTTCGCCTTAATTATCATTATTGTGGGCGCTGTCCGGGCTTTGACGCTTCCTGGCGCCATCGACGGCATCGTATATTTCCTGACCCCTACATGGTCTGAGATGTTCACCAGTAAAACTCTGACGGCCGCCTTGAGCCAGGCTTACTTCACGTTTGGTGCCGGGTGGGGCTGGTTCCTGGTTCTCTCCTCTTATCTGAAAAAGGAGTCCGATGCCGGCTTCGGAAATGTCACTACCGGTTTTGCGGATACCTCCTTTGCCCTGCTGGCGGGATTTGCCATCATTCCCACCCTCTTTGCCTGCGGCTACAACAGCGAAACCATTAAGACGCTGGGAATTTCCACTGCTTATGTGGCCATGCCCCAGGTATTTACCGGCATGAAGGGCGGCTACGTCATTTCCCTGCTGTTCTTCACCGCACTGTTTATCGCTGCCTATTCCTGCGCGTATGTGCTGATCGAGGTCATTGCCTGCTTTATGATCGATACGCTACACATGAGCCGCAAAAAGGGCACGGTTATTTCCACTCTGCTCCTGCTGGTGTGCGGCGCGGCTCCCAGCATGAACGAAAACCTGCTGAACCACCTGGATAACATCTTCGGGAGTTATGTGCTGCCCACGCTGGTGACGCTGTTGGTGGTGGCCGTGGGTTACCGCTTTGGCGGCGAGCGGCTGCGGGTCCTGGTCATCAATACCTTTGGCAACGGCTATATCGGTAAATGGGCTATGATCCTGTTCAAGTATCTGGTGCCCGTCATGAACATTTTCCTGATGATTCTCTTTGCCCACAGCAACCAGTCCAGCGGCCTCTGGTTCCTCGGCTACGGCGGCCTGCTGCTGACGTGGGCCATCACGCTGGTGGTGGTCGGTGGCCTGTGGTGGTACGACAAAAAACACAGCTACTGCTGGGACGGCATGATGAAGGAGGGATAACAGATGCAGATCGGAACTTGGATTATGCTGTTCGTCAGCATTGCATGGCTGGCCTTGTTTGTCGTTTTTACCGTCAAGGACCTCCGGGAGGAGGGCAAGAAAAGCGCCATCCTGGACAGCGGACAGCCGTTGGACCCGTTCAAATTCTCCGGTGAAAAGGCGCGTGTGGAAGCCAAGGCGCTGTATGCAAAGGATCCCGTAGCTCGGCACTACATGGATGAAAACGGCATTACGCCGTTTCTGGATGCTCCTGCCGGTAAAGCATAAAAACATACCAAAGCCCCCCTGAAAAATTATTTTATATGAATCGGAGGTTGGTTTTCTATGTTGCTCAAAGGGAAAAAGGTTCTTATCACCGGTGGTGAACGCGGAATTGGACGGCAGACTGCCCTCAGCGCGGCGCAGGAGGGCGCTGACATTCTGGTGGTGGGCGTTCTTGAGGAAGAGATGGCCATAACGGTTCGGATGGTGCAGGAACTGGGCGTCAATGCCTATTCCGCAAAAATGGACATCACAGACTATGAGGCCACAGACCGCACCATCAAGGATTTGGCGGCGCAATCCGGCGGCATTGACGTTCTGGTAAACAATGCCGGAATCTTCCAGGAGGCATTCTTTGTTGACATGACGCCTGCCCAGTGGCGTAAGACCATCTCTGTGGATCTGGACGGCGTATATAATGTGACTCATGCAGCGATTCCTTACATTATTGAAAAGAAGGGGTCCGTGATCAGCATCGCCTCCCAGGACGCTTTCTACGGCTGCCCCGGCTACAGCCATTATGCGGCCTGCAAGGCGGCGCTTGTGGGGCTGACCCGCACGCTGGCCCGTGAGCTGGGCAGCACCGGCGTTCGCTTCAACTGCGTGGCTCCCGGTATCATCCAGACGGATATGACCAAGGATCGTATTGAACGGGACCTGGACAGCTATCTGGCCAAACTGCCTGTGGGCCGGGTGGGCCGTCCGGAGGACATTGCCAACGCGATCATATTCTTGGCTTCGGAAAAAGCCAGCAACATTACTGGGCAGGTTATCCACTGCAACGGCGGCATGTATCTCGGATAAGACACCGGGTTCATGAATATAACGGTATTTTCCCTCACAGCATTCCCACCCCTGCAAGAATGAAACCGCATTATTGAGAGGAGTTTTCAAAATGAGCAAGAAGATCGGATTTATTGGTTGCGGCGTTATGGGCAAATCCATCATGGGTGGTATTATTGGTTCCGGTATCGCTCCGGCCAGCGATATCACCGCTTCCGATGTGTATCTCCCCGGCCTGGAGGCCGCACAGAAGGAAATGGGCATCTGCATCACCACTGACAACAAAGAAGTCGTTCGGAACAGCGACGTGATTTTTCTGGTGGTGAAGCCTTACGTTCTCAAGGAGGCCATTGACAGCTTCTGCGACTGCATTACTCCCGACAAGGTATTTATCTCCATCGCTGCCGGTCAGACGCTGGAGATCCTGAAGGGCTACTTCGGCGAGGGTGTCAAGACCATCCGTGTTATGCCCAACACCCCTGCCCAGGTAACAGCCGGTATGACTGGCGTGTGCCACAACGAGCTGGTGACGGAAGAGGATATCGACTATGCCATGAAGCTGCTGAACGCTTTTGGCAAGGCTGAGCAGGTCCCCGAAAATCTGCTGGACGCTGTCACCGGCATCAGCGGCTCCGGCCCGGCCTATGTGTTCATGTTCATTGAGGCTCTGGCGGACGGCGGCGTTCTGGAGGGCCTTCCCCGTGCACAGGCGTATACGTTCGCTGCCCAGACCGTATTCGGCAGCGCCAAGATGGTTCTGGATACCGGTAAGCACCCCGGCGTGCTGAAGGATGCCGTTTGCTCTCCCGCCGGTACTACTATCGCCGCTGTTTCTGCACTGGAGGAAAACAACTTCCGCAATGCCGTGATCCAGGCGGTCCATGCCTGCGCCGAGCGTTCCCGTGAGATGGGCAAATAATCATTTATTTCCAATTACCAAAATACAAAAGTTTTAGAGAGGACCAAGAAAGCTTATGAAGAGCAGTCAAATCGTTATTATCTGCCTGTGGGTATTTGCCATTCCCCTGATCGTCCTGATGATCAAGGAATACCTCGCCAGCAAAAAGGACGGCACTATCAGCAATAACAGCATCTTTATCTCTGCCCTGTCCGGCTTTGTTGGCAATTTTTGTGATGCGTTAGGTATCGGGTCCTTTGCCGTCATCACCCCGATCCTGCGTACGACCAAGAATATTGATGACCGTGTGCTGCCGGGTACGTTGAATGCTGGTTGTGCGGTATCCGTGGCTATTCAGGGCACGGTGTGGATGTCCGATATTGGTATTGAAACCAAAACGCTGGTTGCATCCTTTATCTGCTCGATTATCGGAGGCTTCCTTGGCGCTTTCGTGGTAACGAAGCTGGACCGCAATAAGGTCCGCATTGTGATGGGCTTTGCATTTGTAATCGTCGCTTTCATCCTCCTGAGCAAGCAGCTGGGCTTCTTCCCCAACATCGGTGGCGAGGCCAACGGCTTCCACGGTATCAAGCTGGCTGTATTCGCGGTGCTGATGGGCTGCTTTGCCGCCCTGATGAATGCGGGCATCGGCATGTACGCACCTGCGATGGCGCTGTGCGCTCTCATGGGACTGAACCTGTCCTACGCGTTCCCTCTGGCCGCAGGCGGCTGCTGCGCTATGATGCCTACCGCCGGTATCCGTAGCATTACGGCCAAGGCTATTGACATCAAGGTTGCTATGTGGATGTTCATTGGTTCTGTTCCCGGTGTGCTTATTGCCGCTCTGATCGTTAAGTCCATGCCGCTCACCGCTTTAACCTGGCTGGTTATCTGCGTACTCCTTTACACTTCCTTCTCCCTGGTCCAGGCTGCAAGAAAGAATCTGGGCGCCGGCGACCATGAGGCCGTCAATGCGGCTCCCGCCGCCGATTCCGCGGAATAACCTGTCATCAGTCTGACCCAAAGCGGTAAAAGTAAAAACAGTTTTCTTTCCAGCACTTGTAACTTCATGTACCTGCACAAGAGATCTGATTTCCCCGCACAGGCTTAAATCTTATTTTAAGAGTACGAGGTGGTCTTTTATGGCAACAGAAGTCAAAAACAACCCGTTGATCAAAAAAGAGGTTTCCACAGAGACTTTCGTTTTCGGAATCGTTTTAGTTGCAGCGATCGTATACATGTGCTGTGCCATGGGCATTTCAAATTTTGCATCCTGCCTTATGAAAACTGCATTTGATCTGTTGATCAATACCTGCTTTTACATTATGGCAATCGCAGTTATCATGGGTACCTTAGCATCGCTGTTCACAGAATTCGGTGTTACGGCCCTGATCAACAAAATCATCTCACCTCTGATGAAACCGCTGTTCGGACTGCCGGGCTGCTTCAGTCTGGCTGCCGTTGCGTGCTTCCTCTCAGACTGTCCCGCAGGTATTCCCTTTGTCAATGACCCCGGCTTTGCCCGTTATGCGAAACGCTATCAGGCGGTGTCCGTTAACTGCCTTGGCTTTACATTCGGCATGAATCTGATCGTGTCCACCTATTTCTTAGCTAAGGGCGAGGAATTTATCCCCGCAGTGATCATCGGCAATATTGCCTGTTTGCTGGGCGGCATCGTGGCGGTTCGCCTGATGCTCCACTGGGCCAAGAAGCAGTACGGTAAGGATGCGGAAGCGCTGGATGTGCTCGTAGAGTTAGGCGAGACTGAGGGCGAATGCACCGTGTTTACTCCCGGACAGCGTCAGATCCGTCCGGGCAGCGTGGTTGATCGCATTCTTAACTGCATCAATGATGGCGGTAAGGCCGGCGTCAAGTTAGGCATGGATATCATTCCCGGCGTGCTGGTTATCTGCACCATTGTCATGATACTGACCTTCGGCCCGTCCACTGTAGATGGTGTCCAGGTTTATACCGGCGCAGCTTATGAAGGCGTTGCGCTTCTGCCCAAAGTCGGTGAGCTGCTGAGCTTTGTGCTGACTCCGCTGTTCGGGTTCTCCAGTGCCGAGTGCATCTCTCTTCCCTTGGTATCCTTGGGCGCAGTCGGCTCTGCTATGGGGCTTGCGGATACCCTGTTCCAGCAGGGACTGGCCAATGTGCATGACATTGCCACTTTCATCGGCATCGGCTGCTGCTATGCCGGCTTCCTGGGCGGAGTCGCTTTTATGATGGAAGGCGTTCATGCTAAGGAGCTGTCCCTGAAGTGCGCTGCAGCTCAGGCCATCGGCGGAGTTGTAGCCGGCGTTATTGCAAACTACGCCTACCTCTTGATTTTCTAAACCTATAAACCTATCAGATCCTGACTTATTGAAAGAATTATTGAAGGAGGAATTTATTGTGTTTGATAACGAAACCATGAAGCTTCTCTATAAGAGAATGTGCGAAGTCCGTGACTTGGAGTACGCTTTGAAGGAGCAGCATGCTGCCGGTAAGATCCGGGGACCTGTGCATCTGTGCGTGGGACAGGAAGCTACCGGCGTTGGCGCTGGTATTTGCCTGCGTGATGACGACTATATCACAAGCACCCACCGTGGACACGCCCATTTTGTGGGTAAGGGATTGGACCTCAAGCCCATGGTAGCTGAGATGATGGGCAAGGCAACCGGTTATTGCGGCGGACGCGCCAGCCACATGCTGATCGCCTGCAAAGAGAAGGGCGTTCTGGGCGGCTGCGGTATTGTCTGCGGTGCGTTGGGTATCGGCGCAGGCTATGGCCTGAGCTTCAAAATGGATCAGAGCGATCGTGTCTGCCTGAGCTTTATCGGCGACGGTGCCAGCAATGAAGGTATGTTCCATGAAGCAATGAACATGATGGCTCTCTGGAAGACCAACAATGTGGTCTTTGCCGAGCATAACATGTACGGCTTGACGGTTCGCGCTGACCGCCATCTGTCTGTCACCAATATTGCGGATCGCGCCAAGGCTTATGGGATTCCCGGCGTTACCATTGACGGCAATGATATTATTGAGGTCATTGAAGCCACGCAGGAAGCCGTGGCCCGCGCCCGTAAGGGAGACGGCCCATCTCTGATCGAGGCAAAGACCTATCGTATCTTGGGATTCTCCACTGGCGATAAGGGCGGCTATCAGACTCAGGAAGAGATCGATTCCTGGTCTACTCCGGAAAAAGACGCGATCGCGCGTTATGGAAAGTATCTGGTAGAAAAGAAAATCTGCACTTCCGAAGAGGTCACCGCTTTGGCCCAGGCTGCCAAGGCTGCGGTTGATGAGGCCATTCAGTATGGTCTGGACAGCCCCTATCCCGATGCTTCCACGCTGATGAACGGCATCTACGCCTGAGTTTTAGAGAAGGAGGAATAATAGCTATGAGTAAGATCATGTACAAAGACGCCGTACGGGATGCTTTGATTGAAGAAATGAATCGCGACCCCAGTATTTTCCTGCTGGGTGAGGATATTGGTGTCTACGGTGGCGCTTTCCGCGTTACTGAAAAGATGATGGATATGTTCCCAGGCCGGGTATTGGACACCCCCATTTCCGAGGAAGCCATCACCGGTGTTTGCATTGGTGCCGCGATTGCCGGTAAGCGCCCCGTGGGTGAGATGATGTATGAGGACTGGATCGGCCTGACGCTGGATCAGTTTGTCAACCAGGCATCCCTGCTGCACTACGTATACAATGGGCAGGTCACTGTACCCATGGTCATGCGTATGCAGGGCGGCGCCCGTGCCAGCGCTTCTGCGCAGCACTCCAAGAGCCTGGAAGCTTGGTATACACATATTCCCGGCTTGAAGGTCGTCATGCCGTCCACCGCTTATGATGCGAAGGGTCTGCTGAAGGCTGCCATCCGCGATGACAACCCGGTCGTGTTCATTGAGCACAAGCTGCTGTATGGCACCCGTTCCGAAGTGCCCGAAGGCGACTATGTGATTGAGATCGGCAAGGGTGATATCAAACGGGCTGGTACGGATGTGACGATCATTGCCACCTCTGCCATGGTTTTGGAAGCACTGGATGCTGCCGAGATGCTGGCCAAAGAGGGCATTAGCTGCGAAGTGGTGGATCCTCGCACTTTGATTCCGCTCGATAAGGACATTATTCGGACCTCTCTGGAAAAGACCAATCACCTGGTCGTTGTTAATGAAGCTTGGAAGACTGGCAGCTTTGGCGGCGAAATTGCTGCCATCGTGGCTGAAGAGATGTTCGATCTGCTGGATGCGCCTATTGTACGGCTGGGTGCTCTGGATATGCCCATTCCCTATTCTCCCGCTCTGGAGCCGCTGACGGTGCCCAATAAGGATACCATTGCTGCGGCTGTGCGCAAGATGCTGAACAACTAACGGAGGAAACACTATGTCACAGAAGGTCGATTTACAGGTACTTGCCGGTGACTACGTCAAGAAAGCCTATATTTCTGAATGGAAGGTTCAAGTCGGCGACGAGGTAAAAAAAGGAGACGTGTTGCTGTGTTGCGAAACCGGCAAAGTTACCGTGGACATTGAGTCTCCCTGCGACGGTATTGTAGAGCAGATTCTCTATCCGGCAGGGGAAGAGGTTGACATTTCTGAGGCAGTAGCAGTGATCGGTGACGGCAGCGGCGCAGCCACTGCGGCCCCGGTCCCCGCTGCTCCCGCAGCGATGCCACTTACAACGGGTGAGTCCACAAATGTGGATCTGCAGATACTTGCCGGCGATTACGTCAAGAAGGCCTACATTTCCGAATGGAAAGTCCAGGTCGGGGATAAGGTCAAGGCTGGCGACGTGCTGCTGTGCTGTGAAACCGGCAAAGTCACTGTGGATGTTACCTCCCCACGGGATGGCGTAGTGGAACAGATTCGTTATCCGGCTGGCGAAGAAGTTGATATTTCTGAGGTCGTTGCAGTGATCGGCGATGGCAGCGGGATGTCCGCCGCCGCATCTCCGGCTGCCCCGGCTCCGGTCGCAGCAGCTGCCGCACCAGCCACTTCAACCAATGTGCCTGCCCGTGTGGCTGTCTCTCCGGTTGCCATGAAGCTTGCTAAGGAGCTGGGTGTGGATGTGGAAGCCATGAAGGCTGCCTTGGGGAAGGCACGAATTGCCAAGGAAGACGTGCTAAGCTATGTAGAATCCTTGAAGGCCGCTCCCACTCCCAAGGCAGAGCCCACTCCCTCCGCCCCGGCAGCAGAGGCCGCTGCTCCTGCTACTCAGGCTGCTGTCAATGAGATCCCCGTCAGGGGCCGGCGCCGTGCAATTGCGCAGAAGATGTCTGAAAGCACCTCCACAAAGCCCCGTGTTACCCATATGATGGATGTGGATCTGGAGGAGATGTATAAGGTCAAACAAGCGCTGTCTCAAAGATATCCGGATCAACGCTTCACCATGACCGGTTTGTTGGCTGTGGCAGTCTGCAAGGCCTTGAAGGCTTTCCCCTGCATAAACGCCACCTATGAAAATGATGTTATTCGTGAGCATGCGGAAATTCGGCTTGGAATTGCTGTGGATATGCCTGAGGGTTTGATCGTTCCTGTGATCCACGGCTGCGATGCAATGAGCGGAAAGGATATCTGCCAGGCTGTCAATAAGATTGCCGGAGACTGTCGCGATAATAAATTGCCCCCCAGTGCGTATATGGGCGGAACATTCACGATCAGTAACCTTGGCAGTGAGGGCGTGCGTTACTTTACGCCCATCATCAATGCTCCCGAAGTTGCCATTCTTGGCGTTGGTTCCATGCGAAAAGAGCTGGCGCTGGTCAACGGCCAGATTGAACAGCATCGTGTCATGGGGCTGTGCCTTTCCTTCGACCATCGTGCTGTCGATGGCGCCCCGGCTGCCCGTTTCCTTCGTACACTGCGCGACTACATGGAAAATCCGTTTCTGCTGAGCTTTTGACCTAAATGGATTCTGCGCCGATGCATGGAGAAGGGAATTGGATTATGAAGCCAATCGTAAAAGAGACCGAGATCAGCAAGCTTTTCCAATTCACCGATAAAGTCACAATTGTCACCGGAGCCGACGGCTTGGGCGAGGTACTGGCGTTGGGCTTTGCCCAGGCTGGTGCAAAGATTATCATGATGGATGTGGTCGAAAGTAAATGCGCTGGAACAGTCAAGGCTTTGGCCGATGCTGGCTTTAATGCGGAGTACGTTCTCACGGATGTAACGAATCCCGAATCCGTTAATGCCGCAGTGGATCAAGTTGTGGAAAAATATAGCCGGATCGATATTCTGTTGCATACGGCGGGGGTTACCCGCAATAAACCTTGCTTGGACTTCACGAAA
>URTS01000043.1 GCA_900550685.1 uncultured Oscillibacter sp. | reverse complement strand
CTTGCCAGCGGTTTTGTCAAGGAAAAAACGGACCGGAAAACCGGTCCGTTTTGTTTATTTCCGTTTTTCCATATAGAGCAGGTTGTCCTCTCCCGCCCGGGCACGGGGGCCGTTTGGATTCACCCAGCCCATGTGCTCGTAAAAGTCCAGGGCCATGTCCGAGGAGGTGAGCCAGATCCGTCTGGCCCGGACTGCCAGCTCGTCAGCCTCCAGGGTCTCAAACAGCTTCCGGCCATAGCCCTTGCCGATGGATTCCGGGGCCAGAAAGGCCGCCACGATCTCCGCCTCCGTCTCCCCGTCCGGCAGGACGGTGCCGGAGCCGATGATCTGCCCGTCCTCCTCCAGCACGTAGGTGTGGCCGGTGCGGGCCAGCTCCACCATGGTTTCTGGAGAGTAATGGGGGATCAGGTAGTCCAGCTCGGACTTGGGACTGGTGTAGTTGACCTCCCGCAGCGTGCGGCGGATCATGGGAGAGAGAATGGTCTCATCCCCCATCTGAAAGCGCCGGATGGTGAGCATCGCTCCGCCTCCTTATAGGATGATGTTATACGGACAGGGTATCCGCCAGAACCAGGCCGGGATTGTGCTTGGTAAGGAAGCCCACGGACCACTCGCCGCCGAAGGCCACCAGATACCGGTCCCGGAAATCCTGAAGCACGGCGGAGCCGGTGCACAGCACGATCTCGTCGGGATGGCAGTCCATGGACTCGATGAGCCGCAGATGGTCATAGGGCAGGCTGGTCATCCGCAGGTCCACGTTGTACTCATTTTTCATGCGGTACTCAAACACGTCGAACTGCAAGGTGCCCACCACGCCCACGATGACCTCTTCCAAACCCGCGCCTGGGATCTTGAAGATCTGGATGGCGCCCTCCTGGGCGATCTGCTCCGTGCCCTTGATGAACTGCTTGCGCTTCATGGTGTCCTTGGGACTGACCCGCATGAAGTGCTCCGGTTCAAAGGTGGGAATGCCGGAATACTTGAACTTCTTCCCCGGCACGGTGATGGTGTCGCCGATGGCGAACAGGCCGGGGTCGAACACGCCGATGATGTCCCCGGCGTAGGCCTCGTCCACAATTTCACGCTCCGCCGCCATCATGGTCTGGGGCTGGCTGAGCCGCAGCTTCTTGCCGCTCTGAACGTGGTAATACTCGGTGTCCCGCTCGAACTTGCCGGAGCAGATGCGCATGAAGGCCAGCCGGTCCCGGTGGGCCTTGTTCATGTTGGCCTGAATTTTGAAAACGAAGGCGGAGAAGTCGTTGGAGAACACGTCCACCTCTCCCTGGTCGCTGACCCGGGGCAGGGGCGGCGTGGTCATCCGCAGGAACTCCTCCAGGAAAGGCTCCACGCCGAAGGTGGTCAGTGCGGAGCCGAAGAACACGGGAGACAGGGTTCCGTTCCGGACGGCCTGCATGTCAAAGTCCCGTCCGGCCCCCAGCAGCTCTACCTCGTCCCGCAGGGTGGCGGCCTTTTCGGCCCCCAGCATCTCGTCCAGAGCCGGATCGTCCAGGGCCACCTCTACGGAGTTGACCTTCTTGCCCCGGGTCTCGCCGGAGAAGAACAGGATCCGCTGCTTTTCCCGGTCGTAGACCCCCTGGAACTCCTTGCCGCAGCCGATGGGCCAGTTGACGGCGTAGGTGTCAATGCCCAGTTCCCGCTCCACCTCTTCGCACAGCTCCAAGGGGTCCCGGGTCTCCCGGTCCATCTTGTTGATAAAGGTGAAAATGGGGATATGCCGCAGGGCGCAGACCTTGAACAGCTTCCGGGTCTGAGGCTCCACGCCCTTGGCGCCGTCAATGACCATCACGGCGCTGTCGGCGGCCATCAGCGTCCGGTAGGTGTCCTCGGAGAAGTCCTGGTGGCCCGGGGTGTCCAGAATGTTGATGCAGAAGCCGTCGTGCTGGAACTGCATGACGGAGCTGGTGACGGAAATGCCGCGCTGCTTTTCGATCTCCATCCAGTCGGAGGTAGCGGCCTTGGCCCGCTTGCCCTTGACCTCGCCGGCCTGGGCGATGGCGCCGCCGTAGAGCAGGAATTTTTCCGTCAATGTGGTTTTACCGGCGTCGGGGTGGGAGATGATGGCGAATGTCCGCCGCCGGGAAATCTCTTCTTCTAAATTTGCCATATTCGGCCTCCTGAATTTTTTCAAAAGAACTTGAATACTCTAACACATCTCCCCTGCCAGCGCAAGGGAAAAACGGGGAAAACAGGCGAAAGCGCCCGGTTTCCCCCATCGTCAGAGGTCCTTTGCCGCGTATTTCTTCAAAAGGTCCTCAATGGCTTCGTCTAAAAGTTTGGTTTTGGTCAGACGCGTCTTTTTTGAGAGTTCGTTGAAAGGTTCCACCAGCTCATTGGCCAGGGAGGACACGAACTTTTTGCGGTTTACTAACACAGCTTCACCCATGTGATAACCTCCATTATACTATATGCGCACTATATCATGCCCATTTTCTCTTGACAAGTAATCACCTTATAGTATATATATGGTATTGAATTAAGTACCATATGGAGGTGTTTTTATGAATCTACAGGACGATACCATTCAGCTGCTGGTGAACCTGGTGGAGCGGGAACAGCGGTGGCTGGACCAGTCCCAGCCGGACTGCCAGGACTACGACCACCGTTTCCGGGCCTTACTGGACCGCTTCGCCGATGACAAGGCCCTGCGGCGGGAGCTGCTGGCGCTGACGGATCTCCACAATCTGATCGCCTGCCGCCATGAGTGCTTCTATTTCCGGGCGGGCATCCAGATAGGGCTGGCCCTGGGCAGTATCGCGGTTTTGCCTGGTGACCTGCTGGATTAACGGCGGCTGGACTTGTAAACCGTCGGAAAATGTGGTATTTTGAGGGCAGAAAAAACTTTCCAAAGGATGGACCGCTATGACTTCCCCCACGCTCCGCCGCCGCAGCGGCACCCTGGACTCCCTCCGGGGGCTGACCCTGGTGAGCATGATGGCCTATCACGCCTGCTGGGACCTGGTGTATCTCTACGGGATGCCCTGAGACTGGTACCGCTCCTTCTGGGCCTACGCCTGGCAGCAGAGCATCTGCTGCACCTTTATTCTCCTGTCCGGCTACTGCTGGCAGATGGGCCGCCATCCCCTCCGCCGGGGGCTGATGAGCTTCTGCGGCGGGGCCGCGGTGTCGCTGGTGACCCTGGTCGTGATGCCGGAGGAGCCGGTGCGGTTCGGCGTGCTGACCTTTCTGGGCGCCGCCGCGCTGCTGACCGTCCCCCTCCGCTCTCTTCTGGACCGCATCCCGCCCCGGCTGGGGCTGGCATTGAGTTTCCTTCTCTTCCTGGTGGTCCGGGATATGAACAGCGGCTTTCTGGGCTTTGCCGGGGTGCCGGTGCTGCACCTGCCTCAAAGCTGGTACGCAAACACCCTCACCACCGCCCTGGGCTTCCCCTATCCCGGTTTTGTGTCCTCGGACTACTTTTCCCTGCTGCCCTGGCTCCTGCTGTTCTGGACCGGGTACCACCTGTACCGCCTGCGGCCGGAGACGCCCGCCCTGCCGGACATCCGCCTGCCGGGGCTTATGGCCATGGGCCGCCATTCCCTTGTCATCTATCTGCTGCACCAGCCGGTGATCTACGGCCTGCTGGCGCTGATCTTTTCCTGAGGAGGTACTTATGTCTCAGTTGATCATTTCCATCGGCCGGGAATCCGGCAGCGGCGGTCTGGAGATCGCCCAGACCCTGGCGAAGCGATTCGGCCTGCCACTGTACGACAAGAGCATCCTGCAAAACGCGGCGGAGGCCAAGGGCTTGGACGCCAAGGATCTGGAGCAATATGACGAGCGGCCCCGCTCCCCCCTGTTCTACCGCAGCATCAAGGGCTTCAGCAATGCGCCGGAGGACGGCGTGGCCCAGATGCAGTTCGACCTGCTGCGCCGCCACGCGGCGGCGGGGGAGTCCTTTGTGGTGCTGGGCCGCTGCGCCGAGGAAGTGCTGGCGGACTACGAGTGCCTGGTGTCCATCTTTGTGGAAGCCGACCTGGATTTCCGCATCCGGCGGACCCCTCTGCCGGGAAACGAGGCCCTGGAATTCATCCACAAGCAGGACCGCAAGCGCCGCATTTACCACGACCAGCACTGCAAGGGCGACTGGGGCGACGCCCAAAGCTACGACCTGGTCATCAACAGCGCCCGGCTGGGCGTGCCCGGCACCGCGGACGTGCTGGAACACTACATCCGCGCCCGGCAGGCCCATCTGGACAGCCAGACGGACGCCATTTAAGGAGGGCCGCCATGTCCGCACAGAGAAAAGAGAAAAAAATGTGGTCCATGCTGGACCGGTTCTTCCTCCGGGTCCTGGGGGAAAAGGCCGGAAAAGAGGTCATGGCGGAAAGCCGGGACCAGGCCGCCGCCTTCCTGGCCGCTTCCCCGGAAACTTCCCCCTCCCGGCGGGAGACCATGCGGACCACCATCCTGCCCCGGACGGCTGTCTACACCGTATTGAAGCGCCGGGGGCTGGACGCGGAAAAGCTGATGGAAAAATATCTGCGTGAGGTGCAGGGGCCCACTGCCCGGGACCAATACGCCGGTCTGGAATGGGTGCCCCGGTTCTTTGAGATCTTCCGCTGGGCCTTCCGGAAGGTCACCGCCTCCAGCGACGCCTGGGACAGCACCTTTGAAGCGGAAAAGGACCGCTTCGACCTCACCATCCGCAAATGCCTGTGGTACGACACCTGCGTGGAATGCGGCTGCCCGGAGGCCTGCCGCTTCTTCTGCGAGTGCGACAACTACTCCTTCGGAGAGTTGAAAAAGGTGGGGTTCCGCCGCACCCAGACCCTGGGCACCGGCGGCGACTGCTGCGATTTTCACTTCTATAAGAAACGATAGGATACAAAAAAGCGGCGCTGCGCGCCGCTTTTTCTTTTATGGGGTGCCGTAGTTGCCGGTGACCGGGTCCAGGAAAATGCCGATGTGGGGCGGGCGGAAGGTCCACCAGACGAAGAGGAAAGCCAGTACCCACAGCCAGATCAATCCCGCCGCCTGCTGCCAGGTCTTCCAGAGCCGCTGCCTCCGCCGGAGGCGAGTATCCAGCCAGAACGTAAGGGCGGCGGCCAGATAGAAAATGGCGATGTCCGCCCACATGGCATGGCGGCCCCAGACGCCGGTATAGGTATAATACAGCGTGGGGATCAGGGCCAGCCCCGCCGTGACGCCGACGGCCCGGGCCGCCGGCAGGGCGCCGTCCCGCTCCTTGGCGGCGGCCAGCTGGACCATGGTGAACAGCAGCGCCGGGAAAAACAGCAGCTTCATGTGCTCCCAGGTGGATTCATTGACGGCGCAGAAGGCCCCCACCAGCAGCTTCTCCCCGCTCCATTCGTAGCAGAAATGGGCCAGCGTTCCCAGCACCGACACCGCCAAAAAGCCCGCCAGGGACCAGCCATTCAACCGTTTGCCCATATGCCCCTCCCAGCCAAAGCAGACCCTGCCTGCCGCATACAATAAAACCACAGCTGTGCAGCTGTGGTTTCATTGTATGCAGTTTGTCCGCGTTTATGCCTCAGGCAAACACGGCCTGGACCAGAATCATGTACAGCGCCGTGCCGCCGGCGATGGAAAGCAGCACATTCTTCTTCCACAGGTGCAGAATCACCACTGCGGCCACGGCCAGCAGCTCCGGCGCGCCATGGCTGCCGGAGAGCCAGGAGACGTTTTTGAAACAGTACACCACCAGCAGGCCCATCATGGCCGGAGGCAGCACGCGGCCCAGGTACAGCACCACCTTGGGGGGCTGCTTATTTTCCGGGAACATCAGGAAGGGCAGCCAGCGGGTGATCTGGGTGCCCAGGGTCACCGCCAGAATGATGACCATGGTCTGAACAGGCGTCAGGTGCATAGCTTTTTCCTCCCTCCCAGCAACACCGCCAGCATCAGCACCATGGCGGGGATCACCAGGTTGTCCGGGCCGAAGGCCGCCAGGCTGGCCGCCGTGCACACCAGGCCGATGATCCCGGCGGGGCGGTTCTCCTTTTTCTTCCACTGCTCCAAAAACAGCACCACGAACAGGGCCGTCAGGGCAAAGTCCATGCCGGTGCTGTCAAAGGGCAGCACGCCGCCCAGAAGGTTGCCGATGGCGGAGCCGGTGAGCCAGTAGAGGTAATCCAGTAGGGTGATCCAGAAATAGAAGTCCCGGCGCTCCACACCGGCCGGAGGGTCCAGGGTGGACACCAGGGAAAAGGTCTCGTCCGTCAGGCCGAAGATCAGGAAGGGCCGGGCCCAGCCGGTGCCCTTGTACTTTTCCAGGATGGACAGGCCGTAAAAGCAGTGGCGGGCGTTGACCAGGATGGACATGATCAGCGCCTGGACCGGGTCGAACACGGAGGTCAGCAGGGTGACGGTGACGAATTCCATGCTTCCGGCATAGCAGAGGATGCTCAGCAGCACCGCCCAGCCCAGGCCGTATCCGGCGGTGCGCATCAGCACGCCGTAGGCAATGCCCAGGCAGAGATAGCCCGTCAGCACGGGAACGGTGGCGGGAAAGGCGGCCCGCAGGGCGGAATTCTGGGGCGCCTGTTTGGTTTGTTGCAGGATCTGTTCCATAACTTCCCCTTTTTTCCGTAAAATCTGCTTATTTTTGATATCAGCGGTGCTTGCGAGTATAACGCGAAGCACACAGACTGTCAAGCCGTAAAAAAAAGAGCCGACCGGCTCTTTTTTTTACGATAGCGGTTGTTTACATTTTCTCCGGTGCATCCACGCCGATGAGGGCCAGACCGTTTTTCAGCACGATGCGGGTATCGTCCGCCAGCTTTAGCCGGGCGGCGGCCACCTGGGGTTCCTCGCCCCGGATGCGGCAAGCAGTGTAGAACCGGTGGAAGCAGCCCGCCAGCTCCTGGAGGCAGCGGTTGATGTGGCTGGGGTCATAGTCCCGGGCCGCCAGCTTGATCTCCTCGCAGTACTGGGCCAGCTGCTTGATGAGGGCCTTTTCTGCCTCGCCGGAGAGCAGGCTCAGGTCGGCGGTCTCCGGCACGGCGACGCCGTCGCTCTCCAATGCCCGCAGCAGGGAGCAGATCCGGGCGTGGGCGTATTCCACATAGTAGATGGGGTTCTCGCTGTCCTCCCGGACGGCCAGACCCAGGTCGAATTCCATCTGGGTGTCTGGCTTGGCGTTGAAGTACCACCGGGCGGCGTCCACGCTGACCTCGTCCAGCAGGTCGTGGAGGGAAATGGCCTTGCCGGTGCGCTTGGACATGCGGACCACCTCGCCGTCCCGCAGCAGCTTCACCAGCTGCATCAGCACGATGTCCAGCCGCTCGCTGCCGTTGAGGTCCAGAGCGTCCAGAGCGCCCTTCAGCCGGGCCACGTGACCGTGGTGGTCCGCGCCCCAGACGTTGATGACCTTATCGAAGCCCCGGACAGCGAACTTGTTGCGGTGATAGGCGATGTCAGCGGCAAAGTAGGTATAGAAGCCGTTGGCCCGGCGGAGCACGTCGTCCTTCAGGTCCAGCTTTTCGATGTCCTTTTCCTTCTTGCCCATCTTCCGGAAGTGGTCCCGGAGAATGTCGGCGGTCTTCAGCCACAGAGCGCCGTCCTTTTCATAGGTCCAGCCCTTTTCCGTCAGCAGGTCCACGGTCTCGGCCACATAGCCGCTCTCGTGGAGGGAGGACTCGTAGAACCAGTTGTCGTAGTGGATCTTGTAACGCTCCAGGTCCGCCTTCATCCGGGGCAGGTTCACGGAAAGGCCGTACTGGGCCAGGGTGTCCTGCCGCTCCTTTTCGGAGACGTTCAGCAGACTGTCGCCATGCTCGTCATAATAGGCCTTGGCCAGATCCTTGATGTCCCCGCCCTGATAGCCGTCCTCCGGGAAGGCAATGGAATCCTCGCCGTTGATCAGCTGGAGGTAGCGGACCTCGATGGAGCGGGCGAACTTGTCGATCTGGTGTCCGGCGTCGTTTACATAAAACTCCCGGGTCACATCCGCGCCGCAGGCGGAGAGGACGGAGGCCAGGGTATCGCCCAGCACGCCGCCCCGGGCGTTGCCCATGTGCATGGGGCCGGTGGGGTTGGCGGAGACGAACTCCACCATGATCTTTTTGCCCGTCAGACTGTCGTTGGTGCCGTAGGCGTCCCGCTCGGTCTCCACGGCGTTCATCACCCCGGCGTACCAGGCGTCTCCCAGCCGGAAGTTCAGGAAGCCGGGGCCCGCGATCTCCGCGGAGGTGAAATAAGTGCCGGTGAGGTCCATATGGTCCAGCAGTGCCTGGGCGATGACCCGGGGAGGCTTGCCCAAGGCCTTGGCCGCCGCCAGGGCAAAGGTGGTGGTGTAGTCGCCGTTGGCGGTGTCCTTGGGGATCTCCACCGGGGCGGTCTTGACCTCCGCCTGGGGCAGGGTGCCGTCCGCCGCCGCGGCCTTGTAAGCCGCCATGGCCAGGACCGCTGCCTGGTCCTTCGCGTTTTGGATCATGTTCGTCATATCGTTAAACCCTTTCTTCGGTTAAAATTATCTGATTATTTCCGCCGCACCCGGATCTTGAAGCAGTTCCGCCCGGTAACCACGTGCTCCACGGCAATGGAATACTTAATCTCCATGATGCCGCCCCGCTCCGTCAGATTGTGCCGCAGGCGTCCGGTCTGGATGTCCACGGACAGCTCGCCGAAGGGCGTTTCATACAGGGAGGTATGCTGTTTCCCCTCTTCAAAGACCATCTGGGAATTCACGCTGCCGCTGCGCCGCAGGATCACCCGGCTGGGGCCGATCTCAAAGGTGGTGCAGGTCCCCTCCATGCCGGTGAGTTCCGTTTCCTGATAGCTGATGCGCAGGCCCTCCTCCGTCCGCTCCAGAGTCCCCTCCGTCATCAGTTCCGTGGCGTCCGGGTCCACACCGTCATAGTACTGCTCCCCCCGGACGGAGATCATCACCGGGAGCTTTTCCGTTTCAATACTGTTCAATGTTGATCCTCTCCGCGCTGTGGCACAGGTTTTCCCCCAGAAAAACCGAGGCGATGTGTTCAAAGTCCTCCGGCCGGTCGCTGACGTAGAAATCCACGCCGCCCTCCCGGGTCGCTTCCGCCCGCAGGCGGTCTGCTTTCAGCAGCCGCTTCAGCTCAAAGGCAGACTCTTCTCCGGCGGAGACCAAGGTCACCTCCGGTCCCATGATGTCCCGGATGATATCCGTCAGCAGAGGGTAATGGGTGCAGCCCAGGATCAGGGTGTCCACCCCGGTGGCCTTCAGGGGCTCCAGGTATTCCCGGGCCACGGTCTCGATCACCACGTCTCCCCGGCTGATCCGGCCGTTTTCCACCAGGGGCACAAACAGCGGACAGGGCTTTCCGATGATCTCCACCGCCGGGTCCAGCCGCCGCAGCATGGCCTCATAGGCGCCGGAGCGGATGGAAGCCAGAGTGGCGATGATGCCCACCTTCTTGTTCTGCGTCACCAGCAGGGCCCGCCGGCAGGTGGGCTCCACCACGCCTACAATGGGCAGGTCGTTTTCCGCCTGCAAGGTGTCCAGCGAGGTGGTGGATACGGTGCCGCAGGCGATGACGATGGCCTTCAGGTCAAAGGAGCGGAGGAACCGGACATCCTGCCGGGCGTATTTCAGCAGGGTCTCCTTGGACCGGCCGCCGTAAGGCACCCGGGCCGTATCCCCGAAATAGATCAGCTTCTCCTCCGGCAGGATCTGACGCAGGGCCTTCACCGCCGTCAGACCGCCCAGGCCGGAATCAAATACGCCGATGGGACGGTTATCCATACCGCTTCCTCCTTTTCCAATGTTCTCATTCAGAATGTACATTATACAATAGCTTTTTCTGCTTCGCAAGGGCAAAAGGATGGTTTTCCCCGCAGAAAAGCGCCGGATTTCCCTGTTTTTTCCGTCGGAGGCCCCTTTTTTCCGGGTCCCAGGCAGATTTTAGGGGATTTGCCCTCTTTTTTATATAGCTTTTTCAGGCCGCTTCTGCTATAATACCTCCCGATGACAGGAGGTGGCTCCATATGAAGCTTGAATTGACGGACCGGCAGTTCCGGTATCTGCTGGATCTGGTATACATAGGAAACTGGGTGCTGAACTCCACCCGGGGCGACGACCGTATTGAAGAATACGACCAGGTGGAAAGCGCCGTTTTCTCTCAGTGCCTCCCCCAGGGAATGCCCAAGCTGGTGGAGCAGTACCGGGGAAATCTGATCCCCTCCCGTGCTTTTGCCGACGGCGGCATTCACGATGCCATTGAACAGTATGAGGACACCGTGTTCTATGAGATCCTGGCGGAAGAGCTGGCCCTGCGGGACCTGGACGGCCAGCCCCTGACCCGTGAAAACTACACCGCCCTCATGGCCCGAATCGACGCCTACCTCTCCGAATTTGACGCTCACGGCACCGACCGGGTAACGGTGGATCTGGACGAGGGATAAAACGCAATTTCATACAGTTGCGAAAAGAGGGGACAGCGTCCCCTCTTTTTCTTTGGGTCTGCCGCCCCCTCCATCCTATGTGCAAGGCAAAAAACATTTTTCTCTTGACATAGAGTGAACTCTAGGTCTTATAATAACTCTGATTTGGAAAGATACCCCGGAAAAGATTTGGTAAGGAGAAACAATTATGGCATCCAAGGTTTATTTTGCAGACTTCCGCTGCCCCAGCTGGCGGGAAAACCTTCAGCAAAAGCTGGCCCGTCTGATGATGACCGCCGGTTTTGGCGACATCGATATGGACGGCAAATACGTGGCCATCAAAATGCACTTCGGCGAGCCGGGCAATCTGGCTTACCTCCGTCCCAACTGGGCCAAGACCGTGGCGGATCTGGTAAAGGGTCAGGGCGGCAAGCCCTTTCTGACGGACTGCAACACCCTGTATATCGGCGGCCGCAAAAACGCGCTGGACCACATGGAATCCGCTTATGTCAACGGCTTCACCCCCTACTCCACCGGCTGCCACATCATCATTGCAGACGGTCTCAAGGGCAACGACGAGGTGGCTGTTCCCGTGGAGGGCGGCGAATATGTGAAGGAGGCCAAGATTGGCCGGGCCGTGATGGACGCTGATGTGTTCATCTCCCTGACCCACTTCAAGGGCCACGAGCAGGCAGGCTTCGGCGGCTGCCTGAAAAACATCGGCATGGGCTGCGGCTCCCGGGCCGGCAAAATGGAACAGCACAACAGCGGCAAGCCCTTTGTCAAGCAGAAAAAATGCGTGGGCTGCCACGCCTGCGCCAGGATCTGCGCCCACGGCGCCCTCACCTTCGACGCCGACAACAAGGCCAGCATCGACACCAGCAAGTGCGTTGGCTGCGCCCGGTGCCTGGCTGTCTGCCCCAAGGACGCCATCCAGTGCATGTACGATGAGGCTCCCTCCATTCTGAATAAGAAGATTGCCGAGTACACCAAGGCAGTGGTGGACGGCCGTCCCTGCTTCCATGTGTCCCTGGTGATGGATGTGTCCCCCAACTGCGACTGCCACGGCGAAAACGATGTGCCCATTGTCCCCAATGTGGGCATGTTCGCCTCTCTGGACCCCGTGGCCCTGGACCAGGCCTGCATCGACGCGGTGTTGGCTCAGCCCAAGATGCCCAACTCCGTCATCGGCAGCGGCGAGGCCTGCAAGTGCGAAGATTACTTCAAGGCCGCTCATCCGGACACCGACTGGGAGTCTGCGCTGACCCACGGCGAAAAGATCGGCCTGGGCAGCCGGGAATATGAACTGATCAAGATCTGATTTTCTCTTAAATACCAAGCGGGAAGAGCCTTACGGCTCTTCCCGCTTTTTTGCTGTAAGTTTTACGCGGCAGACCGCTGGGAAACCAGCTGCAGCGCCTGGTCGGCATTCTGGATGCCGTAGAACAGCAGGCCCTCCGCATTGCCGGTCTCTTCGGTGGCGCCCAGAGGATGGGCCGCCCGGAAACGGTACTGCTTTTCAGGCTCTGCCATCATCTTGCTGCCCAGCAGCAGGCAGGTCTCCTCCGGCGTCAGCTGCACGATCTGTGCATCGTCAATGGCGCTGAGAGGCATGGTGAAGATCTTCCGGTCCGCCCGGACCAGAATTGCCCGCTGATTGGTCAGGATGTACCGCTGGCCCTTGAGATTGTTCCGCTCCATCACGGGGGAAATCAGCATCAGGGCCGTAACAATCAGCAGCATCACCACCACACTGTTTTTAATCGGGTCAACCGTCATCACATAGGCACCGATGATCGCCAGCATCACCACGATGGTCACGATCCACTTGGTCAGCACCTTGCGGCCATAGACGCCGGACATCAGTCCGAATTTTCCGGTCTCACTCTGCCAAAGGATCTGCTCACCCGGAAGCATGCTGCTGCCCAGCACGAACTCGTTCTTTTCCTGATTCGGTTTGTTGCTCATAACATTTTCCCCCTACATATTGTACGTTGTAAGCTTTTCGCTTCTATATCCATTATACGCATTTTCCCGTTCAGCCGCTGAAAAGGACAACGGGGCTGTCGTTAAGCATTGCAAAGCATTTTGCCGGATTTCGTTAAAATCCCGTCAATCCGCAAAAAATTCCCCCGCTCCGGCGAAGCAGGGGAATTTTTCTGCGTTCGGTTTTTACGTCTGCTTCCGGCAGCGGTACAGCACTTCCGCCAGTTCCCGGCGGGTCACTGCTTTCTCCGGCTCTGCCAGCTGGACCGCTGTCAGAACCCCGTTATCCGCCGCCCATTCCATGGCCGGCTCCTTCGCCGGTTCCTCCTTTTTCTCCCAGAACAGCAGCAGTGTCGGCACCTTCCGGCTGCTGGACACCTTTCCCTTGGGGAAAATTCCCTGGGTGGACCCGCCGCCGTCCAGCATCACCGCGCTGTCCCAGCCGGCGGCCGCCAGCACGTCCCGCAGCTCCTCCGGGGTCTTGCCGTCATAGTCCTCTGAGAACAGAATTCCCGCCTCCTGCTCGTTGCAGACGAAGCAGTCGATCGACTGCAGAAAGTCGCGCCGCTGCGAGGCGATGGACATGTTTGCGACCACGGCGTACACCTTTTTATGGTACTTCTCGGCGTACCTGAAAACGGTTTTGATAAGCTCCTTGTCGAGATCGATCTCGATGACGATACTGTCGGCGTCGGCAAATATCTCATCGCCTTTCTCTTCGAGCATGCGCAGCATCGCGTCGGAGGTCGGACGCTTGGATATCGAGCCTGCAATGTCGCCGCCGTTATTGAACACGGCCAGCCACATGCCCATGCCGTCCTGCGTCACGGCGACGTAGTCGGTGTTGACCTTGTGGTTTTTCAGCTTCCGCAGCACCTCCGCACCCTCGGCGGTGTCATCCACCATGCCGACAAAGCGCGGCCGCAGCTCGACGTTTGCGATGTCCTCCGCAACGTTGCGCCCCACGCCGCCGTGGACTATCTCCACGCGTCCCGCGTTGCGCCCCTCGGGGATATACAGATCGTCGGGGAAGCCCTTGATATCAACGAAAACCGTGCCGATAACGACCATTGCCATAGCGTTTTACCTCCGTTATGCCTTGTGCTTTTCGCG
>URTS01000042.1 GCA_900550685.1 uncultured Oscillibacter sp. | reverse complement strand
TCCATAAGACACAAATAAAGTAGTGCGTGTGGTCGGATTCGACTGCCTCCACTTTTTTGTGTCCCATTCCGGCAGGCAGCCTCACACAGACCGCCCCACCGGAGTGGAACATGCGGAGGTGTCCGGGCGCTGCCGCACGGCTGACAGCTTGTCCGCCATGCGTCTCTTATGACGCCCCGGCCCGGTCCACAAAGGACCGCCGCCGGGGACGCCGCGTACCATAAAGTCAGGCTCTATGGTCCATAAGAACATTGCTGGAAATCAGGTATGCGCTCTCTATTCGGTTGTCAGTTCTTCCTTACTTCTCCTCGTTGGGATAGGGCTCCAGGAAGGCGTGGAAGTGACGCATGGGCAGCTTGTGGCCCCAGACGATCCGCATGTTGGGGATGCTCTCGCGATCCTTGTACAGCTGAGCCACAGCGGCGATGACGTAGTCCAGGTGCTCCTTGGTCAGACGGCTGCGGTCGATGGCGAAGCGCACCACGTTGGCCAGCTCAGCCTGCTGCTCGGGGGTCTTCAGGTCATATTCCATGGAGAAGTCGCCCAGCTCAGACACGCGGATACCGTAGCGGCGGATCAGCTCCAGAGAGAAGCCGGTGCCGGCGAAGGTGGTATGATCGCGCTTGCCGTCGAAGAACTCATCCATGTTGATGTACACAGCGTGGCCGCCGGCGGGAAGGACGACGCCCTTGACGCCTGCCTTGTAGAAGCCCTGCGCGAGGTATTCGCACTGGGAGACACGCTCATGCATGTAGTTGAAGTCGCAGCTCTCGTACATACCGACAGCCAGAGCCATGATGTCACGGCCGGACATGCCGCCGTAGGAGTCGTTGCCGTAGCAGGAGATCTGCTTGACCTTGATGAGCACGCCCACGTCGGTCTTCACGGTGCCGTCCTCGTTGAAGTCGGAGAACTTCTTCCAGAACAGGCCGCGGTCGCGGAAGGCCAGCATGCCGCCCATGTTGGCGTGGCCGTCCTTCTTGGCGGACATGGTGAAAGCGTCGCAGTAGGAGAACATCTCGGTGGCGATCTCAGCAATGGACTTGTCGGCGTAGCCTTCCTCGTTCATCTTGATGTAGTAGCAGTTCTCAGCCCAGCGAGCCACGTCGAAGACCAGAGGAATGTCATACTTGTGAGCCACACGGTTGATCTCACGGATGTTAGCCATGGAGACGGGCTGACCGCAGATCGGGTTGTTGGTGATACAAGTGAAGATCAGGGGCACGTTCTCCACGCCCACGGCATTGATCAGCTGCTCCAGCTTCTCGATGTCCATGTTGCCCTTGAAGGGGTTCTTCTCGTACTTGCCGCCTTCGGGAACTTCGTACAGCAACTCCTTGTTGTACAGGTTGCGGGGGATGGAGCCCATCTGCTTGATGTTGCCCTCGGTGGTGTCGAAGTGGCCGTTGGAGGGGATGGTGAAGACCTTGCCGGGATGACGGGCAGTCAGGATCTTCTTCACGATCTCCATCAGGACGGACTCAGCGGCACGGCCCTGCTGGATGATGAAGGCGTTGGGGCGCTCCATCTGCTTGGCGCCGCCGTTGAACAGGCCGCCCTCGTACTCGCAGAGGAACAGCTCATCCATCATCTTCTCCAGATCGCGGCAGTCGGTGCGGACCAGGTCGATGCTCTTCTTCCAGTTCTTCTCGCCGCCCCGCTCGAAAATGTCGCGGAAGGTGTCCAGCAGGACATAGTAGCCGGTGTTGCGGCCGTAGGCCTCGTCACCCAGCATCATGGTAGCCCACTGCTGGTTGGTCATAGCGGTGGTGCCGGAGTCGGACAGCATGTCGACGGTCAACAGTCCAGAGGGGAAAGAGAACTCATTCCAGTGGGTAGCGTTCAGAGCGCGCTCGCGCTGCTCAACGGTAGCCTGAGGAAGATCGCGCACCACATACGCGCAGTGCTGGGGCATCTCAACGGTCTGGGCCAGAGGATAGTGCTTCACATTTTTGTCCATTTTTTTACCTCCATAATTTGGCGTTTTCCGCCTGTTTTTTTGGAGATACCCCGGTCGTCGAAGGGCAGGCTTCCCTTTCCTGCTCTGCGCCTGGCGGACAGTATCTGCTTCTGTGCTTCTCCTGGTCTGCGTCTGGGAACCTGTGGGAATCTTACTTCGCGGCGATGACCTCGATCTCTACCAGAGCGTCCTTGGGCAGACGGGCAACTTCCACAGCGCTGCGGGAAGGATACTGGCCTTCGGTGAAGAAGGTGGCATACACTTCGTTCATGGCGCCGAAGTTGTTCATGTCGCTGAGGAACACGGTGGTCTTGAGAACATGGTCCATGGTGACGCCGGCCTCTTCCAGAACGGACTTCACGTTGGTCAGGGACTGGCGGGTCTGGGCCTGGATGCCCTCGGGGAACGCGCCGGTGGCGGGGTCGATGGGCAGCTGGCCGGAAGTAATGATCAGGCCGTTGAGCTCCGTCGCCTGGGAGTAGGGGCCGATGGCGGCGGGGGCTTTCGCTGTGCTGATGATGGTTTTCACTTCATCACATTCCTTTCGCTTTCAGGTTGAGATAATTTTATCATCATAATAATTTTTTGTCAACACCGTTCATGCAGTTTTCCTATATTCTTGGAGAATCTCACAATCTAATTGTGCATTTTTTATGGCTTTTCCACTTCTTTTCTATTCAAAGCGAGAAATTATTCTCAAAATTGCTTTTTCCCTTTGACATTTTTCTCATCCTACATATAATGAAATCAGGGCCCTTTCCCAGGGCGTCCGCCCCGCTTGTGGGGCCAGCAAGACAGAAATGAGGTGGAATTATGCCGGCTGTACCCAACCCCCTGCTCCAACAATATATGAAGCTCACGGAGTTTTTAGGCCACGCGCTGGGCCCGGATTATGAGGTCGCCCTCCACGACCTGACCAACAAGGACCGCTCCATCATCGCCATTGCCAACAATCACATCAGCGGCCGGGAGATCGGCGCGCCCCTGACCAACGTGGCGCTGAGCATCCTGCGGGACCGGAGTTACGAGACCTCGGATTACTGTCTCCAGTACCACGGCATCTCCGCCAACGGCAAGAACCTGCGCTCCAACACCATGTTCATCAAGCAGGACGGACGGCTCATCGGGATGCTGTGCATCAATTTTGACGACAGCCGCTACCGGGACATCAGCGACCGGATCCTGGGGCTGTGCCACCCGGACCTGTTCGTCACTGACGTGCTTCCCCAGCCCGGCACCCATAAGGCCGAGGTCCGGGAGAACCGGCCCGCACCGGAAAAATTCCGCAACTCCGCCGATGCCGTCACCGTGGACGCCATCAACCGGGAGCTGGACCGCATGGGCGTTGTGCCGGAGCGGCTCACCTCCGAGGAACGGCTGCAGGTCATTACGGCGCTGGAGGCCAGCGGTACCTTCCTTTTGAAAGGGGCGGTAAAAAGCGCCGCCGCCAGCCTGCATTGCTCTCAGGCCAGCGTTTACCGCTACCTCTCCCAGGTCAAGAACCCCTATAACGGGCAGACCTGACCATCCTTCCAATACGCACCGGGCAGCGGGCCTCCCCCGCTGTCCGTCTTCTATCCTTAAAAACGGGTGCGCCCGTATTCAGGAGGTACATATGCTTCGGGAATATCTCCGCAGGACCGGCCTGCTTCTGGGCGGCCTGCTGGTCAGCGCCGTGGGCATCACCCTGATGCTTCAGGCCAACATCGGCCTGGAGCCCTGGAGCGTGCTTCAGCAGGGCATGGTTCTCACCTTTGGTATGACCTTCGGCACTGCTTCCGCTATTGTGGGGGCAGCGGTCATCGCCATTGCCTTTTTCTGCGGCGAAAGCTTCGGCCTAGGCACCCTGGCCAATATTTTTATCTGCCCCGTGTTTATCGATCTTCTTCTGTATCTGGGCTGGATCCCCCAACTCAAAAGCTTCTGGGCGGGGCTCATTGCCCTGCTTGGCGGCATGGAGCTGCTGGCCCTGGGCACCTGGATGTATATGAAAAGCGCCCTGGGCTCCGGTCCCCGGGACGCCCTCATGGTGGTGCTGGCCCGCAGGACCCACCGGACGGTGGGGGTGTGCCGGGCCGCCGTGGAGGTGGTCATCGTGTTCATCGGCTGGGGGCTGGGTGGCCAGGTGGGCCTGGGCACCGTCATTGCCGCTGTAGGCGTGGGTTCTCTGTTCAACCTGAACTTCGCCCTGCTGCGCTTCAACCCCGCCCTGCTCCACCAGGAAAACCTGCCGGAGACCATCCGGCGCTTCCGCAGCCGGAAGGACCCAGCCTGAATATGCAGACCGCCCCCGTATGCGGACGGTCTGTGCAGTAAAGTCAACGTACACCAGAAGAAACCAGGACATCCGGCTGGATGTCCTGGTTTTGTGTTCATGTTGTAATTTTAGCTATTCTTCATCTGTGGGAGTCCACCGTGTATTATTGATAAATTGATCTCCTATAATGTAGTTTGCGTTTAGAACAAGCGCGGGCCGCCTATTAATCGTCAAAAACATTTCAACAAATGCGGCAAACAGTATTAATAGGTCCGGCTTAAAAAAATTCTTTGCCGAAAAAAGGACAGAATAGTCTCCTTTTCCCGAGCGCCTATACAATGCCACTTGCTTCCCATCCTTTAATGCAGAATGTACCCCATTAGAATGAATGATTATGCGATAGCAGACGTCTTCAAAGTGAAACGAGAATAGCCCTTGCCCAGAAGCAATATTTTAGAATCAACATCACCACATTTTTCATCATTGCGATAAAAGTGGAACGGATTCGTATAGAAGCAGCCAATAAGCGGCACGGTTGATATAAACTGCTTTATGATATTGGTCTGTTTCAAAGTGTACTGTAGATCATCATCTTTATATATTTCAAATGCTTCCATCCCGGTACCGTAAATGCGTTTTCCAACGACTGCAATGGGAATCGCCGCTCATTTTGAATGTGCAGTATTTACGTTTTGTTTCTACTTTTTGGATATTGCATATCATTTTTAAATGCTCCTAGTTCAACTATTACTGCATTTGCCAATCAGCACTTCGCCGTGAAGTCTGCGCCATCCACCGTCGGCAAACCTGCCGCCTGCCGCGGTCATTCAGCCTGGGTGTTCCTTCATTCCGGCACGTTTTTTCCGCGCTCAAAGAAGGGGAAGCGCCAGTACCTTCCAGGGCAGCGAAACCGTTTACTTCAGGCCCAAAAAGCAATTTTTGAATAAACAATAATTTCAATTGATAATGTTTTCACACACTGACAGCATTTTTGGCAGGTGCATCCCGCCAAAATTGTAAAAAACGGCAAATATCGACAGGATTGAAGGTTTTATCAATACATTTGATTTTATTTTCCAAATCAGACTCGCTATACTTGTCGCATAAAAAGGATACGCGCCCGCGCGGGCACCGCTTCAGCCGCTGATGGGAAACAGCCCCGGCTGGTCTGAAAAAACGGCCGTGCGCAGCAGTTCCAGGAATTGCAGGATCATATCCTTTTTGCACGAGTCCGGGTGATAAACGGCCACGATCTTCCGGGTGTCCGGAATCCCCTGCATGGTACAGTAGACGATCTCGGATGCCAGTTGGTCCGTCTGCATGTTTAAAAATACCGGGCTGGTAAACAGATAGCCCATGTCCTGGGCCACCAGCATGGCAGCGGTCTGCATGGAACTGACGGTGGTCACGGATTTCGGCCGGATGTTGAAGTGCTCCAGGGCCTGCTTGGTGATGCCGCCGATGTCATTGGCGGTGGACGGCAGGATCAGCGGAAGCCCCTGCAGCTGATTGGGCGTGATCTCGTAAGGGTTTTCGCAGGAGTTGCCTGCGTAGGCCCAGGGCGGGACCAAATTAAATGCCCGGGGAACGATCAGCAGAAGCTGTTCCAGGGCCAGATTCACCGCAGTGTCCTGATTTCCCGCCGGCATACCGCCGATCACAACATCCGCGTCGTCAGCCTGCAAGCTTTGCAGCAGCAGTTCATCGCCCTGCTCGATCAGGTTGATGCTCACATCGGGATAGAGCTCATGGAAAAGAGGCAGCAGCCGCGGCATCCAGGCGGCACTGTGCATCAGGCCGATCCCCACATTCAGCGTCTCCTCCGGATGGGCCATCTGCCGGAGCCTGGCGGACAGTCTTGTTTCGATCTGCCGGATCTTTTTCAATTCCTCGATGCACAGTTCCCCCGCTGGTGTTGGCAGAATGGGCGTTTTGGAGCGGTCAAACAGCTTGATGCCCAGTTCGCTTTCCACGCGGTTGAGATACATGGTCAGCGTAGACTGCGCCACAAACAGCCGCTTGGCGGCGCGGGTCAGGTTTTGTTCTTTCGCAATCGCGAAAATATAGTCCATTTTATCAATGATCATCAGCAGTGTCCCCTTTCTGAAAGATGGCAGTTACCATCAATTAACAAGGGCAAATACGGTTTTTGCGGGTGGAAGCAGTGCCTGCAGGTATTTTGACTGCCGGAAAGCGTGTCTGCCCTTATCAACTGATGGTAAGATGATAGTATGGGATAAACGGCCAAAAGGCAAGTGTAAATTTTGACGAAAGTGAGGAGCAGCTATGGATACCGGCGCATATCTGCATTCCGTTTTCGGCCTGGAAGGAAAAACCATTCTGGTCACAGGCGCGGCGGGCGGCATCGGAAGTGCCATCAGCCGCGGCCTGGCATCCGCAGGCGGCGAAGTGGCCCTGTGCGGCAGAAACCTGGAAAAATGCCGGGCCCTGGCGGACGAGATCACAGCCGCCGGCGGCAGGGCTACGGCCCACCGCTTGGATGTGGCCGACCTGGAGAGCA
The DNA here is from genome assembly GCA_900550685.1 of uncultured Oscillibacter sp. GTDB lineage: Bacteria > Bacillota > Clostridia > Oscillospirales > Oscillospiraceae > Oscillibacter. The sequence goes on along the minus strand of URTS01000042.1, from coordinate 6,791 downwards.
TCCGCGCCTGTGTGGATGAGGTGGTCCAGCAGTACGGCAAGATCGATGTGCTGTTCAACGTGGCAGGCATCAACAAGCGGGAAGGGCTTCTGGATGTTGTTCCGGAGACCTATGACCGTATCATGGACACGAACCTCAAGGGTGTGTTCTTTATGAGTCAGGCGGTGGCCCGGGAGATGTACCGGCGGAAATCCGGCAACATCATCAACATCGGCTCCCACAATGACACCGGGATGCTGGGCGGCTGCTCCGTTTATGGGGCGGCTAAAAGCGGCGTCATCGCCCTGACCCGCTCCATGGCAGTGGAATTTGCCCAGTACGGCATCCGCTGCAACGCCATCAGCCCCGGCCATATCCTCACGGAGCTGACCCAGGTCACCTGGGACCACCCCACCCGGGGCGACTACCTGCGGGAGCGGATCGCCATGGGCCGTCCCGGCGATCCGGTGGAGCTGGTGGGCATCGCCATCATGCTGGCGTCCGATGCCTCCTCCTATATGACGGGCCAGGCATACCATGTGGACGGCGGCTGTCTCTGCGGCGGCAAGCCCTGGGAATATGATACCCAGTATTGAACACAGGTCCTGCCGTGATACCACGCGAGCATTTCTAAAGTGTATTTCCGGTCCGGATACCGGGCCGGCTTTACGCGGCACATCCGCAACTGTGTGCTGTTAATAACAATGAAAGAAAGGTAGTATTCGAAAATGTCTGCAACTGGATTCCTGATCCTCTTGATCGTTACCATTGTCCTGCTGATGGTTCTGATCATGAAGGTCAAACTTCACCCCACATTCGCACTGTTCGCCAGCGCCCTGTTCATGGGTCTGGTTCTGGGCCGCTTTGAGCCGGAGGGCTTTTCCTTCACAGAGGTACTGAGCCTGATCACCTCCGGCTTCGGCGGCACTCTCGGCAGCATGGGTATCCCCATCATGCTGGGCGCCATCCTGGCCATGGGCGTGCAGGATACCGGCGCCGCCAAAGCCATTGCCAACTTCTTCATCAAGCTGTTCCGGGGCAAGAATCTGGAGCTGGCTCCCGCACTGACCGCCTACATCGTCTCCATTCCCGTGTTCGGCGATATCACCACCATCCTGACCTCCAACATTGCCAACGTCCTCTCCAAGCGTAAGCACATCTCCATGGGCAAGATGGCCGCTTTCACCCAGACCGGCCTGAACCTGACCCATGCCATGGTCCCCCCCACCCCCGGTATTCTGGCTGTTTCCATTCTGCTGGGCGCCGACCTGGGCCTGGTCATCGGCTGGGGCGTTGTGATCTCTCTGATTGCCTTCCTGCTGACCTGGCTGGTGCTGCGCAAGTGGACCGACAAGGAGTTTGTTGAGCCCGTCCCCGAGGTCGTTGCGAAGATCGAGGAGACCTCTTCCAATGACGTGAAGGACATCCTCATCACCGGCGATGATATCCCCGGCACCTTCGCCTCCTTCCTGACCATTCTGATCCCCGTTGTTCTGATCGCCGGCAGCTCCTTTATCAACATGGCAGTTGCTGAGGACGCTCCTATCCGCACCTATACCGCTATCTTCGGCGACAAGATCGTGGCCCTGGGCCTGGGTGTGATCTACACCATGCTGCTGGCTGCCTTCCACAAGGCTTCCGTCCGCAGAAGCAATAAGGACGTTACCAATAAGGATCCTGAGAACTTCCGCGAAGTCGTGCTGGACAGCTGGATCGCCCGCGGCTTGGAAGTGGCTCTGCCCGCTCTGCTCATCACCGGTATGGGCGGCGCTCTGGCCACCGTCATCAAGGCTGCCCCCGCTATCAACGACCTGGCCGGTCTCATTGAGCAGTCCGGCGTTCCCGGCCTGCTGATCCCGTTCCTGATCGGTGCGATCATGTTCACCGCTGTCGGTTCCATGACCACTGGCGGTATGACCGCTGCCGGTGTGGTTGGCCCCATGATGGCCACCCTGGGCCTGACCCCTGTGGCCACCGTTCTGGCCATCGGCGCCGGCACGATGATCTTCAACCACGTCAACAACTCCGGTTTCTGGGTCATCAGCCGTTTCTTCAACCTGGACCTGAAGCAGGGCTTCAAGTACATCACCCTGCCTGACGCAGTGGCCGGTGTGTGCTGCTTCGTCCTGATCTGCGCTGCTGCCGCTGTGGGCCTGTTCTGATCCCACAGGACACAGCTTCCCTCTGTCTTCGTATAGGCGGCCTGCTGCTTGCTCTTCCAGCAGGCGGCAGGCCGCTTTACCCTTTTAGCTCATCACATTCCGCATTTGGAAGAAAGGAAAGATTTATGATTCAAAGAAGCCATGATGATCGGATGCTGTGGGCCCAGTTTGACGCCCTGGAAATGGGCAGCGGCTGGGACGATACGGACATCCTGAAGCCCCAGATTATGGTGGAAAGCGTTTACGGTGACTCTCATCCCGGCAGCACCCACCTCAACCAGGTGGTGGAGCAGGCCGTGTACGGCGTGTATGAAAAGGGCGGCAAGCCTGCCAAGTACTACGCCACGGACATCTGCGACGGCTGCGCCCAGGGCCATGACGGCATGAACGTCGTGCTGGCCTCCCGGGAGGCCATCGCCAACATGGTGGAGGTCCACGCCTCCGCTGTGCCCTGGGACGGCATGATCCTCGCCTCCAGCTGCGACAAGTCCATCCCCGCCCACCTGAAGGCCGCTGCCCGTATGAATATCCCCACCATCTTCATGCCCGGCGGCTCCATGCGGCCCGGCCCCAACATGACCACCTCCCTGGTGGCCGGTGACATCTCCCTGCGCCAGAAGCGTAAGGACGCCATCACGGAGCAGGAGATCCGGGACTATAAGCTGACCGGCTGCCCCTCTGTGGGCGCCTGCACCTTCCTGGGCACCGCCTCCACCATGCAGTGCATGGCCGAGGCCCTGGGCCTGACGCTGCCCGGCGCTGCTTTGGTGCCCGCCACCATGCGGGACATTCTCCAGTATGCCCGCTATGCCGGACGGAAGATCATGGAACTGGTGGAAAAGGACATCACCCCCTCCAAGATCCTGACCCCCGCGGCTTTCCGCAACGCCATCATTGTCCACAGCGCCCTCGGCGGCTCCACCAACGCCACCATTCACCTGCCCTCCATCGCAAGAGAGTTGGGCTATGACCTCCCCATCGAACTGTTTGACGAAATCAACCATCAGGTGCCCCACCTGGGCAACATCAACCCCTCCGGTACCCAGCTGACGGAATCCTTCTGGTTCGCCGGCGGTGTGCCCATGGTCCAGTGGATGCTGCGGGACATGCTGGATCTGGATGTGATGACCGCCACCGGCAAGACCCTGGGTGAAAACCTGGAGGACCTGCAGAAGGACAACTGGTTTGATCGGAACCTGGGCTACCTGCATAACTACGGTCTGGAGCGGGATCAGGTGATCTTCCCGGTGGAAAAGGCCCCTGAAAAGGGCTCCGTTGCCATCCTGAAGGGCAACATCGCGCCTGAGGGCAGCGTGCTGAAGTATTCCGCCTGCGCCATGAACCAGCGCGAAGTGGTCAACGCCAAGGCCCGCGTGTTCAACCATGAGGAGGACGCCCACGACGCCGTGGTCAACAATGAGATCAATCCCGGCGAGGTCATCATTATCCGCTATGAGGGCCCCCGCGGCTGCGGCATGCCCGAAATGCTGATGACCACCGAGGCCATCGTCTGCGACGAGCGCATCAACGGCTCCGTGGCCCTCATCACCGACGGCCGCTTCTCCGGCGCCACCCGCGGCGCGGCCATCGGCCATGTCAGCCCCGAGGCTGCCGCAGGCGGCCCCATCGCCTTCATTGAAGAGGGCGACCTGATCTCCTACAGCGTGGAAAACCGCACCATCAACCTCACCGGTATCCACGGTGTGCCCTGCACCGTTGAGGAGGCTACCAAGGTCCTGGCCGAGCGTGCCAAGGCCGGCATTCTGCCCCGCGAGCCCAGAAAGGGCTTCTACAAGCTGTACACCGACCGGGCTCTGTCCGCCATGAAGGGCGCAGGCCTGGAATAAGGCCGGACGCGGTATCCGTATGGAGCCTTGCTCTATCTTTTTCCGATGAAAGTGATACAATTATTTTATATCTTATTTTAACCGATTGGAGAAATGCAATATGGATATGCCAACAATGGAAAGCGTCAAGACGTTTAAAGCAGCCATGGATTCTGACCGCGGCGCACTTGGTCCCTTCATGATCTGCACGGACCCTGCCATGGTGGAGTCCGCCGGCCGGGCTGGCTATGACTTCGTGCTGCTGGATATGGAGCACGGCACCACCACCTTCCAGACCCTGCCCAACCTGATCCGTGCCGCCAATGTGACCGGTGTCTGCCCGGTGGTCCGGGTGCCCCGTGGCAGCGACATCTGGATCGACCAGGCCCTGGACGTGGGCGCCGGCGCGGTTATGATCCCCCAGATCGACACCGCTGAGCAGGCCCGGGCCGCCGTGTCCGCCGCCAAGTTCTCCCCCGTGGGTACCCGCGGCACCTGCCGCTTCGTCCGCTCCGCCGGTTTCGGCGACGTGCCCGGCAGCGAGTACTTCTCCAAGGCCCAGGATACCGTGGTCATCCTCCAGGCCGAGGGCAAGAAGGCCATTGAGAACCTGGATGAGATCCTGGACGTTCCCGGTATCGACGTTGTGTTTGTGGGCCCCTATGACCTCTCCAGCTCTCTGGGCCATGTGGGCGAGATCGACCACCCCGAGGTCGTCGCCGCCATCAAGGAGATCATTGCCAAGGCCAGCGCCAAGGGCGTGAAGATCGGCTGCTTCGCTGATACAGTGGAGGGCGGCAAGAAGTGGCGTGACCTGGGCGTCAAGTTCATCGGTTACGCCTGCGACACCTACATCTTCATGCAGGCCGCCAAGGCAGATGTGGCCGCCTTTGACATCAGCGCAAAGTAAGCGATATTCTGACCGAATACGGGGTATATTGACATTCCCCCAAGGCAGCAGTTCAAAAGAGGACACTATCTTTTCAGATAGTGTCCTCTTTTCATGCCCTTTTCCAGGATCAAGGCGGCACAACGACATGGCGCATATCCCCCGCCAGCTTGTCACCGGGCAGCACAAGCTGCTGCCCGGTGATAAGCTTATACTCTTTTACTGTCCGCTGGACGAAATGCCGTTCAGAATTTTCAGATGCCCAAATACTCTCCGGAACGGCTAAGTAGCGTGCGGTGGCCAGTGTACGAGGGCCCGGGACTTACAGCGTTCCGCTGGGGGCAACGCCGATGGCGTATTCCACCGCGATGGCAACAAGCACAACAAGCAGGGAGACAATGAAGCCGTGGAGCATCGGCTTCGCTCCCGAACGGCAGAGCGCCTTGAAATTCGTGTTCAGCCCAATGGCGGCCAGCGCGGCCACCATGAGGAATTTGCTCACGCTTTTGAGTGCAGCGGCCAGTGCGGCGGGGATCAGGCCGAGGCTCGTGAGGGCGGACATGGCGAGGAAGCCGAGAATGAACCAGGGGAAGATGGACTTGATGCTGACCTGCACGCCCTCGCTGTTGGCCTGCTCCTTCTTTTTAAGATGCAGGCTGATGGCGGCAAAGACCAGCACGGCGGGGATGATGGCAAGCGTCCGGGTGAGTTTGACCATGGTGGCGAAGTCACCGGCCGCCTCGCTGAACGCATAGCCGGTGGCAACGACGCTTGAGGTGTCGTTCACCGCTGTACCGGCCCACAGGCCGAAGGCCGCGTCGGACAGCCCAAGCGCACGGCCAAGCAGGGGGAATACCACGATCATCACAGTGTCGAAGAGAAACGTCGCAGACAGGCCGTAGGCAATGTCCATGTCCGTTGCCTCAATGACCGGCGCGATGGCAGCGATGGCCGAGCCGCCGCAGATGCCCGTGCCGGCATTGATCAGGCTGCTTGTTTTCCAGTTCAATCCCAGTGCGCGGCCAATCAGCGCACCAAGGCCGAAGCAGGTGGCGAGCGTGAAGAGCATGACGGTCAGGGAGAAGCGGCCAACGGTCAGTACCGTGCGGATATTCAGGCTTGCGCCCAGGAGAATGATGGCAAACTTGAGGATCTTTTTGGATGTGAACTTGATGCCGGGGGCGGTGGCCGCTGTCGGCTTGCGGACCGCATTGACGCCCATGCCCAGGAACATGGCAATAACGGACGCGCCGATGAAATGGACGCCGGCCGTTTCCTCCAGACCCTCGATGAGTCTGGCAACCACGGCAATGGCCAGCGCCAGGACCATGCCGGGGAGAAGCTTGGTAACCTTGTTCATTTGAAAAACCTCCAGGTGTATTTGTTCCCCCCTCACAGGGGTAACAAGTGATTCCTGGGATACCCCGGCAGGTCATCGTGTTTACGATGCCTGCCGGGGCTTCTCTGTGTCCTGGGTTTGTAGGGGTTCCGGTGCTTCCATCGTTTCTTCCACATCCTGCTGACCACTGCCGACATAGCCAATGCCGTTGTAGTAGATCTCCACGGTCTGGGGCGCGTGCTTAGACCACTTTACCTCTTTTTCGTGAACCACGATTTTTTCAATAAACAGCCGCAGCAGCTCCGGCGTCAGCTCCGTGATATCCGTGTACCGCTTTGCTTTATCAAGGAAACCATCCGTCCCGCTCACCGTTTCCCGCAGGCGTTGGATGTCAGCTTCTTTCTGCGGGATACCTGCGGCGATTTGATTCTGCTCCTCCGTGTAACTGCTTGAGAGCATTTGGAACTGCTCTGTAGTAATGCGGCTAAGCACACTGTCCTCATACAGCTTCTTGAAGATGGCATCCAGTTCGGCTTTCCGCTTCCGCATGGCTGCCAGTTCCTTCTCCTGCCTGCGGATCTCCCGCTGAAGCTCGG